>CAKZQF010000123.1 GCA_937139475.1 uncultured Gammaproteobacteria bacterium | reverse complement strand
ATAGCTTGCGTCTTTTGCTCGACGTCGAGATTAGACTTTATCGGCGATTGGGTTGGTGAACATGCCAATTGCAAAGGTAGCACTAATAAAAGGCCGAGTTTGATTATTTTCACGCGCGTTCTACCATAGACAATTTAAGTTAGTAGTTTGTTTTTACACTATTTTAGAAAATAAGCCAACATCGTCATACCTTAGCTGCTAATTATTCAATGCTAATCACTAAGCAATAACTTAGTTGAAACTCTTTCAGCCTTACACTCTTGTATTCTTGTGTTCAGAGTTTTTGATGCTAAGCTCTTTTGAACTTGGTGCACTTGGTGCACTTGGTCGTTTATTTTACTCAATTAAATAAGGAAGTATTAATATGATTAAAAAAAATGCCTTTCTCTTGAGTGTAATCGTACTCATTTCACTGTTATTCGGCTTAAAAGCGCAGGCTAGCACTTTTGATTACACAATTATTTGTGACAACTGTAAATCTCCATCTTATGTGGCCAAGTCACGAATACCACAGTACCCTCATCACTTATTTGATGAAGATGAAGAGTCAGAGGACACATGGGAGCATGACAGAGAGTACAGCGTCCTAGTCGTCGATGCCGTGCAGAACAAGTATTATCATTACGAAATAGAAGTTTATTATAGTGGAACGCAGGTAAGTCAGCTTAATTTGTATGGTAGTAGCGGCCGGATTGCGAATAACATTACTAAGTACTACCATACTAAACACCTAATGATTAGCCACTTCAACCGCCCCCCCCATACAAGCGCCAAGAGTGTTAGCGGGCTCGATTGCTCAAACCCAGGTGTTGTATATAACAACAGAGTCTGCCAAAGTTTTTATTTTAGTGATATTGAACAACGTGTCCTTAACGAAAAAGTTACTAGTTGGACTACTTTTTTCAGTAATATAGAAGGTGAAGTAAAAGTAGAGCGTGGGGATTTCAGCGCCTCGGCAAGATACAAGAAAGACATAAACACCGTATACTATCACCAAAAGGATGGTGCAATCATTGCCATTAAACTCAATAAGTCGGGTACTGGTTATATCGGAATAGACACTGATGAATCAGTGTTTAAGACAGGAGCAACGCTTTCTGGATACTTGCAGCAAGAAGAACTCAAAAATGCATGGGGAGAAGACCTAGAAAACTACCTTGATTCTCATGGTTGTGATGTTGTTGGTGGTACTATTTATGCCACCTACCGTTATACCGCGCGCCCAGACCCTAAGGGAGGTATTCTGATAGATACGCACACGACTATTGTAAGGGAGCCTATTGAATTAGAATGTGACTAAGCTTCCTTAAATATTCGAGACACAAAAAAAGCACCCGAAGGTGCTTTTTTTCAATCATTAACTAAGGAAGGATTAACCTTTCTTACGAACCATTTCTAGTACACGTAACTGAGCTACAGCGTTAGCTAATTGCTTAGCTGCTTCTGCATAGTCCATGTCGCCAGAGGCTGTGTTAATGTTCTCTTCTGCAAGACGCTTAGCTTCAACAGCTGCAGTTTCATCAAGGTCATCTGCACGAACAGCTACATCAGCAAGGATGTTAACTATTGATGGTTGAACCTCAAGGATACCACCAGAAAGGAAGATAACTTCTTCCTCTCCGTTCTGCTTCACTAGGCGTACCATGCCAGGCTTGATGCTAGTTAGTAGTGGCGCGTGACCAGGCATAATACCTAAGTCACCAGCTTCACCAGAAACTTGTAGTGATTCAACGCGACCAGAGAAAATCTCTTGTTCTGCGCTCACAACATCAAGATGTACAGTCATAGCAGCCATAGTTGCCTCCTAAGCGATTAAAGCTTGTTTGCTTTCTCAATTGCTTCGTCGATGCTACCAACCATGTAGAACGCTTGCTCTGGTAGGTCGTCGTATTCGCCAGCTAAAATGCCTTTGAATCCGCTGATAGTATCTTTTAGCGAAACGTATTTACCAGGTGCACCGGTGAATACTTCTGCTACGAAGAATGGTTGAGATAAGAAACGCTCAATCTTACGCGCACGAGTTACGGTTTGCTTATCTTCTTCAGATAGCTCATCCATACCTAGGATTGCGATGATGTCTTTTAGCTCTTTATAACGTTGCAACGTGTTTTGAACAGTTTGTGCAATGTCGTAGTGCTCTTGACCAACAACTAGTGGGTCAAGTTGACGAGAAGTAGAATCTAGTGGATCGATTGCTGGGTAGATACCACGAGCAGCGATGTCACGAGAAAGTACAACTGTTGCATCTAAGTGAGCAAAGGTTGTTGCTGGAGATGGATCCGTTAAATCATCCGCAGGTACGTATACCGCTTGGATAGATGTGATAGAACCCTTCTTCGTTGAAGTAATACGCTCTTGAAGTACACCCATTTCTTCAGCAAGTGTAGGCTGGTAACCTACCGCTGATGGCATACGACCTAGAAGTGCTGATACTTCTGTTCCAGCTAGTGTGTAACGGTAGATGTTATCTACGAAAAGTAGTACGTCACGACCTTCGTCACGGAACTTCTCAGCCATTGTTAGGCCCGTTAGTGCTACACGTAAACGGTTTCCTGGTGGCTCGTTCATTTGACCGTAAACTAGCGATACTTTATCAAGTACGTTAGATTCGTTCATTTCGTGGTAGAAATCGTTACCCTCACGAGTACGCTCACCAACACCAGCAAATACTGAGTAACCACTATGCTCGATCGCGATGTTACGGATCAATTCCATCATGTTTACAGTTTTACCAACACCAGCACCACCAAACAGACCGACTTTACCACCTTTAGCGAATGGACATACTAAGTCGATTACTTTGATACCAGTTTCTAACAAATCGTTAGAGTTAGATTGCTCTTCGTAGCTTGGTGCTTCACGGTGGATTTCCCAACGCTCTTCTTCACCAATAGGACCCGCTTCATCGATTGGGTTACCTAAAACGTCCATGATACGACCAAGAGTCTTAGTACCTACTGGTACTGTGATTGGACGCTCTGTGTTTTCTACTGTTAGGCCACGACGTAAACCGTCTGATGAACCCATGGCGATAGTACGAACTACGCCACCGCCCAGCTGTTGCTGAACTTCTAGCACTAGGTTGTAACCTTCGTTGGTTACTTTTAGTGCGTCAAATACTTTTGGTACCGCGTCTTGTGGAAACTCTACGTCCACAACAGCGCCGATTACCTGTACTACGTTACCTAAACTCATGATTATTCCTCAAAGCTTATTGGTTATACTTTTGCCTAAACAGCCGCTGCGCCGGCTACGATTTCACCCAATTCTTGAGTGATGCTCGCCTGACGTGCTTTGTTGTAAACAAGTTGTAAGTCGTCGATCAAGTCTGATGCGTTGTCTGTGGCGTTTTTCATTGCCATCATACGTGCAGCCATTTCACAGGCTACGTTTTCCACAACACCTTGATAAACCTGAGACTCTACATAACGGTTAAGAAGTACATCAAGTAGTTCTTTTGCGTCAGGTTCGTAGAGGTAATCCCAATGATGAGATTGCTCAGTATTACCTTCTTGTTTTGGCAAAGGTAGTAGTTGATCGATCGTTGGGTCTTGAACCATAGTGTTAACAAACTTGTTGTTTACCACGTATAAACGGTCCAATTTACCTTCGTCATATGCTTTTAACATTACTTGTACACTACCGATTAACTCAGAAAGTGTAGGCGTATCACCCAAGCCAGAAGCTTGTGCTACTACATCGCCATTACCAAAGCTGTTAAAGAAGCTGATTGCTTTGCTACCGATTAACGCGAAGCTTACTTCAGCGCCTTTAGTAGTCCATTCACCTGCATCTTTAGTCACTTGTTTGAACAAGTTAATATTTAAGCCGCCACATAGGCCACGGTCACTTGAAATTACAATATAACCGACACGTTTGACTTCACGCTCTTCCATATACGGATGACGATATTCCAAACTACCTTCAGCGATATGACCAATCACTTGGCGCATATTAGTGGCATATGGACGCGATGAGTGCATACGGTCTTGTAGACGACGCATTTTACTCGCAGCAACCATTTCCATAGCGCTAGTGATCTTCTGAGTGTTTTTAACACTCGCGATCTTGCTTTTTATCTCTTTTCCGCCAGCCATCTCTTCTTTCTCCAGTTAGTTGAGCGCTGCGAGCAGCGCTCATCACCGACTTAGTAAGTCTGAGTTGCTACGAAGTTATCAAGCAGAGCTTTAAGACCAGCTTCAATATCAGAGTTGTAATCACCCTTAACGTTGATTTGTGCTAGTAGCTCGCTACCTTCGCTGTTTGCGTAAGAAAGTAGAGACGCTTCGAAATCAACAACTTTGTTGATTGCAACGTCTTTCAAGTAGCCTTTTTCAGCAGCAAAGATAACAACACCTTGCTCAGCAACGCTCATAGGAGCATATTGCTTTTGCTTCATAAGTTCTGTAACACGTTGACCATGCTCAAGTTGAGCACGAGTAGCGTCATCTAGGTCAGATGAGAACTGAGCGAAAGCTGCAAGTTCACGGTACTGAGCTAGTGCAGTACGGATACCGCCAGAAAGCTTCTTGATAATCTTAGTTTGTGCAGCACCACCAACACGAGATACCGAGATACCTGGGTTAACAGCAGGACGTAAGCCTGAGTTAAATAGATCTGTCTCTAGGAAGATCTGGCCATCGGTAATCGAGATTACGTTAGTTGGTACGAATGCAGAAACGTCACCCGCTTGTGTTTCGATGATTGGTAGAGCGGTTAAAGAACCAGTCTGACCTTTCACTTCACCATTGGTGAACTTTTCAACGTAATCAGTGTTTACGCGAGAAGCACGCTCTAGTAAGCGACTGTGAAGATAGAAAACATCACCTGGGTACGCTTCACGGCCTGGTGGACGACGTAATAGTAGAGAGATTTGACGGTAAGCAACAGCTTGCTTAGTCAGATCATCATATACGATTAGTGCATCTTCACCGCGGTCACGGAAGTATTCACCCATAGCACAACCTGAGTAAGGTGCTAGGTATTGTAGTGCAGCAGCTTCAGCAGCAGATGCAACAACAACGATAGTGTTCTCAAGGGCACCGTGCTCTTCTAATTTACGAACAACGTTCGAGATAGTAGAGTTCTTCTGGCCGATTGCTACGTAAACACTCTTAATGCCAGAATCTTTCTGAGCAATAATAGCGTCGATTGCGATAGCAGTCTTACCAGTTTGACGGTCACCGATGATTAATTCACGCTGGCCACGGCCAACAGGAATCATTGTATCGATTGCTTTAATACCAGTTTGTACAGGCTCATCAACAGATTGACGTTCGATTACACCAGGAGCAATTACTTCTACTGGAGAGAAACCATCGTTATCGATAGCGCCTTTACCGTCGATAGGCTCACCAAGAGTGTTTACAACACGTCCTAGTAGTCCACGACCTACTGGTACTTCAAGAATACGTCCAGTTGATTTTACTTTTACGCCTTCAGCTAGGTCAGCGTAAGGTCCCATAACAACCGCACCTACAGAATCACGCTCAAGGTTAAGCGCGATCGCGAAGCGACTGCCTGGTAATTCAATCATCTCGCCTTGCATAACGTCCGCTAGGCCGTTGATGCGTAAGATACCGTCACTTACAGAAACGATGGTACCTTCGTTACGAGCTTCACTAACAACTTCGAATTGTTCGATACGTTGTTTGATCAGATCACTGATCTCAGTGGAATTTAGTTGCATGCTCTAATCCCCAATTATGATTGCAGCTGATTGTCAAGACGTTCTAATTTTCCGCGTACAGAGCTGTCAATTAACAGATCTCCCACACGAATAATCACGCCTGCAATCAGAGATTTATCGATACTAACGTTTAGCTGCACTTTGCGCGCTAGACGTTTTTCCAATGACGCGGCCAAATCGGCTTGTTGTGCATCATTTAGTTCAGTAGCAGAAGTAATTTCTGCGTCTACTTTCTTGTTGTACTCGTCAACATATTGTGTAAGTAGTACTGATACTTCAGGTAATACCAATAAACGTTCATTTTGAGCCAAAACTTTCATAAAGTTTTGACCATTTTCGTTAAGTTGCTCGCCGCCTAACTTGATCATCAAGTCAGCTGCTTCATTAGCAGCAGTAGTCGCTTTAAGCATTTTCACAACAGCATCATCAGATGCGATTTGACCGGCAAATGTGATCATTTCTAACCACTGGTCAATGTTGTTACTCTCAACAGCAAAATCGAAAGCTGCTTTAGCATAAGGACGAGCGATGGTAGTGAATTCAGCCATTACTCTATTCCTCTATTACAGCTCGCCGACAAGTTTTTCAACTATATCGTTCGCAGCAGCTTCATCGATTGAGCGCTCAAGAATTTTCTCAGCACCGGCAATTGCTAATGTAGCAACTTGTTGGCGTAAGTCTTCTTTAGCACGGTTACGTTCTGCTTCAACTTCAGCATAACCAGAAGCGATAATTTTATCGCGTTCTGCCATAGCAGCAGTTTTTGCTTCGTCAACGATTTGTGCTTTACGCTTGTTAGCAGCATCAACGATTGCGCCAGCTTCCGCTTTTGCATCTTTCAGTTGATCTGTTGCTGACGCTTGCGCTAGCTCTAAATCTTTTGTTGCACGTTCAGCAGAGGCTAAACCATCAGCGATTTTCGCTTGACGATCTTCGATAGCACTCATTAGTGGTGGCCAGATATATTTCATACAAAATATAACGAACACTGCAAATGCAATCGTTTGACCTAAAAGGGTTGCGTTAAGATTCATAACGTCTCTCCTTACTTGTTAAAAAGGTTAAAAGAGATAGTTATTAACCAGCTAACATTGCGCCAAGTGGGTTGGTGAACAGCATGTACATAGCGATACCAACACCGATCATAGCGATCGCATCGATAAGACCAGCAACGATGAACATTTTAACTTGTAGCATAGGAGCCATTTCTGGTTGACGCGCAGCGCCTTCCAAGAATTTGCCACCTAAGATACCGAAGCCGATAGCTGTTCCAAGTGCGCCAAGACCGATTAGTAGTGCTACAGCGATTGCAGTAAAACCTAAGATAGTTTCCATTAGTTTCTCCAGATAGTTTTAAAAACTTAAAAATAAAAATTAAAATTAAAAATTTGTTTCGTATTATGAATCGTTACGCTGCGCTCATCATGTAGGAGCGTGGTTTCAATTCAGGGAACACATTAATGATCTTCACAAGCCATGCTTAAATATACGATGGTTAACATCATAAAGATAAACGCTTGAAGCAATACCACCATGATATGGAACACAGCCCATACAAAATGTAGCGGTAATTGGAATACGCCGATAAGCGCAATCAAGAAGAAGATCATTTCACCAGCGTACATGTTTCCGAATAAACGTAGACCTAATGAAACTGGCTTAGCGATTAGCGCTACCACTTCCATTACTAAGTTTACAGGGATGAATGCCCAATGATTAAACGGTTGCATTGTTAATTCTTTTGCAAACCCACCAAGACCTTTAATCTTGATGCTGTAAAAAATCATTAGGAAAAATACACTGAACGACATCGCTAACGTAATGTTAGGGTCAGTCGTAGGTACAACACGCATATACTCAACGCCCGCCATTTGAGATGCCATAGGCAACCAATCAACAGGAATTAAATCCATTGTATTCATTAGGATAATCCAAACGAATATAGTCAATGAAAGAGGAGCAATTAACGCACTTTTACCATGGAAGGTATCTTTGACGGTACCATCAACGAACTCAACAGTCATTTCAACAAGACATTGTAACTTTCCTGGAACACCGGTAGTTGCTTTTTTAGCAACGCGACCGAATAACCAACAGAAAAGAATACCAAGACCTACTGAAAAGATAAGTGAATCCAGATTTATATGCCAGAAAGTATTTACATCACCGATCTGCAAGTTGTGCAGATGGTGCATAATATAACTGCCAGATGTGAGGGCTTCACCAGTATCAGATGCAGACATCTTCTATCCCACTTTTTTGGATTTAAAAATTAATGGTGATAACCAATGGAGAACTATTGCCAAAGCGTATGTAACGAATAGTGGCAAATAAAGCACGTCCAAAGTATTAAACACCACCCAAAATAGCACTATCACTAAAACAAGCTTGAGTGCTTCGCCTTTAAAGAAATCGCCGAGAACTTCTTTAGCAGCGCTCGCTCCGGCATTGCGAAAAGCTAAGGTAGCAAAGACAAAGTTAGGAACAATCGAAATTACGCCGCCCAGAAGAGCCGAATAACCTGCCTGTGTACCTATTGCCAAGAAAAAGATAAGAGAGACCGCCAAAACTGCCAGTGCCTGCAATCCAATCAGCTTGTAAGCCGTCGAACGCCCACGTGATGCCAGTTTATTGACCAATTTACCTACTCCGCAACCTGCTTATTTTAGTGAAGAGCCTAATCTTAATTAAAAGATTGATTAACTCAAAAAATCGCGCCGAAAAAAGCGAGAGGAAGTATACGTTTTTTGCCCAATATTGCAACTCAAACGCACCAGATTTGACATAATAATACGTAAACCGAGACTAAAGACTGATGAAGCACACCATATAGTGTTATAAATTTGTTAAAAACACACTAGCGCTTGGGCTAGCGTGTCATTTTGAGGCAGTTGTAGTTAATTAGTCTAATGATTGCAAATTCAGGTGTTCTAGCACTCCATCGAGCTCTTCGAGGGAGGTATATGAGATGGTTAGTTTACCTTTGCCCTTACCATTATCTTTAATGGCAACATTTGCCCCCAAGTGGTCGGTCAAGCGTTGCTGTAATGACGCAATGTTAGGATCGAGGATCTTTTCTTTCTTTTCCGGCTCACCTTTAAGTGTTTTTTGCACTAAGCGTTCGGTTTCACGTACGGTTAAGTTCTTGTCAGCCACCACACGTGCGCTCTCACTTTGCACACTATCGCTAAGGGCAAGCAATGCTCTGGCATGCCCCATATCGATATCACCACGCTCTAACAACACTTTTACATCATCGTTTAATGTATTTAGACGTAAAAGGTTACTAACGGTAGTACGAGATTTACCCACTTCGGTTGCTACCTGCTGATGAGTAAGATCGAACTCGTTGATCAAGCGATCCAAGGCGATCGCCTCTTCCATCGCATTAAGATCTTCGCGCTGAATATTTTCAATTAATGCAATGGCAACCGTTGCACGGTCGTCAACCTCTTTAACTAAACAAGGGACTTCGCTTAGTTGCGCTAATTGTGCAGCACGCCAACGTCGCTCACCAGCGATGATTTCAAATTGCTCATCAGCAAGCTGACGTACAATAATAGGCTGAATAATGCCTTGGGCTTTAATAGAGCTAGCCAGATCATCAAGCGCATCGGCCGACATATCTTTACGTGGCTGATAGACACCCGGCACAAGAAATTCAATAGGAAGATGGCGCAACTCACCTTCTTGCTCAATAACCTGCTTAGACACATCTTTTGTATCGGCTTCAACTTGTTTGGTTCGTGCGGTATTACTCGTGCTCAATAAGGCATCTAAACCTTTGCCTAAACCACGTTTTTTTGGTGACATCTGTTAACTCTACTTATTTTAATTTTTTAACTGGCCAGTGGCGCTTGTTCAGCTCTGCGTAACATTTCACCAGCCAATGCAAGATAGGCTTTAGCACCTGTTGAGGATTTATCATAGTACATTGCTGGCGCGCCAAAGCTTGGTGCTTCGGCCAAACGCACGTTGCGCGGAATAACAGTACGGTAAACTTTATCGCCAAAGTGCTGCTTTAATTGATCTGATACGTCATTAGCCAAACGATTACGAGGGTCATACATGGTGCGCAGTATGCCTTCGATGACAAGATCAGGGTTAACGACTGAGGCCAATTTACTGATGGTATCAACTAAAGCCGTCAACCCTTCCAATGCAAAGTATTCACATTGCATTGGTACCAAGACACTGTTGGCAGCAGACATTGCGTTAATGGTGAGTAAGTTTAACGCTGGCGGGCAATCGATAAAAATAAAGTCGTATTGATCGAGTACCGGCTTAAGGCCATTCTTTAGACGCACTTCGCGCGCAAAGAACTCGATAAGCTTTATTTCAGCAGCGGTCACATCGGCGTTTGCTGCAATGAGATCGTATTGACCATTAGTATCTTTAACAATAACATCTTCAACCGGCATCTCATCAACAAGTAAATCATATACTGTTGTCGGGACTTCGTACTTATCGACCCCACTGCCCATGGTCGCATTACCTTGAGGGTCTAGATCGATTAATAAGACCTTACGGCGAGTGGCAGCCAGAGACGCTGCTAAATTTACAGCAGTTGTTGTTTTACCAACGCCACCTTTTTGATTCGCTACTGCAATTACTCTTGCCACGATCATTATCCCTTCTAAATATGCGCTATTGTACGAATTATACGTTACTGCTGCTTTATTAAGACCAAATGACGTTCACCTTCAAGCTCAGGAACTATCAATGGTTGAATACTATCAAGCGCTAGATTACTTGGTAATCGTGCGAGCTCTTGGGCTGGAACGACACCTTTTAGCGCATAAAATTTACCTTGCTGATTAGGTAGATGATGACACCATTCGAGCATATCGTCCAGCGACGCAAATGCCCGACTTAAAACGCCATCAAAACCATGCTCTGGCCAGCGCTCATCTGCGGGTGTAAATAGCTCAACGCGCGACTGTATTGGTGTAACATTTGTTAAGCCTAGCTCATGCACCACTTGCGTGATAAAGCGAATGCGCTTGCCCAAACTATCCAATAAGAAAAATTGTTTATCGGGATTTAAAATCGCCAGCGGTAAACCAGGTAAGCCCGGGCCCGTACCAACATCAATTAAGCATTTGCCCTCTAAATGAGGTGATACAACAATGCTGTCCATAATATGTTTCACTAACATATCACTTGGATTACGCACCGAGGTCAAATTATAAGCCTTATTCCACTTGTGGAGTAATTCAACCAACTTAACCAATTGTTGTTGGTGGCCATCAGATACAGTTAGCTCACTGCTCTTGATAAGTTCTCGAAGTTGATTAGCTAGCACTGCCAATACCCATTAATGTTTAGATTCTGCGTGCAATTTTATAATGATTTGTAGCCATAGCCAAGCTAGTTCTTGGTTTAGGGGGAATTAATAACTAAATCAAAGTGACTTAGCCCACAATATTGTTAGAGAATGCGGTTTTCGATTAACTCTTGATAACGCCCAGAAGCTTTTAGCTTTGCTAAACCGCGATTAAATGTCGCAATAACCTTATGATGATCACGGTATTGTTTTGACACCATCAATGACATCGGATCTTTCGCTATGGCCACTGTACTATAAGTAATGTTTGCTCGTTGGTGGCGCGACAAATTATTTTCAAGCATATTAATACCAGCATTTAATGATATTGGAAAAGCATCAATCCGACGGCGAATTAGCTTTTTAAAGTTTATTTTGTCACTTACCGCAGTTTGGACTGAAAACAATCTATTAGTCCGCGCTTTAGTAAACATTTCACCATAATAGTAGTTTTTCGTTACTCCCATCTCAATGCGTTTGTTTGCGTTAAGCCTAGACCAGCTAATCGGATTATCACGGTGACTAAATAGTACAATTGATGATGTATAAATAGGTTTGGTAAAGCCAGCATATGCTTTACGTTCTTCGGTAGGAGCCCAGCCGGAGGATGCGTCTATATCGCCATTTTTTATTGATTGGTAGGCCTTAGCGGGAGAGGTTAATATAAATTCTACCTCAATCCCTTCAATTGCAAATGCCTCTCGGATAATCTCATTGATAAAACCAAATTTTGGTAAAGAATTAGACGAAAAAGGCTTGTATTCGATAAAAGATATACGCAGTGGTTGCTGTGCAATAGCGCCAACAGCCCAAAGGTTTATCAAGATGAATAACAAAATCCTTTTCATTTTATCTTTGCAACTATCCGTATAACTTTTAATACTTTGCATACTAATTCAATTGCAAAGTATGGGCAAGTTTTAAACAATTCACTTTAATCTTGACACTTAGGGTATAACATTCCCTTTGCATAAAGGGTTACAAATTAAAGTAAAATGAAATATCGTTTCGGCTATGCTTAGTAACCTAAAAAAACAATAAAAGGAAGGCAACATGGATTTAACACAGCGTATTGCTAGCATGGATTTATTAAGAGGCTTGGCAATTTTGGGGATTTTGTTCATGAATATTGTCGCCTTTGCAGCACCGGAACCTGCCTACATGAGCCCAGCTTGGGTTGGTGAGCCAAGTTTGTCAGATAAAATTGCCTACTCGTTTCAGTATATCTTTGCCAATAGCCGCTTTTACTCACTATTCTGTTTGCTTTTTGGTGCCGGATTAGTGATGTTTTGGCAACGCGCAGAACTCAAAGGATATAATGCAAAGGCGTTAATAAGTAGCAGACTACGCTGGCTACTATTATTTGGCATATTACACTTAACACTACTTTTCTTTGGCGATATTCTCATCAGTTATGCGCTATGCGGTATGTTGTTAGTCAGTGCGATATCAGATGATAGTGACCGACTTATGCGTCGAGGAATCATTTTTATTGGCGTTGCCACTGCTATTTTTACCTTGGTCGCTTTTCTGTCACTTGGTGAGGTACCAAAAGAAGAACGCATGTTGGCTATTCCGCTAAGCCCCGAGGATGCATCCGCACTAATTAATCAGGCAACAGGCTCTTTTGGCGACATGGTGTGGTACAACATAAAGTATGGTGGTGTCCTCCTACTGGCATTACCGCTGATGTTCTGGTTACTTGGTGGCATCATGTTGCTGGGAATGGCACTGATAAAGCGTGGTTTCTTTTATAAGGGATTAAGCAATAAACAAGAGTTCACTCTCTTCATTGTCGGTTTCGCACTGAGTGCAGGTCAACTAACCTTATTATGGCACGGGGATTTTCTCGAAAATTTTGCCTTGTTACTGCCTGCAAATATGGTGGCTGCAGTTATGTTAGCCGTAGCAATTGGCTCCCGCGGTGTAAAGATGTGTAACAACAACTCACAATTTTGTATGCCTCTACAATATGCAGGGCGTATGGCATTTAGCCTGTATATTTTTCAGTCCTTGACGATGACGATTCTGTTTCGATGGCTAGCACCTGACCTATTTGGTGCAATGCCTCGCGTTGAACTCCTTGGCATTGCAGCTGTAATGACTATCTTACAATTACTATTAGCAACATGGTGGCAAACAAGAATCGGTCAAGGCCCTTTAGAAAGAATGTGGCGCCACCTTATTTATCGTAATCATCAATCACAGAATAAAAAAATTGAGCCATCAATTACTTAGGAATATAAAAATGAGGGGCCAATATACGAAGCCAGCTCAAGTTAGCCTCTCAGTATGAGCAAGGCATATTAAAACTTTTGTCTAAGCACGTGCCCCATTGATAGGGATCAATGTTCACTTAAAATAAATACGCTACTTTAATCAGATAATCCACTATCTCACATTAAAGCATATAAGCGAGTAAGCATATGACCCCAGAGCGAGTAATTAATACAGCAATCATCGGCTATGGCAACTCCGGCCGACGATTGCACACTCCGCTAATTGAGTCACTCAATGGCTTTAACTTGTGCGCTATCGCAACACGTAAAACCTCTAAGCCAAATTCGATGCCTAGTCACTGTCGTCATTACTCTGTTGACCAATTGATGACAGAGCCCGATATTAGCCTAGTAATCATTGCCACCCCAAATGACTCACATTACGCATTGGCCAAACAAGCCTTGCTCGCGAATAAGAATGTTGTCGTTGAAAAGCCCATTGCATTGGAGTCTTCCCAAGCACGGGAGCTGGTTGAGTTAGCAAAGCAAAAAAACTTAGTCTTAGCAACATTCCACAACCGACTATGGGACTGTGACTTTTTGGCAATCAAGGCACTAGTTAAAAACAAAAAACTGGGAGAAATTCACAGTTATGCGGCTCGAGTGGACCGATTCTGGCCAGAAGTTATTGATAATTGGCGTAATAACAATGAATACGGTGGAGCAACTTGGGAGCTGGCTCCTAATCTAATTATGCAATCACTGCAATTGTTTGGTTTACCTGACAGCGTTTTCGCTGATATATCAACACAACGCTCTGCTGCTGATGCCCCCGATAATTTTTACATTAGGCTCAACTATAATCACAAGTTGTGCGTTGAATTACGCAGCAGTTCGCTAGTCAAACACTCTGGTCCACGCTTTGTCATACATGGTGATAAGGGCTCGTATATCAAACAAGGCACCGACCCACAACATCATCAATTAAAGATTGGTGTCGCACCAGATAGCAAAAAATTTGGTGAAGAAGCCATTGATGACTGGGGCTCTATTTACAATGCAGAGAATGATCGCGATGAGGAAACATTATCTCCTTCGCCAAAGGGTAATTATCTAGCTTTCTACAACAAGCTTCATAGTGCAATTACCGCACAGGGACCATCGCCAGTTGATAATGACAGTTCGGTAGAAGTTGTAAAAATTATTGAAGCTGCTTTCCTTTCGAGCAAGAAACGCAAAGTCATTCCATTGCTTGTAGCGGCCAAAATTTAATCCACTATTTATATCTGTTACTAATGAGGATTCTTTCACATTGGTAACGGATATAGGTTATGTTATACTATTACATTAGCCTATAATTTAACCGCGAAAACTCCATGATCCTCTTTATCAGTATTGTTGCCTTGCTCATTGGGCCAATGCTTTTCAACTTCACTAGCAAAAATACCAAGATGCTCGATTTATTCGATGGCTTTATTTTTGTGGTGATTGGTGGGTTAGTCCTATTTCACATCCTTCCAGAATCAATTGAAGTGGTCGGCCTTTGGAGTATTGCCTTTGTTCTTCTTGGGTTAATGGGCCCTAGTATCGCGGAAAGTCTATTCCATAAAGCGGCCGCATTAACTCATAAATCGACCTTAGCCCTTGGTGTATCAGGCTTAGTGCTACATAGCATCACCGATGGTACCGCATTAATTGAATCACCAGACTTTGACCAACTCACCCTTATTATTGCTGTTATTGCTCACCGATTACCTGTCGGCCTAACTATCTGGTGGCTATTAAGGCCACACTTTGGCAAAGCGGTGGCGATTAGCGTATTGGTCCTAATGGCGATCGGTACAGCAATGGGATCGTACTTTGGTTCTCAATGGTTACCAGGACTTAGTGAATCGACAATTGCGCTTATTGAGAGTTTCATTGCTGGCTCAGTGCTCCACGTAGTATTTCATCGCCCATACGCAGAACATCATCACCAGCCTGAGAAAAGCACCACCCATTACGATGGGGTCGGCTCTATGTTGGGGTTAGTTTGCCTGGGCGCGATTTTACTTACTGGTCATGAACACGAAAACGAACAGGCGCATCAGCAACTAGATCTATTTGTCACGTTAGCTTCAACACTGGCCCCTTATCTATTACTGGCATTGGCGCTATCAAGCATCACAAAATTTTTATTTTCTGATAGCCAACCATTGCAACTACAAATAGATAGCCCATCTAAGTTCCAAACACTACGTGGTGCGCTACTTGGCCTACCACTGCCTTTTTGCATTCCTGATGCAACTAAAGCCTATCAGCTATTAAGGAAGCAAGGGGCCAATGCGACCATGGCACTGGCTTTTTTAATTTCAGCACCGATATTAGGGTTTGAGTCTTTACTGGTTTCAATACCCTTGCTTGGCGTAGAACTCACGGCAATTCGACTACTGTGTGCTGTGGTTATTGTGATTTTGTTGGCACTGTTTCTTAGTCGCTGGGTTAGTGAGAAGAGAGCAGTAAAAACAGAAAAACAAGCTGACATTGCAAACCGGTTGCAGCATGCTCTACGTCATGGTTATGAGCATCTACTTGATCATACGGCGCCATGGCTGTTAGTCGGCTTAGTGTTAGCCACACTACTGACATTTGGACACCACCAACAACAATGGTTCGACATATTAATTATTGCCGCTATCGCTATTCCATTCAGATTATGTGCAACAGGCATTACGCCATTGGCTGCCGCCATGTTGGTGGTAGGTTGGAGTCCCGGAAGCGCCTTAGTACTCATGTTGCTCGGACCAACAATCAGCCTTGAGCTTGTTCGCTTCATTAATAAAGAGCACGGCATGGTGTTAGCCACCTGGTTTGTCACTTTACTACCTATCACTGTCATTAGTAGTGCGCTAATAATAGATAACGTATTCGGTGTCACGTTTGAGCAACTCATTGAAACGAATCATAGTCACCCTAGTATTGTGGAAGTTGTTAGTATTATTATCATCTTACTGCTTATCTCATGGTCATTATTACGACGTGGAGCAAGAGCCTTTGTGGCAGAGCTACTACCTAAATTAGAGCTCTTTAGCCACAAACATCATCATTAGGCGAGCAAAATGTGCGTACTTTTTATTGCTAAAAACGTTTCAACGCAATATCCACTGATTATTATTGCTAATCGTGATGAATTTTATCAACGTCCGGCCAAGCCTATAGCGCATTGGCAAGACTCCCCCATAGTCGCTGGCCTTGACTTAGAAGCCGGGGGGACTTGGTTAGGCGTTACCGCCGCTGGCAAGATATCTGCGCTAACAAATATTCGAGATCCAAAAAGTTTAAAAAACAATGCACAATCAAGGGGGGAGCTGGTAACCAGTTTCCTTGTTTGCGATCAAACTCTGGCAATATTTAAGTCACAATTACAAACAAGTGCCGCAAGCTATAATGGCTATAATTTACTTTTTGGCGACAAGGATAATTTACAGGTATTCCACAGCGCGACACAAAGATTCACCACAGTAAATGCAGGAATTCACGGCTTATCAAATGCTCAGCTTAATTCACCATGGCCTAAAGTAACGCTAGGGAAGCAGCTGCTAACAGATTACTTAATCAATACCCGGCGTGTCTGCGCCGACGAACTCGTAGAGCTACTTAGAAATAATATTCAAGCACCAGATCAATCATTACCAGATACAGGCATACCTTTAACGATTGAACGTGCGCTGTCGCCACTATTTATCAACAGCACAGAAAACAATTATGGAACTCGCTGCACTAGCGTATTGTTGTTTTCACCCACAGGCGGCATTAGTTTTCACGAAGTGAGTTATGATGCACAAGGTGAAGTCTCAGGCAAAAAGCAAATCACACTTTAAATTCTAATAAGCCATTTAAGCGATTAACGATTTCTGTTGCTCTTTGTGTTAACTCTGATGCTGTATAGCTACTCGAATCTCCAACTCCCCAAATTGGTCCAGGCCAGGTTTCATCGTTAGTAAATCGCACGACATGGTGAACATGCAACTGTGATACAACATTACCCAGGGCAGCCACATTTAAGCTATCACCTTGATACAACTCCATTAACACTTTACCGAGTAAGTTAGATTCTTGGCTGAGTGCCGCCTGCTGTTTATTACTCAACTGGTATGCCTCGGTAATATTCGCAACTTTAGGCACTAAAATACACCATGGGTAACGACTATCTTTGCTTAAAAGGACCAGAGATAAAGGAAACTCTCCAATAATAATGGTATCAGCCTGTAGCCGCTTATCTAATTCAAACATATTTTCCCTCAGGACAATTTTATTCATTCAATTAAGTAATTAAAGGCAGACATTGTAGCAAGATATTCGCAGCGATCGGTGAATCATTGGTTTGGATAACGAGGTAGGAAAATGTAAGCGTAAAAATGAAACAAGCCTCCATTGATCGGAGGCTATGCTTGTTAAGAAATTACAGACTATCGCGCCGCAATTGTTGTAACACTTACGCTACCTTCATCAACTGAATTATGTAGCATACGATTCATTGCATCAGCTGAACGACCATGTTTAGCAACAAATTCCGTTATGCTCTGGTCGTTACAAGTCACCTTCTCTGTGACAAATTTTTTGCTTAATCCTGATGCTTTAATCGCATTATGCATTGCTGGTAGATTACCTTGTGACGCAGTCATACATAATTGTGTGTAGGTTGATTGATCTACAGCTTCCAGCTTTTCAGCATTGGCAGCGCCAGTTAGAGCAACAGAAAGAGTAAGAGCGCTGATGACAGTAGTTAATGTTTTCATGATATGGATCCTTTTATTGGGTAATTAATTAAATTCAAGATAACTTGTTTTAGTTACTGCAACAGCAATGCCAGATCACAAATAAAATTTAAAACACAAGCAAAACAAGCACATACAGCCAGCAAGTGTTTTACAATTTTCACACTACCAAATAAACCAAACAACAAAAACACATAAAAGACCACAAAATGGTCAATATAGCCAATCAGTTATCAGGCGAACAGTTACTCCCCTTACTTTTACCAGTAAGTCTTTCAAATCAGCATATAACCACAAGGAATATATTAGAACACTTTAAAGCAGTTGTTGATTGAATATGCGCCAACGGTTGGTTAAAGTAGAAGTATAGACGTCTAAACAGGAAGAAGATGATGAAAAAAGAAACACTAGCGATACACGCAGGATACTCACCAGAGCAAACAACTAAAGCTGTTGCAGTACCTATTTATCAAACCTCAAGTTATGCGTTTGACGATACACAACATGGAGCCGACCTATTTGACTTAAAGGTAGAGGGCAATATCTATACCCGTATCGGCAATCCCACCCAAGCAGTATTAGAGCAACGCATTGCAGCTTTGGAGGGAGGCATTGCGTCATTAGCCATGGCCTCGGGCATGGCCGCAATAACAGCAACAATCCAAACTCTCGCTAGTGTTGGTGATAACATCGTAAGCATTAACAAGTTATATGGTGGCACCTATAACTTATTTGCCCATACGTTGCCAAAACAAGGAATTGATGTACGTTTTGCATCACACGATGACTTTTCTGCGATTGAGTCTCTTATCGATGAAAACACCAAGGCAGTTTTTTGTGAATCTATCGGTAACCCGTCAGGCAACATAGCAGATCTTGAGAAGCTAAGCGAAATAGCCCATCGCCATGGGGTACCACTAGTTGTTGACCATACTGTGGGCACACCAGCACTATGTCGCCCATTTGAACACGGTGCAGATATCGTTGTTCACTCTCTCACCAAGTACATTGGCGGTCACGGAACATCAATCGGCGGCATTATCGTCGATTCGGGTAATTTCCCCTGGGGCGAAAATGCCACGCGATTTAATCAACTCAATGAACCTGATCCGTCATATCACGGTGTTAATTATGTTGAGACGTTTGGCGCAGCTGCCTTTATTGCACGTGCACGTGTCGTGCCTCTTCGTAACATGGGCGCTGCAATTACACCCTTTAACGCCTTCCAGATCTTACAAGGGCTTGAAACGCTGGCTCTGCGGATGGAACGTCATACTGAAAATGCACTACGAGTCGCTCAGTATTTAGAGAACCATTCAAGTGTGGCATGGGTAAACTATGCAGGACTTGAGACATCACCAGATTACCAACTGGGTAGAAAATATTACGATGGAAAAACCAGTGCTATCCTAAGCTTTGGCATTGAAGGAGGACAACAAGCGGGTGCTAAGTTTATTGATGCACTAAACCTTATTGTACGTCTGGTAAATATTGGCGATGCTAAGTCCTTAGCTTGTCACCCAGCCTCAACGACTCATCGCCAGCTCAACGCTGAGGAACTTGAGAAATCAGGTGTTAAGCAAGAGATGGTTAGGCTATCGATTGGTATTGAGCACATCGAAGACATCCTGGCTGATATTGAACAAGCTTTGGCAGCTAGCCAAGCTTAATCCAGGGGCAAGTTAGGTTGCGAACCAAGGCAACCTAACTTATACCAATCTGACTAAGTTTGTTTCCACTGAGTGGGAAGCTACTTAATCGGATTGGTATTACATATTTTCAATATAAATGCATTGGCAGTTAGTTTAGTAACACTTCGAAACTCAAAAACACTTCACCTGCATCTTTGTCTGCTAGCTTTTGATTAGCTGCTTTTTGCTCATGCTCTGCGATAAGCAGGTAACGCCCGGCATGAACCGGAGTAAAACTGACTTCCCCTTTAGCATTAGAGGTTAACGTAATTGTTTGTGGATCATTGCGATAACGCACACCTTCTCTAGTTATTTCAACCATAACACCGCTTTGGGCCTTACCATTAAATAATAGTTTAAACGTCGCCGGCTCCTCTTGGGCTATATCTGATGGGTGCGTTACTGGAACCAGTTCCAATAAACGGCCGTCGGTGACAAAGTTATCAGTTGGGTTATTCATCGTAATGTAGCTCTCTATGCGAGCAAGACCATAGCGCGTTTCAATGTCAGTCGCACCTTTAGGTAGTTGACCCAAATCGGATTTGCTTATCCATCGTCGCTGACGTTTATCATTGAGCTTAAATCGTGTCATATAGCTTGGCTCGCCGTTATTGGTCACCTTGTAAGTACCTGCATCATCCATGAAAAAATCGACAACACTTTTTCTATGCCCGCGATATGAAGATGATGGCCTTGATTTGCTTCCGTCTGGCTTGGTAATCATAACCTTATCGCTTCCCATCGGCTTATCAACGTTAAAGGTTTCATTTGACGCGGTTACATCCATCATAATCCACTCACCTTCTTCTGAAGACAAGGTAAAGTGAGATGGCAGTACCCAACGAGAATGAGCGGCCAGTTGAAAGCTTAATAAGCTAGCTAAAACAATAGCGATAGTTTTTTTCATTTAAAAATTCCTTTGTGCATCTACGTATCAGTTAAATTTATGCTGTATCGAGAAATTGATCTTTCCCAACTCTGTTGAGCCTTTAGCGTTGTAGTTTTTATCCGTTCCATCTAGTTCAAATGGCATGCGTATAAGTTCGCGACCACCTTTTTCCCTCACTACTTCAACAAGGAGGGTGTAACGTCCTGCGGCTAGTGGCTTTTGGTCATCATCATTCAGGCTAAAAGTTTGCGTATGATTGCCCGCCACACGAGTCGCAGATGTAATAGCATCAACTAATGCAGCATCTTTTCGCCCAACCTTGCGCCACCAGCGGCGGATATCCTTAAGCCATTTAGGGTCATCCCGCCAAAGCAGTAATGAACGAACGGAGCCTGCCCGATCATTCTCAATCCAAACAGCGGTATAAGGTGCATGATATTCACCGGTCTGCTGCTTAAGAGATAGCTGAAGTTTTCCCGTTGTTTGTGCCTTTGCGCTTAGCGATATAACGCTCCACAACAATAAAGCAACCCATTGTATTTTCATTAATAATCCCTCTTGTTCATCATAATTAACTAAATAGCCCGATGACGATTGCTAGTAAAAATGTGGTACTGACGCCAAGTGTCAACGTGCGATGAAATCGTCGCTGAGGCATTGCTAAAATAAAGCCACTAATCGCAAACACGATAAATAGCACGCTGGTCAGATCGATGATCACGCCCCAAACAAAGCTCGTATTACGCCCTTTATGCAAATCATTAAACAGTGCCCACCAGCCATAATCGGTGCGTTGATAAAACACCTCCCCAGTTTCAACATCGATCGACAACGAAGTATTAGTCCCCGCCTTTTTAAGCGAAAAGTAAATCTCGTTGCTATCACTCTCTATGTTGCTATTGGATAAATTGATATTAGTAAGTTGCTCTACCTTCTTCGTAACAACGGCCAATTGTGATAGTGATAGCGGCGGGTTACGCAATAACTCCGGCGCTATTATCCATTCTTGTTCAGACACATTGGGAGAATGAGACGCAAACCATTGTGGGTGATTTAGCGTGATCCCTGTTACTGAGAAAAACAGCAACAGGGTAAGCAGCGCCATTGACACATAAACATGAATCAGCCGCGCCACAGATAGTGTTTTGTAATGAATCTTCACTTATCGATTACAACGCAACTTGTATCGCTAAACGATAGCTAGTTTCATCACCAACAGTGACGTTTGAGACACCTCCACCCGCTAAATAATCGCTGTTAAATAGGTTCTGAACGTTAAAACGGAACTTAACATCACGATCTGCAAGTTGTGTCTTATACGTTGCACCAATATCAACCCGAGTGTAAGCGTCCTTAACGATAGTGTTTTGGCTATCAGCAAAACGTTCACCCTCATAAAATGCACCAGCATTTACCGCAAACTGGTCATTAAGCTCATAGCGAGACCATAGAGAAGCCGACCATTTTGGCGCATCGACAGGCGTTTTCCCTTGATAGTTCTGGTCTTCTTCATATTTGGCATCAAGATTCATTAGCGATGACATAACAAATAGTTTATCAGTAACAGCGCCTTGTGCTGCCACCTCAAAGCCTTTGTGACGTTGTTCACCGGCCATTGTGGTGCGGTAATCAAAATCAGGGTTGCCAACAACATCTTCGACAATGAGTTTGTTGAATTTGCTGATATCAAACCACGCAGCGGTTATTAGTAGGCGGTCGTCTGCAACTTGCCATTTTGTCCCCAACTCTACTTGCTTAGAAGTCATCGCCTCTAGCGCCATACCAAAGTTGATATCGCGCGGCTCAATAACCGTTTCTTTACTTTGCGGCTCAAAGCCCTCGCTGTAGCTAGCGTAGAACGTCGCTTCGTCGGTGGGGTGAAATAGCACGCCAAATTTTGGCAGGCTAGATTCATTATCTGCACCTTCTTTACTTTGCTTATCAAAACGAGCGCCAACCGACACTTGCCATTGTTCATTAATAGTCACTAAATCTTGTAGATAGAAACCATAATAGTCATAGGCACTGGTATAAAGCGTCTCATCATCTAGATGATTAACTGCTGGACGGGTTGGTTCCGTTTCCCCTGCGGTGTAATCAACTGAGTCTGCTTTAACACGTAGCTGGCCATAGTAATAATCTAACGAGTTTGCACCGATTAGCAGTTGATGTTCTAACCCTGCCAATTCAAAATCTGCGGTAAAATCAACAAACGCAGTTTTAAATTGCCAGTCATCTAAGCGATCGTAAGGCTTTGAGGTGTACGAGTCACCCAAGCTAAAATCACTTGGTTTCTTAGGTGCAGATTCAAAACGCTGACGGTCGAACGTTTGCTTGTTATAGCCTAAGGCAACTTTCCATACATCACTGATTTGATAATTCACATCGACACCATAATTTTCAACGGTGATATCGGTAAATGCCCAAGAAAAATCACGGATGGTTTTGTTATCGCCGATGACCTTGCCGCTATCGTCTAACCAAGCGCCAGTATCAAGCCCTGCTTTGTCATTAGTCCTGTCATAGTGAAAACGCACCATGGCATCATCAGAGATATCGTAATCTAGGACCAGCGCGCCAAGAAAACGGTCACGCTCGCGCTGCTGTCCATTTTGATATTCCCGTTGATACGTCACATCTTGCTTAACCAAGATACCGCGGTAGCGAAGATCTTCACTATCAGTTAGTGCGCCGCTAGCATCTAAAGTCAATCTGCTAGAGCCTTCTTGATCAAAATCTAAGCCAAGTGTTGTTCGCTGCTTGGCTGTTGGCTTTTTAGTCACCATATTAACTAAACCACCAGGGCCTGACTTGCCATATAAAATACTCGATGGACCTTTAATTACTTCAATGCTTTCAAGTGTTTCAATTGGCTGTTGATAATGAGACCAATGCTGATGACCGTCGCGTAAATAGCCATCTGAGGAGCTTAGCGTAAAGCCACGTAAGTTGAATACCTCACGATTACGCTGTTTGGAGCCAGCGGTTAAACTCGCGTCATTAGATAACACCTCACCAAGCGTCGTCGCCAGTTGTTCATTAACTATGGTGCTTGGAATAACGGTTACCGATTGTGGGGTATTAAGTAATGAAATATCACCTCGCATTGCGCCTTTGGCATCATCAACCTTATAGTCATCAAAGTAAGTTCCCTTAACTTCAATGACTTCTATTTTCTTAGTATCACTTGTGGCATTGGCAGAGGAAGACAAAGCAGCCAAAATGGCTAAGCCTAAAACTGAATATTTCATAAAATTCCTTATAAATAACGATGAGAGCAAAATCGCGAAGGATCGTAATGCAAATCATTATCATTTACAAGCAATGTTTTAGGTAATTTTAAGTGTTGAGGTATTTATTTTGAGAGAAGTTATGAAATAATCTGCTGACAAAAATCAACGAGGAACAAAACTCTTGCCGCACTGTATTATTGAATATTCATCGAATTTAAGCCCAGCATTATCTCTTGAACAGTTAGTGGAAAGCGTGCACTTAGGTGCGTTGCAAAGCGAGTTGTTCGAGCTTGACGACATTAAGACAAGGGCCACTAGCTATGAGCACTTTAAATTAGGGGGCGACACCGAGCATTTTATTCATGTCACCGTAAGGCTATTATCCGGCCGCACACAGCAGCAAAAAAATAGACTTTCCCAGCTAGTGTTAAAACAACTAGCGGACTTAGAGCTGCTCTCAATTTCATTAAGTGTTGAGGTTTGTGATATTAATAGGGAGACATACGCTAAACAGGTACTTACCTAAACCATAGCCGCTTGTACGTAAACATCAAACCTATTGGCCTTGGAGTCTAACTGCATACTTGGTTTCTTGTCGTTTAGGTAATTGGCATAGCTTGGTCGTTTGACGACGACTCGTTTTGTCGCTGCGTTAATTGCTAGCGGCAATAAAGCATCAGCATCAGGGTCAGTGCCGACAAGGCTTTGGAATACACGCATTTCTTTTTTCACTTGTGCAGACTTTTTACGATGTGGGAACATTGGATCAAGGTAAACAACATCATGACTATCGGTCAGTTGTGATAATCCATCAAGTGAATTGTTATGTTGGAGTGTTAAACGCTGTTGTAACCACCCCCCTATTTCTGGATCTTGATAGGCACGAGCGAGACCGTCATCAAGTAGTGCAGCAACGACTGGTGAGCGCTCAAACATGGTCACAGTGCAGCCGAGGCTGGCTAACACAAAGGCGTCTCGGCCTAGTCCAGCTGTCGCATCAAGCACTGTAGGATTAACTCCTGATTTTAAGCCGACCGCCTTAGCGATTAGCTGACCGCGTCCGCCACCAAACTTTCGACGATGGGCAACCGCACCTTCAACAAAATCAACATAGACCGCACCAAGCTTTGGTTCGTCAAGCTTAACTAGCTGCAAACGCTCTTCAGTTAATTGCAGCTGAAAAATATCATCTTTTTCAGAAGTTACTTTTAACCCCCACCGTGTTGCCAAGCACTGTGCTTTGTTAGTTAATTCTGCTGATTGCGCAACAATAGCGATGCTAGGTTGGTCCATAGTCGACTCATAACGGTATAATTACCCGCATTTTATCAGCTAATGCTGGTAATTCCATCTTAAGTGTCATAGACAAGAAAGGATTTATATTTCAAGGTAACAATGAACTTAGATCTGGAGGTCGTTACTTATGCTTAGAGCAGTAATACTACTGTTGTTTTTTACTACGCAGGTTATTGCCAATGATGCCTTGCAGGGTAAGAAGGCAATAAGTTTAGTCGAGTTCCAGGGAAAGGAAATACCAATTGGGACTATCGATTTTTTCACCAAGAAGAAGAAAATAAGCTACCAAATCAATATTGACCACAATCTATTTAAAGATTTCTTTTTGTCGATGAAAGAAATGAAATGCTTGGAAGGCGCTGAGTTGTGGTGCCATTTGCCATACCCTTACGAAAATCCACGCATTGTTAGTCAACAAGACCTGCGTTGGTTGTCGCATGATTTATTGTTTATGTATAAGAAAAAATCTGAGTTTGGCGCGAATTTTTACAACGGTATTTATTACCATTTTTCGATTAAGGGCAATGAAATTGTGGGGGTGGCACAAGCGGTAGATCTCAACCAGCTAGCAGCACCACCAGAAGATATGACAACACCGCCTATCACCGACAGTGATCGAGAAGAAATGGAATTGAAGCACCGCTGGTTGCCTAAGCTAATTATTAGATAGCCCAGGTATTTTTCACGTATCAACTGTACTATTTTTCACGTATCAACTGTAAAATTTCAATATCCGAGCCGTTAATCATGGTGATTTCTAATTGATTTGGCTCGATAAGAACCAAATTTGCATCAATAAAGCCATTCAAATGCGCAGCGTACATTTTACCACGCCATTGCGTTGTGGAGTTTGACTGCGCAGCGATGTTTTTAAGCACAATAAGCCCTTTAGCGTGCTGATTATTGTCATGACGATAAACGCTGGCGACACCTTCTCCTTTTTCAAACTGAATTTTGAGCCATGCTGGTTTTTCACTATGTTGCCAAACACCTTCAATAGCAGAACTAGCCGAGGCGGTTGCTGGTAAAACCATCGCTAGAAGAAATAGACCAACACAGCGAAAAAACTTAATCATTTTGAGCATTCCTAATTAGTTAACTAGCAAAGCCTACGCGATTATCACCACAGCTATAGGCTAATATCATGCTTAACTCTGTCAACGACAAGCCGGTTTCCTGTCGCCATAAGTTAAATTGGTTTTGAATCGCATTTAGGCTGGTTTTCGTTTGTAGGCCACCAGTCACTATGTCTCTGCTGCGCATATAGGCTTCGACATCACTCGATAGCCTAAAGGTGTCCTTGCCCAAGCCGCGTAGTACATTGATGCCGGTATTACCGCCAAGACGATTACCTTGTTTCTTCAATAACGCACACAAGCCGATAATGTCATCTTCTGGCCAATTAGCAATGAACTCGCCAATAGGACCATGCTCGCGTTCAAGATTAGCAATCATTTGCGCATTATCACGAATAGTAAACACTTTTTTTAGATTGCGAATAATCTTAGGATCAGTCGCTTTTCGCTCTAACATTTCATCGGGCATCATTAAGATCTTTTCAATCTCAAACTCAAAAAAATGCTCTTCAAAGCTATCCCATTTGTTTTCAACCACCCGCCAGACAAAGCCAGACTTAAACACTGACTTGGTCATTTGTGACAGCACCCGATCATTGCTATAAGCACTAATCTGCTCTTTGGACAATGGTTTATCAACAAGCGCGGCGAGTGCCGCCTCGCCACCTTTGCGTTCAGCCGCACGCGCTAAGACCGCGGCAAACTTTTCGTGACGGGGCTTAGTTTCCACTTTACTCATGCTTCGATTCCGCTGTGGCGTAGCAGTGCATCAACTTGTGGTTCGCGCCCCATAAAGCCTTTAAATAACTCCATCGGCTCTTTTGAGCCACCCATTTCAAGTATGTTCTGTAGGAAAGACAAACCAGTATCGCGATTAAAAATACCCTCTTGTTCAAATTTAGAAAACGCGTCAGCCGACAATACTTCTGCCCACTTGTAGCTGTAATAACCAGCCGCATAGCCACCAGCAAAGATATGTGAAAAACCGTGCTGAAAGCGATTAAACGCAGGGGGGATAACGACACTGTATTGCTGACGTACTTGATCAAGGGTTTCACTTACCTTTGCACCAACGGCTGGATCAAACTCAAGATGCAATCTAAAGTCAAACAGTGAGAATTCCAGCTGACGCAGCATTTGCATCGCGCTGTGATAGTTACGCGCTGCAAGCAGCTTATCTAACATATCCTTTGGCAGTGGCTCACCAGTTTCATAGTGGCCTGAAATAAATGCTAGTGCCTCTTCCTGCCAACACCAGTTTTCTAAGAACTGACTCGGAAGCTCAACCGCATCCCACGGTACACCATTAATACCAGAGACCGCACCAATATCGATCTTGGTTAGCATGTGATGTAAACCATGGCCAAACTCATGGAATAGGGTAACCACTTCATCGTGAGTAAATAATGCGGGTTTGTCACCAACAGGCTTATTAAAGTTACAAGTCAAGTAAGCCACAGGATTTTGTAAATCACCTGAGAGTGTTTTACGGCGCGCCAAACAGTCATCCATCCATGCCCCACCACGTTTATGGGCGCGAGCATACAAATCAAGATAAAACGCACCACGGTGCTGTCCATTAACGTCGCTAATGACAAAGAAACGTACGTCATCATGCCAGGTTTGAATATTATGCTGTTCGGTTATAGTCAGTCCATATAGGCGGGATACCACTTCAAACAACCCATTAACCGCTTTATCTTCCGGGAAGTAAGGACGTAGCTCTTCATCTGAAATGGCGTAGGTATGCTGTTTTAATTTCTCGCCGTAATAAGGTAAGTCCCAAGCCTGCAGATCTTGTGCCTGGTAGTTATCTTGGGCAAAGGCACGAAGCTGAGCCAAATCACGCTCAGCTTGCGGCTTGGATTTAGCAGCCAAGTCTTCCAAAAAGCTAATCACTTGCTTAGGTTCTTCTGCCATTTTTGTAGCGAGAGATTTATCCGCAAAGCTATCGAAACCAAGTAGATTAGCCAGCTCGTGGCGCAACGCTACCGTTTCGTTAATCACTTCACTGTTATCCCATTCGCCTGCATTAGGGCCTTGATCAGATGCGCGCGTAGTAAACGCCACGTACATTTCTTCTCTAAGCTTGGCGTTGTCACAGTAAGTTAGTACTGGCAGGTAACTTGGTATATCAAGCGTAAACAAATATCCTTGCAGCTCTTTTTCAGCTGCAGCAGCTTTCGCCGCATCGATGGCGCTTTGCGGTAAGCCAGCCAATTCATTTTCATCTGTGACTAATTTTGTCCAACCGCTGGTTGCATCAAGCACGTTATTGCTAAATTTAGAACCTAACTCCGATAAACGCATACTAATTTCGCCATAGCGTTTTTGATCTTGTTCACCTAATGCAATACCCGATAATTTAAAATCGCGTAATGCATCATTAATAACCTTTTGCTGCACCGAACTCAAGTTAGCAAACTCAGCGCTATCAGCCACTTGCTGATAAGCTTCAAATAAAGGTTTGTGTTGACCTACCCAAGTACTGTATTCACTTAGCATTGGTAAGCAAGCTTCATAAGCAACACGCAGTTCGTCGCTATTGAGTACGCCATTTAAATGACCCACCGGTGACCAAATGCGACCAAGCTTGTCGTCAGACTCCTCCAAAGGAGCAACGAGATTGTCCCAGGTAAATGGCGCATCATTAGCTAACACCCGTTCAATGTTTTCACGACACAACTCAATGGCAGCTTTGACTGCAGGCTCGATATGCTCTGGTTTGATCTGAGCAAACGGCGGAAGCCCGGTCATCATAAATAATGGATTATGTTGTAGGTCGGCAGATTGATTAGTTGTGGTCATTTAGCATTCCGTAGGTTATTTTGTCTTAATTAGAGAGATTGGGGTGTTTTCATGATATTTCAAGCACTCAATCGGTTTTATCAATAGAAGCGATAGAATAAAACGCATTAATTATCTATCTTATGCCTGTTAGACTGTACTTAAAATCAATAAGCCAATAAAACATTAGGAATTTCACATGATCGAAGAATTTGACTACATCGCCATCGGTGGCGGCAGTGGCGGTATCGCAAGTGCTAATAGAGCCTCTATGCGCGGCGCTAAATGTGCCATCATCGAAGCAAAAGATTTAGGTGGAACCTGTGTCAACGTTGGCTGCGTACCTAAAAAAGTGATGTGGTATGCAGGGCATATTGCCGAAGCTTTTCACTATGCACCAGACTATGGTTTTGAATTCACCCAAACGGGCTTTAACTGGTCGCAATTAGTCAAAGAACGCCAAGCTTACATCGGCCGTATCCATCAATCATATGATCGTGTTTTAGGAAACAATAATGTGACGGTGATAAATGGCTACGCAACTTTTATAGATAAAAATACCGTTGAAGTAAATGGCAAGCAATACCGCGCAAAACACATTACGATTGCGGTTGGCGGCAAACCAACCTTTCCCAATATCCCGGGCGCAGAATTTGGTATCGACTCCAATGGATTCTTTGAACTAACACAGCAGCCTAAGCGCGTTGCGGTAGTTGGTGCAGGATACATTGCAGTGGAGTTAGCAGGTGTGATGCACGCGCTAGGTAGCCAGACCCACTTGGTTGTTAGAAAAGCCAAACCGCTACGAACCTTTGATCCAATACTGAGTGATACGTTAGTTGAGATAATGGATAAGGAAGGGCCAACACTCCATACTAATAGCATACCAAGAAAGGTAACTAAGCATAGTGATGGCTCACTTACTCTAGAGTTAGAAAATGGTAATACGATAGATGTTGACTGTCTAGTGTGGGCGATTGGACGCTCACCTGTAACCGAGTCCTTAAACTTAACAGCAGCCGGCGTAGCAACTGACGAGCGTGGCTACATTCCATCTGACAAATATGAAAATACTAATGTTGATGGTATTTATGCCCTAGGTGATGTCACGGGAAAAGTCGAGTTAACCCCTGTTGCAGTCGCAGCTGGCCGTCACTTGGCAGAGCGCCTATTTAACGGCCAAGATGACGCACATTTAGATTACACCGACATCGCTACTGTCGTGTTTAGCCACCCTCCTATCGGTACTATTGGTCTTAGTGAAACCGATGCCAATGAGCAATTTGGTGAAGAAAACGTAAAAGTTTATACCTCTGAATTCACTGCGATGTATAGCGCAGTAACTCAGCACAGGCAACCAACACGCATGAAGCTAGTCTGTGCCGGTGAGAGTGAAAAAGTGGTTGGCCTGCACTGCATCGGTTTTAACTGTGATGAAATTATCCAAGGCTTTGCTGTAGCAATAAAAATGGGCGCAACAAAGGCAGATTTTGATCGCACGGTGGCAATTCATCCGACATCGGGCGAAGAGTTTGTCACAATGCGCTAACCATTTTTATTAACACTTGTAAGTTGGTTGTTTTTTATCCATATTAGTTAGCTAAAATAGTTAATGTAAATGGATTTACAATGAACCTGGCACTAGATCAGCAATTAAACACCTCCTTACAAGAGTTATCTTTGCACCAGCAAGTTCTCAATAGTCTCGGTGCTTACATCTTCATGAAGGATCTCAATTATCGATACACCTACGTTAACGACTTAGTTGCTCAACTATTTCGTTTACCGCCTAAAAACATTATCGGCCATAAAGATGATGATTTCTTTTTCTTAGAGCACTGTGATCAACTTGCGATAAACGACCGAAAGGTGGTGGAGCAAGGGGTGACCATTGAGGAAGAGGAAGTAAATGTCATCAAAGAGACTGGCGAAAAACGCTATTACTGGACAGTTAAAAAACCGCTTTACGACCAGCACGGCACCATCATCGGCTTAAGTGGTATATCAACAGATATCACGATGCAACGGCTTGCCCAAATACAACTTGATGAAAAACAACAATTATTAACAACGGTATTAGAAAATGCCGAAGCTTCCATATACATGAAGGATAAAGATTGTCGCTTTCGTTTTATTAATAAGAATACTGCTGACATATTTGGCACAACTCAAGAGGCAGCCGTTGGCAAGCTAATCTGCGAATTTATGCCACCAGAAACTGCTGCCAGCCTTAATATCTTGGATCAGCAGTTATTAAAAACTGGAGAGAAAGTATCAGGAGAAGAAAAAGTTATCCTCAACAGTGGCGAGGTCAAATACTATTGGTCGACCAAGGTGCCAATTAAAGACAGCTCAGGCAAGGTTAAATCTTTCATTGGTTTTTCAAATGACATCACTGAGTTAAGTTACCTTAAAAAAGATTACGAGTATAAAGCGGCCACCGACGATTTAACTCAATTAGCCAATAGGCGTGAGTTTATGCGAGTGATTAATGAAGAGTTCAAGCGGGCCTGCCGTACCAAATTGTCATTGGGGTTAATTTTCTTCGACATAGATTTTTTCAAAAGAATAAACGATAAGTATGGCCATGCTATCGGGGACAAGGTACTCATTGAGCTAGCTAAATGTTGCACAAGTCATGTACGCTCAAGTGATCTAGTCGCTAGGCTCGGTGGTGAAGAGTTTGCAGTTTTGTTGCCAGGTAATACATTAGAGCAAACAAAAGCTGCAGCCAATAAACTAAGAGAGCAGTTAGAGGCAATGCGGGTGTTGGCACCAGACGGCCAGCATATATCTATCACTATTAGTGCCGGAGTCACCATGGTTGACTTAGACGGAGAGTCCGTCGAAAAGCCGCTTATAGAAGTAGACAAAGCGCTGTATCAAGCCAAGAATAGCGGACGCAATCGCATTATTATAATATAAACGACGCGCTTCATTGTTTGGATATCAACATCAATAACTATAATTATTTACAACTAGAGCCTATAAAATACCCTTTGGTCAATAAGTTCTATCGTAATGAAAACGCCAAATCAAAGGCAAAAGGCCATGATACGGTTTGGATAGCCAAAGACCGGCAAAGTATTATCGCCGCAACACGAATTACGCCCCTACCGGGCAATATTCAACTACTCACGAGTGTATACGTGGCCCCTGCATACCGGAAACAGGGAATCGCTTTTAATCTTGTTAAACAATGCTGCTTGTCAAATGGCGTTATTTACACTTTTTCACTAACTCATCTCACGGATTTTTATCAACAATTAGGCTTTAAACAGCTAAGCCCAAATCAATTACCCTGTGAGCTAGCGCAAAGGTTTTCAGCGTACATAAACCAAGGTCGCCAAATAGTTGCTATGATAAAAGAATAATATAGAGATAAAGGGTACTTACAATGATAAATAAAAATATTCCCCTCACCGATATTCATCGCCATTTAGATGGCAATATTCGCCTAGAAACGATTTTGGACCTTGGCCGACAGTTTAATGTCACATTACCTGCTGACAACCTAATAGACCTAAAACCCCATGTACAAATCGTTGAAAAGGAGCCTTCGTTAGTTGCCTTTTTAGCAAAATTAGATTGGATGGTTGGTGTGATTGGCGATCTAGACTCTGCTCGTCGTATCGCATTTGAAAACGTTCAAGATGCCTTCAACGCGGGTCTAGACTATACCGAGTTACGTTTTAGCCCCGGCTATATGGCCATGAGTCATAACCTCCCTGTGCAGGGTGTTGTAGAAGCCGTGATGGAAGGCATTCGCCAAGGCCAAGCGCAGTATGATGTCAAAGTGAATATGATCGGCATTCTTTCTCGCACCTTCGGTGTTGATGCCTGCCAAATAGAATTAGAGGCACTGTTAACGCAAAAAGATAACCTTGTTGCACTCGATCTCGCTGGTGATGAACTAGGCTTTCCAAGCAACTTGTTTTTGAGCCACTTCAATCAGGCACGCGATAGTGGATTAAATATCACGGTTCACGCAGGCGAAGCCGCTGGTAGCGAAGCAATTTGGTATGCTATAGAGAAGTTAGGCGCCACCCGTATTGGTCATGGCGTTAAAGCTATTGAAGATGCCAAGCTTATGGATTACCTAGCCAAACACCAAATTGGCATCGAGTCTTGTCCTACGAGTAATATTCAAACCAGTACCGTAGCTAGCTATAAAGAACATCCGATTAAGCAGTTTTTAGACCACGGCTTACTCGTGTCATTAAACACCGACGATCCCGGTGTAAGTGATATTGAAATAGCCCATGAATACACAGATGCAGCCCGAGCAATTGGACTGAGTGCAATGCAACTTAAAATCTTGCAAGAAAATGGACTCAAGCAAGCTTATATTTCAGCGAAAGAAAAACAACAGCTTATTGATAAGTGTAAGAACCGCTAAATTGTTTACCCAGGCCTAATCATTGATTAGGCCTGATTCGGTTAAATAACAACGCTTGCTCAATAAAATATTCAAGCGCATATTCCCCCTCTTTGTTACCGAAATGCCCTCGTGACTGAATAATATCCCCCTGGTACAACAATTCGCCATTATCGACGACCGCCACAGTTAATTGATGGGGCCAATTTTTTTCAGCTAGCGTTTGAGGCGCAAATTGAATGGCCAATCCTTGCGGTAAATTCAGTTTATCAACTCGTTTGATGGGGTATCCTTGCCCCTCAATGTAGAGCACATCATCATCGTGTTTTTT
>CAKZQF010000122.1 GCA_937139475.1 uncultured Gammaproteobacteria bacterium | reverse complement strand
TTAATGAAATGCCAACGCTATTTACAGATGCAGTTACTGGCACTTCTAAAGATGACATCATTGGCCCATTTAAAAGCGGCAACGGCTATCACATATTAAAAATCTTTGATGTTAAAGGTCAGCAGCAAGTCGATGTTAGTGAAGTCAACGCCAAGCATATTTTGCTTAAAACATCGATTGTATTAAGCGATGAACGCGCAAAGCAGATGCTAGACCAATTTATCAAAGATATTGAGCAGGGTAAGGCAACACTTGAAGACCTAGCTAAGGAGCATTCTGATGATCCTGGCTCGGCTATCCGCGGTGGAGAGCTGGGTTGGAACGACCCAAGTATGTATGTACCAAGCTTTGGAGATACGCTTGCCAGCCTCGAAATAGACGAATTAAGTAAGCCATTTAAATCTAGCCACGGTTGGCATATTGTTAAGTTAACTGGCGAGCGCAAGGTTGATGCGACTGATAACTTCATTAAAAACCGTGCTTATCAAATGTTATTTAACCGCAAATTTAGTGAAGAAAGCACAGCTTGGGCAAAAGAGCTGCGTAGTAACGCTTATATAGAAATTTTGGATTAAGGAAACGCTGTGATCAAACGAATAGCTTTAACGCCAGGGGAACCCGCAGGAATCGGACCGGATCTTGCGGTAAAAATTGCACAACATGATTGGGCAATCGAAATCGTTGTCATTGCGGATAAAGAGCTATTGCTTACTCGCGCCAAGGCGCTGGACTTGCCGTTAACATTAATTGACTATGACCCACGGGTTAAAGCTCAGCCACAAAAGGCTGGGACTTTAACCGTTCATCACATTCCATTGGCAGAACCTGCGGTGTGTGGCGAATTGAATGAAAAAAACGGCGCTTATGTATTAGCCACCCTGCAATTTGCATGCGACCATAACATCGACAGTGAGTTCTCAGCGGTTGTTACAGGCCCGGTTCACAAGGGAATAATCAATAAGTCCGGTATTGCTTTTAGTGGCCATACTGAATTTTTTGCTCAACAATCAAATACCCCTGATGTGGTAATGATGTTAGCGACAACAGGCTTACGCGTGGCACTGGTCACTACACACATACCACTGGCTTATGTTGCCAAAGCGATAACCTATGATCGCATTTTGAATATTAGCCGTATATTACACCATGACTTAGTCGAAAAATTTGGTATCGCACAACCACGCATTTATATCTGTGGATTAAATCCACACGCTGGTGAAGGTGGTCATTTGGGCCGTGAAGAGATTGAAATTATCAATCCTGCTATTGAGGTCCTAAAAGGTGAAGGTATGGATATCATCGGTCCTTTAGCCGCTGATACTTTATTCCAAGACAAATACCTAGATAATGCTGACGCCGTACTAGCAATGTATCACGATCAGGGATTACCCGTTCTTAAGCACAAAGGCTTTGGTAAGTCAGTTAACATTACCCTGGGACTCCCTTTTATTAGAACCTCAGTCGACCATGGCACCGCGCTTGAACTAGCCGGTACTGGCGACGCAGACTGCGGCAGCATGATGGTAGCAATCAATGAAGCTATTGAGCTAGCCGTTAAGAGTTAATATGAACAACAAAGTACATTTGGGTCACACTGCCCGTAAAAGATTTGGTCAAAACTTTTTAAATGACCAAAATGTGATTGATAATATTGTTGCAGCAATAGACCCTCAAAATACAGACCATCTCGTGGAGATTGGTCCGGGTCTTGGCGCACTAACCGAGCCAGTTGCTGCAAAAATAGATAGCATGTCAGTAGTCGAACTTGACCGCGATCTGGCTGAGCGTCTGACCAATCACCCGGAACTTGGTAGTAAATTAACAATTCACCAAGGGGATGCACTAGCCTTTGATTTTTCACAGCTAGCCAAGCCAGGGCAACGCCTAAAAGTATTTGGCAATTTGCCTTACAATATTTCGACGCCGTTAATGTTTCATTTATTTGAACAAGCGGATATTATCGAAAACATGCATTTTATGCTGCAAAAAGAAGTCGTGCTACGCTTGTGCGCAAGCCCGAATACGAAGGCGTATGGTCGACTAAGTGTCATGGCACAATACTATTGTAAAATGATCCCAGTGCTCGAAGTAGGGCCACATTGTTTTGTGCCTCCCCCAAAAGTTGATTCTGCGGTGATTAGGCTAGAGCCTTACCGTGAATTACCATTCCCAGCATTAGACATAAAGCAACTACAACACGTAGTAACACAAGCATTTAGTCAGCGTCGAAAAACTGTTCGTAACAGTTTAAAAGGCGTATTAAGTGTAGAAGACATGCAACAATTAGGCGTTGACTCGACCTATCGTGCTGAGCAAGTTTCACTGGAACAATTTGTTGCTATCGCGAATTTCATTACGAGCAACAAATCTAAAAAAGCTGACGACAAATAATCATGGATATTGCACAACTAGCATCCCAAATAGATGTCAATGTTAAGCCATACTTCATCGAGAAACGTATGATAGATAACCAAGAACATTTCGTTTTTGGTTATCATATTACGATTAAGAATAATTCAGCGCAAACAGTTCAATTATTGCGCCGCCACTGGCTGATCACTGATAGCGATGGTAAAGAAAGCGAAGTAAAAGGTGAAGGCGTTGTCGGCTTACAGCCTACTATAGAGCCCGCCCAGCAGTTCGAATATAGCAGTGGCTCATCTTTTAAAACGCCACTGGGCTTCATGCAGGGTGAATACACTATGGTCAGCGAGCAGCAACATTTTAATGTAAAGATTGCTCCATTCCGCCTAAGTGACAACAGGCATATCCACTAGTCCTTATGGCAAACTATTTTATTGGTGATATTCAAGGCTGTTTCGATGAATTCCAACAGCTACTCAAAAAAATAAGTTTTTGCCCGACTAATGATACCCTATACCTCTCTGGCGATTTGATCGGGCGAGGACCAAAAGCATTAGAAACACTTGAATTTGTTAGTGCACATCAGCACTGTATCAAAACAGTACTTGGCAACCATGACCTGCACTTTTTGGCGATCGCCAATGGTATCAAATCGGCCAAGCCCAGCGATCGCTTTGATATACTGCTGCAATCGCCGCGCTTGCCGTTACTTGTTAAGTATCTCCGTCAACAACCCCTACTCATCGAGCTAAAGAGACACAAACTTGTATTAACTCATGCCGGTATTTCTCCACAGTGGGATCTAGCAACAGCAAAACAAGCTGCCTTTGATGTTTCACAGCAATTGAAGAGCGAAAACTATGTATTTCTCTTAGAGCAAATGTATTTGGGAACTAATGACGATTGGCCAAGTGCTGACAACCCGTTATCACAAATGATTGTGGCTATTAATGCATTTACCCGCATGCGCTACTGCTACGCAGATGGTCGATTGGACTTTTTACACAAGTGTGCACCATCGCTATGCCCTGACCCATTATTAGCGCCCTGGTTTGAACGACCAACACAGTTAGATGACGGCTATATTGCTCTTTTTGGCCATTGGGCCTCGTTGATGGGCAAGACAAATTCTAATAAATTCATCGCATTAGACACAGGATGCTTATGGGGTAATCATTTAACGGCTTGGTGCCTGGAAGATCAGTCCTTCACAACTGTAGCGGCAAATAATTAATTACCCCACAACTGTTAACATCATTAAGTATTATTGGTATCATTTTACTCAACACTTAGTACCATCCATTTGCATTATTACTCTATACGGAATTTGTGATAAGCAGTTTCCCCAATACTAATCATCAGCCATGCGGTTAAATGAAATTAAGTATGGGGATTTACATAATTAATTGTTAATTGGAGAAAATAATGAAGTTAACTGTTGCGAATCGTATTATTGGTGGCTTTGGTATTATACTAATTTTGCTCTCTGCAATTGGTGCAAAGGCATATTTTAGTTTTAGCAATGTTGAGCAGGAAACAGTTCAAGCTAAAGATATCTCTATTCCTACGTTACAACTCAGTAATGCGCTTCAGAATCAATTAATGATTATTCAGCGCTTAAGCCTATTTGAGTACTACGCTAGCGATGTTGCCAACCTAGACACGTTAAGCCAGGACCTGTCTGCAGCCAACGATGAATTTAATGCAAAGTTGCAACAGCTAAAAACAGTTAGCACCAGCAACCCGCAATTACTCGGGCAAGTAGAATCTATTCAGTCCAGCATAAACACGACCTTGCAAAGCACCACAGCGCTTTATCAAAGCAAGAGACGTTCGCTTGAGCTTCAAACGTCACTACAGAGTCACTTAAATGACTTCACTGATGCTGCTGATGATTTTAGTAGCTTAATGCTTGATATATCAGACTTGACGTCGGATGAAGACACCGCCAAATTGGACATTATTATTGGTATGGCAGGTGATTTGGATAATGCCATATTATCAATGATGAAAACGAACGAAGATATCACCAAGCAACCTACAATAATAAAAACTGAAGCGGTATCAAAAGAATTAAATTTCATCGTCAATGATATCAAAAATAGATTAGAGTTCATGTTATCGCGTGCAGATGATCTGCTTGAGCCAGAGTTTGTCGAAGAGCTACACGACAAAAACCAGCAAGTGTCGATCTACACCATCGGCTCACAATCAATTAGCGCGATAAAGATTGACTCGCTTCGTGAAATTAACCGGACTGAAGAGCTTTCTAACACCAGCCGAGAGAACATAACCAAGACAAATGCCCTGGTGACGAAATTATTAGCCAATGCCAGTCAACAAGCGAGTGATTCGCAGCAGCAGGTGCTAGAGCAAGTTACAACCGGTAAAACTCAAGTATCTATATTGATGCTAATCGCCATTATCTTTGGCGTTATTATTGCGATTAAAACAATCAAGAGTATTACCTTTCCTTTAAACAGAATAAATAAGCTATTAACAGTATTAGCGTCTGGGGACCTAACCCAATCAGTCAATCTTGATTCAAAGGATGAGTTCGGTACTTTAGCGAAAAACATAAACCATTTAGCGACGTCATTAAAAACCTTAATAGCCAGTATCGCTCAAGGTTCAGCACAGTTAGCCACCGCCTCAGAGCAAACCTCAGCTATTACCACCCAAACAACTGGTGCCATTGCAGAGCAGCGCCTGCAGGTTGATCAAGCAGCAAGTGCCACAGTAGAATTAAACTCAAGCGCACAACATGTTGCAGAGCATGCAACGACAACGCTCGAAGAGATAGCTCGTACGAGTGCGCAAGCGCTAGATATCGCTAAGATATCCAATGACAGCAAAGACACTATTAGTTCACTCTCACTGGAAATTAGTAGCGCTAGCGAAGTCATCAATAAGCTACATGAAGACAGTAATAATATTGGCTCAATCATTGATGTTATTCGTGGGATTGCCGAGCAAACTAACTTGCTGGCATTAAATGCGGCAATAGAAGCGGCTCGTGCAGGTGAGCAAGGTCGAGGGTTCGCAGTGGTTGCGGATGAGGTAAGAAACCTAGCGAACAGAACGCAACAATCAACTCAAGAAATAAATAACATGATTGAACTCATTCAATCTGGAGCAGTAGCAGCTGTTAAAGTGATGGACGCAAGCCAAATGCGTGCGCAAACCTGTGTTAGCGAAAGTGAAAAAGCGACCCAGGAATTAACCGCCATGACGCACTCACTTGAGCAGGTGCATGAAAATAGTAATCAGATATCTAACGCAGCCAATGAACAGAATTTGGTTTCTCAAGAAATCTCTAAGCTACTTGAAACGATTGTTCAGATAGCGCAGGAGACCTCGCAGGGAGCCGAAGAAACAGCCCAGGCTAGCAATGAAGTAGCTTCACTAGCAGACGGCTTACAACAGTCTGCAGCGCAGTTTAAAGTATAATACCAATTCGATTAAGTTTGTTGCCACTTAGTGGGGATAAGCTTAGTCAGATTAGTTTGAAATATTTTCCAGCCATAAAAAAAGCGCCGTAGGCGCTTTTTTTATGGCTGGAAAATGAAACTAAATCTTCAAGCGCTTTTTGATTGATGCAACGGTACCCGAACCATCCTTACCATTTTCACTAGCCCACTGGAGCACTGTTTTACCATCTGATTCAGGCTTTTCAAGTATTGAAACGCTCAAACGCTTAGCAATGAACCCTCCAGCACTGTCAGCATTATTTATCATAGCAAAGCGTAATAGGCTTTCGTTGTTACATCTCATGCCTTTGTATATCTTTTTTAATTTGATTTTATTAGCACGTAATTGATCGCGTAAGCGACTCTTATGGTCTGATGCAACGTAACCACATATTGCTTGTGCTACGCCATTGGCTTGCACTTGCGGTGTGAAAAAACCACTACTTAATGTTAAGGCGATAGCGACACTCAATACTTTTTTCATTAAAAATTCCTATAAACGGTATTATTAGAACCGAAAAAGAGCACTCCTTAACTCATATCGTGGTTCAAACTGGTGGTCACCTGACCATTTAGTCATCCTTTACTACTAGAGACTGCCCTATATTCATAAATTATCAGTATTTAGTCAAATGCTTTTTCACCGTAATTCAAACAATCTCTAAGCTAGCACCGTACCTATTTGTTTACTCATTATTCCACTAGGGCGAGTCTTTCTGGTTTACTACTTTAAGCGATACTTTCAAATCACGCTTAATCAAAGGTTTACAATAATAGCCTTGAAAAACTCCTAGCCAAAGTCGCTCATCATTTACTTTTCGCTTTATCTCACTCCTGCATCGAGGCAAAGCGAATAAATTAATTACGCACTAACCTATAGGTAGAAAAACCGACGCCACTTGCTGATTGATGCTGCGCCAGGTCGTGCTTACTCCATTGGGAGTCCGAGTAATCCGGGAAATAAGCATCGCCGTCGACCTCCAAATCAATATCGGTAATATATAGACAATCTGCTTTATCCAGCATTTGTTTATATAAGCGTGCACCACCAATGATCATTAGTTCTTCACAGCCTTCACCCGCCAAAATTGCCGCTTCGACAGAGTGAACAACCGTTACCCCTTCAATTTGCAAATCAGGGTTAGTTGAAACAACAATATTCTTTCGCCCCGGAAGCGGTCTACCGATCGATTCAAACGTATTACGTCCCATGACAATAGGTTTCCCCATAGTGACACGTTTAAAGTAGCCTAACTCTTCAGGAAGATGCCACGGCATCTTATTGTCTTTACCAATAACACGATTAGCAGCCATTGCAGCGATCATTGAAATTTTCATCTGTATTCTCTATCTCTTTTGAATTAGTGCATAAAAAAACGGTCAACTTAAAAGTTAACCGTTTTTAGTAAATACAAGTGTATTAAGGGCGATATTCGACTTCAACGTCGTAATCGTCTTCATCCCAGTCATCCCAGTCATCATCCTCTTCGGTGATAACCGCATCACTGTTCATTTGTTGTGTATGATAATCATCCCATTTAAACTCTACATCATCAGCAACTTCTGCCACTTCTTCAACTAGTGGGTTTTCTTCAATGTATGTCATCAGTTTATGGCTAAGATCCTTTGTGCCTGTTTTACTGATCGCAGAGATCAAATGATAGTCTTCATCCCAACCTAGCGCATCTAAAACATCATCAATACGCTCTTGCTGCTCTTCTTCAGGCACTAAATCAAGTTTGTTAAATACCAACCAACGAGGCTTTGCAGCTAGCTCTGGTTTATGTAACTCTAACTCTTGCACTATTTGCACCGCACCAGTGGCAGGATCGCTACCATCAAATGGCGCAAGATCGATAACATGAAGTAAGATGCGACACCGTTCTAGATGCTTAAGAAAGCGTGTACCTAGACCTGCGCCATCAGAAGCCCCCTCAATGATCCCTGGGATATCAGCTACCACAAAACTTTGATCTGATCCTAAGCTAACAACGCCAAGGTTTGGCACCAATGTGGTAAAGGGATAATCGGCTACTTTCGGCTTAGCCGCTGACACACTGCGGATAAACGTCGATTTACCGGCATTTGGAAAGCCTAATAGACCAACATCAGCTAGCAGCATCAACTCGAGTTTAAGACTGCGCACTTCACCAGGCGTGCCTAACGTTTTTTGGCGTGGTGCTCGGTTGGTACTCGTTTTGAAACGAGCATTACCTAAGCCATGCCAGCCGCCTTTCGCTACCATGAGTTTTTGACCAACCGTGGTTAAATCGCCAACGGCTTCACCGGTCTCCTCATCGGTAATACGTGTCCCAACGGGTACGCGAATAACTAAATCTTCACCGCGTCGGCCGGTACAATCACGGCTTTGGCCGTTTTTGCCACGCTCTGCGGCATGAAAACGAGTATAGCGAAAGTCAATAAGCGTATTTAGGCTTTCGTTTGCGATCATATAAACGTCGCCACCATCACCGCCGTCACCACCGTCAGGACCACCATCAGGCACAAACTTTTCACGTCTAAAACTTACTGTACCCGAGCCGCCATCGCCAGCTTCGACTTTGATGATTGCTTCATCTACAAATTTCATTTGCTTGCTCCGCACTATATGTTGACCCAATTATACTCGTTTTATCGACGACTTATAAGGTCTGTCACCACCTAAGCAATGAAAGTGCTTTTAAATTATTACAGCCAAAAAAAAACCCCGCAAAAGCGGGGTTTTAGAATCTTTTATAATCGATTACTCAGCAACGATGCTGATGTATTTACGATTTAAAGAACCCTTTTGCTCAAATTGAACTTTACCTTCAACTTTTGCGAATAGAGTGTGGTCTTTACCCATGCCTACGTTTGTACCAGCGTGGAATTTAGTACCACGTTGACGAACTAGGATGTTACCAGCTAGAACTGATTCGCCACCAAAACGTTTAACGCCAAGACGTTTACTTTCTGAATCGCGACCGTTACGGGTACTACCAGCAGCTTTTTTATGTGCCATTTCAGTCTACCTTATGCGTTGATTGCAGTGATCTTCACTTCAGTGAACCACTGACGATGACCTTGTGATTTACGAGAGTGCTTACGACGACGGAACTTAACGATTTTGATCTTATCGCCACGACCGTGAGTAATTACTTCTGCAGTTACAGTGCCACCAGCTACATATGGTGCACCAACATTAATATTTTCGCCATCAGCGATCATTAAAACCTTATCGAAATCAGTGCTAACACCAGTTTCTAGGTCTAATTTTTCCAGGCGCAACGTTTGGCCTACAGCCACACGGTGTTGTTTACCACCACTTTGGAAAACAGCGTACATGTTTATCTCCGCTATGACATACTTGCTTTTTATGAGCTAAGGTATGCCTTAATCTAGTTTCTCAATAGGGCGCAGATTCTACGCAACTGTCAGATTTTAAGCAACCCCCCAAGGGCAAAAAAGTATAAAAAAACGATAAAAAAAATGACAGAAACGATCAAAGGAGTCATGGCTCACAAAAATGTCCTGAAATATCATCAAATCACTTACTCAAACTAATGTTAATAGCTGTTTTTTATTGTACAATCGCTGCCAAATAATTAATGAGAAATGCGGGCACGGCTTACGCATTGAGAAACCGAGAGAATTATGGATTTTAACGCCATTAGTACCCTATCAAAAGCTGATATGGACTCAGTCAATGAGCTAATTCAACAGCAATTATCATCCGACGTAGCTTTAATCAACCAACTCGGGTTCTATATCATTAACAGCGGTGGCAAAAGAATACGCCCACTTTTGACTGTTTTGGCGGCACGAGCCTTAGGTTATCAAGGCAAGGATCATGTAGCGATCGCCGCGATCATTGAGTTTATTCACACCTCAACCCTACTTCACGATGATGTCGTCGATGAATCAACCATGCGCCGCGGCAAAGAAACCGCTAACGCTTTATTTGGCAACCAAGCCAGTGTGCTTGTTGGGGATTTCTTATACTCTCGCTCATTTCAGATGATGACCGACCTAAATAACCTTACCGTAATGCAAGTACTTGCAGATGCGACTAACGTTATTGCAGAAGGCGAAGTACTACAGTTAATTAATGTTAACGATCCTGAGACCAGTGAAGAAAGTTACATGCAGGTAATTTACTGCAAAACGGCCAAATTGTTCGAAGCTGCAACTCACCTTGCCGCAGTGATCAATGGTAATGATCAAACGATCATTGATGCAATGAAGCTTTATGGCATGCATTTGGGTACAGCCTTCCAATTGATCGACGATCATTTGGATTACACTGCAGATGCGCAAGAGCTTGGTAAGAACATTGGAGATGATTTGGCAGAAGGCAAGCCAACATTACCGTTAATCTACGCGATGAAGCATGGCAATGAAGAGCAGGCAGCAATGATCCGCGAGGCGATTGTTTCAGGCAATGGTTTAGCTCAGTTAGATCCTATTCTCGCCGCATTAGACGAAACAGGGGCATTGGACTACACCTTGGCCCAAGCCCAGGCTGAGTCAGACAAAGCGATTAGCGCCTTAGCGGTTTTACCTGAGGGTGACTATAAGCAGGCGTTAACATCATTAGCTTATTTAGCAGCAAACCGTAACACTTAATGAATTAGGCTAGTAATTACTAGCTAGCAAAAAAAAACACTAGTTAGCCTTAGCTAACTAGTGTTTTTTTTCAAGCTGATTGTCTGCCTAACAGGCCCCAGTAACCACTGTAACCACCGGCGATGAGTTTGCATTAGCTGCCTGAGCGTATGTAATATAACAACCATTAGTGGCTTCGTCATAATTCGCTGTGACTCCCGCTGGAGAAATACCAACGACAGTTGTTCCTTGTGGCAGATCAGCACTCGCAGCCGCTGCTGTACCTTGGACAAAGCTCCAATCAGTCGTGTTTATATCTAATACATTTTGAACGTGAGCGATTGCACCTTCAGGGTAACCGAACACAACATCAACAGAGGTGCCATTAATACTAACATTCTTATTAGCAGTGGCATCTGACTTCTCAACGCCCTTTAATGCTGATTTAGCATAAACCATAGTGTTTGCACCAAGTATTGCTGCTTTAACCCCACTTAACGTAGCGCCACGAGCATCGCCCTGAATATCTATAAATTTCGGCGCAGCAGTAACCGCTAAAATACCTAGAATAATGATCACGATGATCAATTCAATTAACGTAAAACCTTGTGCTTTTTTCATCAAGTTAATTCTCTTTACTAATAATTTAAAACTCTTCTTAACTCACTGCTATATAGCAGGTAATTATACAACGCAGCGATATTCTACTCACTTTGCCAGATATCGACAACATTTTCCTATTTATAACAACTGTTAACTATTATTGCTGTAAACACGTACCTGGCCGGTCGCCGCATTATAGCTAAAACTATTGCCGGTGGTTAAGTCGACCGTGCCAATTGGCACACCTGTTGATTCATCAAGTTTAAGCGTCGCGACTAAATGATAGGTACACAACAGATATACATCGCCATTATCCGTGGTGCCGGTGGTGTTGTTCACACCGACATAATAGCGAACGTTTCTCGCGTCTTGGTTTTTAATAACGCTGCGCACCGGACTTTGAATGATATCATTAAACACAGTCTGACATGCCGCAGGAGTCATATTCGCTGGTGTTTGGTTAGAGCCACCATTGATCGCAGTGGGAAAGCCAAATTGATTAACACTTACCTTGGTCGAGTCCATCGTAATAAAGGCACTAGTCCCTTTAGGACGGCCTTCAATTTCCCATTGCGCTCGAACTAAACCAACTGCTGCAGCAAAACCGCCTGCAACCCCTTCGACGGCAGCATCTTCTGCCTGCTCTGTTACATTTAAAAAGCGAGGCAGCGCTGTCACTGCTAGCAAGCTTAAAATAACGACTACGATAATTAACTCTATTAATGAGAAACCACGTTGTTTAATCATTACGTCCTCTAGTTAAGATTGATTCAATGAATTGAATAGTTAAAACAATTTTGATTATCCCCAGCATCACAAAATTGGCAACTGATGTCACCCTCTTTCTGCAATTTTATCGCCTTAAATACCTGTTTGTAGTGTTCATTTGCCTCAGCGTTAGTTATTTTGACAAACAAACGTTGGCAATAATTTTTAATCTCAGACGATGGCAACATAGGCCAGCCATTATTGCTCATGGTAAACAATTCTTGATGGGAGGGCTCTCCCTGCTCGTCATAAAATGCAAACTGCAATTGTTTAGGCCTTTTTTCTAGCAACCACTGTGAACGCATCAACGCAAGATTCTGCTGAAAATTCTGCTGCTGCATCTCGAAAGTTAGCGAATCCAGTGTTTGGCTATTTTTATTCGTTAAACTAACGACACCAAACACCATTAATAAAATTAAAATGATACTAATTAGCAAGCTAAGTAAGCTCAGGCCCTGAGATAATTGTTTCATTATTTTTTCATCGCCGACATCATATCCCACATTGGTGTGAAGATTCCCAAGGCCAATATCAGTACCATACCAGCCACGACCGAAATAAGCACAGGCTCAATCTTTGCGGTGAGACTTTTTAAGTCAAAGTCTACCTCACGTTCGTAAAACTGTGCCATGCTCCCCATCAGCTGTTCAATGCGGCCAGTTTCTTCGCCAACGGCAATCATTTGCAATACCAGGGGATTAAAAAGCTCGGATTGAGATGACACACGCAACAGACTCTCACCACTGCGAATGCCACTGTTCATTTGGTTTATTTTCTTTGCCATGTAGGCATTATCGACTGCTTCAGCAATTAAGCTAAGTCCCTGTAATAACGGTACTCCAGCTGCAATCATCATTGCAAAGCTACGGCCGAAACGGGCTAATAAGGCGCGCTCAATAATACTACCGACAAAGGGGATTTTGAGTTTATTACGATCCCAGGATAATCGTCCTTTCTCAGAGTTAAGCCACACCTTTAGCCAAATAATTAATCCCAGAATTACAACCAACATGTGGGGCCAGTAATTGACAAAAAAAGAAGATGTTGTCAGCAATGCTCTTGTCGTCCAGGGTAATTCCACACCAAACTTATCAAACATTTGAGCGAATACGGGAATGACTTTGATATTGAGGATGGTGACCGCTGCAGCTAAAAACACTAAAACGAAAGAAGGGTATCGCATTGCAGATTTTATTTGCTTGCGGGTCTCTTGTTCTTTTTCCAGGTATTCAGCCAATTGAAGAAATGCTTTATCAAGTTGCCCGGTATTTTCACCCACATGTACCAAGCTCACCACGATTTGACTAAATACCCTAGGCTGCTTAGCCATGGCTGAAGATAATGTTCGTCCTGACTCGAGGTCGCTTAGCACACCTGCCAGCGCATCAACCATCATCTTATTGGAGGCGCTATCTCTTAATCCGGCGATCGCTCTCATCACCGGAATACCAGCCTGCATCAAGCTATACATTTGGCGAGAGAATATCACTAATTCTTCCAGGCTAATTCTTCTAGCAAACAGCTCCTGTAGCGCCAACGAAGAGGGTTCAGCATTACGTTCTTGAATATCAAGCGGGATAAGGCCCCTGCCCACTAAATAATCGGCCACCTGTTCACTACTATTAGCTTCATGCTCACCCTCAACAAGTTGTCCCTGTTGGTTGCGCGACTTGTAGCGAAAGTTGCTCATCTGTTATCCCTAATTCGTGATTGTTGAGTTTGAGTGTACTTGTCCCTGCTCAGCGAGTCGTAACACTTCGCTAACAGGAATCGTACCATCTAAAGCAAGCTGTAATGCGGCAGAAGCAAGAGATTCAAAACCTTCATTTCGAAGTGCTGCCTGAGTGAAAGCATCAGGATTATCTTTACGTAATGCCTACGCCATATCCGAATCGATTTCCAAAAATTCAAATACGCCTATTCGCCCCGTCATCCCCGTTTGTTGACAACGCTGACAGCCTTTCCCTTGAGTAAAGCTATGCAGGCTTAAGTCAATATCGGTTAAATGAGCAAGCCAATTCACCTCATTTTGGCTCAGCTGATGTGGCGCTTGGCAATTTTGACAGTTTTTTCGTACTAAGCGTTGTGCGATAATTGCGCGCAGTGAACTCGCCACTAAATAGCCAGCCGCCCCCATATCGATTAAACGTAATGCACTAGAAATTGCATCATTGGTATGTAATGTAGATAACACTAAATGACCCGTTAATGCCCCGCGCAGTCCGATCTCGACCGTTTCATGGTCTCGCATCTCACCGATCATTAAGATATCGGGGTCTTGACGCAGTGTGGTACGTAAGACATTGGAGAAGTCTAAACCAATCTTACTCGCTACTTGCACCTGATTAATCCGTGGCAGACGATATTCCACAGGATCTTCCACGGTGATAATTTTTTTACCCGGTTCATTTAATTCATTTAGCACACAGTAAAGTGTTGTTGTCTTACCACTACCCGTTGGCCCAGTCACCAAGATCATGCCGTGTGGGCGGGTCATTTGAAAGCGTAACTTCTTCTGCATATGCGCCGGCATGCCGGTATTTTCCATGCCAAGAATACCAGCGGATTGATCTAGAAGACGCATAACCACCGATTCGCCAAACTGCACAGGCATAGTCGAGACACGCACATCAATGCTGTGCCCTTTTACCTTAATATTAAATCGACCATCTTGGGGTAAACGTTTCTCTGAAATATCAAGGCTCGCCATTAATTTCAAACGCAGTACTAACGCTGGAGCAACATTTGCTTCATTTAAGATGCTTTCTTGTAATACGCCATCGACACGTTGCCTGATCCGTACGAGACGTTCTTCCGGCTCGATGTGAATATCAGATGCTTTTATTTGCACAGCGTCTTCAAATATTGATTGCAGTAATTTTACAACGGTTGCGTCTTCGCCTGTTTCTGCTAGGCCGACAAGTTCAAACTCATCATTTGCACCATGCTCTTCACTAAGTTGTTCAGCAAAGGCTGCGATATCTTGCGTTCGGCGATAGAGCTGATCAAAAGCCTCTAGCAGCTGAGTTTCGGTAACCGCAGCCAACACAACTTGCTTAGGTGATAGCAATAACTCAATGGCATCAACTGCATTTAAATCCGCCGGATCATTCATTGCTAAAGTGACTTTCATGCCGTCGTCGTCAATCACCAACGCGCGATGACGTCTGGCATGAACTTCAGGTAATTGCTGGGCCGTTTTAGGGTCAATTTTGTGCTGGCTGATATCGACGAATTCAACATTTAGCTGCTGTGCTAGAAAGGTTAATAGTTGGGTTTCAGTTAAATGCCCTAAATCGATTAACGCGGCACCAAGTTTCTTTCCAGATATCTTTTGTGAGGCCAGTGCATCCATTAGCTGAGGTTCACTAATTATATTTTCGTGGACCAATAAGTCCCCAAGTCTCATCCGCAGTTTAACTTTAGCCATTGTGCTCTCTTATCTGGATTTTCTTTTTGATTTGTTTTAGTCGCTCTTGCGCATATTGGCTTAACGAGCTATCAACGTTTGGTAAACGTAAAAACTCTTGATAATGTTGCTGCGCAGCGTCATGCTTGCTTTGGGCATCTAATGATATTGCTAAACCTATCAGCCACTTACCATATTGAGGCTGACGCGCATACAACGCCTGATAATTGTGTTGTGCTTGAGGCCATAGCATCAGGCTTTGCGCAATCGCCCCTGCCAATGCTAGCGCTTCATTGCTAGCGCCTTTATTCTTATGAGGTTGATCTAACACTTCTAATGCAGCTTTCGCACGCTGTTGCTTAAATAAGATTTGAGCCATCAAAATACGGTAATTTTCATAGTCAGGATACAGCGCAGTGCCCTGCTGTAAAATGGCTAGTGCATTATCGACCTGGTTGGCACCATAAAAACTTGCAGCCAAGCTCTCCCGAGCACCATGAAGGTTTGGTTGAGCAACTAGTGCCTCTCGCCAAGACTGCTGAGCCTTGGCCAAATCGCCTTTATTTTGCTGTTTCAGTCCTTGTTGATACTTTAATTTCGCTAACTCTGGAGCAGATAGTTTGATTGGCTTTATCGATAAGTGGGACTGTTGTTTTGCAACGATAGGCGTTTTGTTCACAGGCGTTGCAGGTTGCTTTTTAACAACAATAGCGTCAGTGACTAATTTTTGTTGCTCAACGACTACTGGAACTGGCTTTAACTCCTGCCCAGCAGTTATTGCTGTTTCTTCCTTCGCCTCATTTTTACTTAGCAAGATAGTATCGGCTGCAATACTTTCTTCAGTGATAGGCAGCTGCGATTCAGCTTCTGGCTCAACAACAGGCATTGGGTTACTTGGAGTTTGCTCCCTCATTAGCGAGTCTTTTGATACCCACAAGGCAATCGCTATAATGCACACGGTAAGGATTGCTATCACCCACTTGCCGTTATGTCGTGGCTCATCGACCTCGAGATAATCGAGCTTCTGTGTCGATTTATCCTGCTGCGACTGCTCACGCTGCTCTATATCGTTAAGCATTTGATTAATCACACTCACGATAGCTCTCCAAACACGATAAAATAACCAATAGCGCTGAGGGTACAAAGTGATGCAGTGACTAGGCCCGCAAGCCACAATCGACTCGCCTGATTGGCATCAATGGTATCTTTTATCGCACTAGCTATATGTTTATTGTTTATAGCCCGTGCACCATTACCAAAACCCAATAGCAAGGATTTATGACATAAGATATTGACTAGACGTGGTATCCCTCGACTTGCCCTAAAAATCTGCTTTACCCCTGTGCCATCAAATAATCCCTTGCCTTGATATCCTGCTACCTGACAGCGGTGTTCGATATAATGAGTGACTTCACCCAATGTCATACTGCGTAATTTATATGAGAAAGAAATGCGCTGACGCAACTGTCTAAATTGCGCGAGATTCAACCGTTCATCGAGCTCAGGTTGTCCAAATAGCACCACCTGAATAAGTTTGCGACGTTCTGTTTCAAGGTTGGTAAGCAAGCGTAAAGCTTCTAAGCTCTCATCTGGTAGTGCTTGCGCCTCATCCAAGATGAGAACAACAGCTTTCCCTTGGGCAGACAAGGAGAGTAGGTGCTGTTGCAACATTTGCGTGAGCTGTTGTTGATCGATATTAGCTGAAAATTTGAGCCCCAGCTCAACGGCTAGCGCCCAACGCAATTCGGCAGGTGACAGGTAGGGATTTGGAATATAGGCGACGCAAAAACCTTTAGGTAGCTCATTTAGTAATTTACGACAAATTAAGGTTTTCCCTGTACCAACTTCCCCTGTCACTTTAATAAAGCCCTCTCCCTGACGCAGCGCATTCAGTAACACCTGCATGGCTTCAACGTGAGGCTTTAAGTTGAGAAAGAAGTCTGTATTTGGCGTCAGTGTAAAAGGCAGTTCACGTAAACCAAAATGATACAAGTACATCGGCTAATTCCTACTTCGGATACCATTTTTTCAATAGGTTTTGTGAGCGCTCAAGTTGTTTCTTCCACGTCCCTTTACCAACAACCGTTGGCTTGATCAGGATGATTAGCTCGGTCTTTTCAACTTGCTCTTTACGGTTAGTAAATAACTCCCCGAGCAGTGGGATTGAGCCTAACACCGGCACTTTAGACTCGTTATCAGTAGTACGCGAGCTCATCAGCCCACCAATGACAACAACATCGCCGCTATTGGCACTGATAATCGTATCCGTTTCTCTAATTGCACTTTTTGCTAGCGGTAGTTGAAATGCACCGTTTTGTAGCTCAATCGTTTTCTGCTGCTCAACTACGTCAATCACAGACGGGTGGACATGCAACAACACGCCTTCGTTCTCATCGATTTGCGGTGTTACATCCAGTGCGATCCCAGAGAAAAATGGGGTCAATTCGACTTCGGGATTTGATATGACATTATCCCCTACGTTACTTGTTGTTGATGACACATCAGTCACAAAGTACTCGTCGGCCCCGACTTTAATCACCGCTTTTTGATTATTAATTGCCGTTGTACGAGGACTCGAGAGCACATTAACATCGCCCTGAGTACTTAGTAATGAAACCACGCCACTAAAGTCAGCATTTGCAAAGCTTAGTGAAGCAACACCGCCAAGCGCGGCACTAACCGCATTAGAAACCTGTGCCGACGACGTACTTAAGTTAAAATCTGTCGACCCCGATTGAGTTAGTAGATTTTGCCATTCAATACCTTGCTGATAACCATCACTGAGTGTCACTTCAATTATACGAGCTTCAAGAATAACCTGTCGCTGCAAATTCTCCTGCGAGCGAGCAAGAAACTCTTTTACTAGCGTCACATCGTGAGGGTAACCGCGAACCGTTACGAGTCCCGCTTGTGGACTTAAGATGACTTTTTTTCCTTCGCCTTCAATCAATGCAGTTAGTGTTTCTTCTAATTCCTGCCAATAGTTAGTATCTGTAGTGGATTCAATATAGGTGCCATTGACGCCATTGGTGTTGTTATTACCGTTAATATTGTTACCATTTACATTATTGTTGCTGCCACCACGGTTGCCCAGGCCGTTATTGTTATTATTGTTACCATTTTGTCCTTGGGTGATACCACCGGAGGAAATACTCGTTTGTGATGTTCCGTTACGCTCAAGCAACAAATAGTTAAAACTAAAGATTTCAGTAGTAATGGTGGCTGCTGATACTTGCAGTATGTTGCCATTTTTCGCAATCACAAAGCCATAAAGGTTAGCGATAACGTCAAGTGCTTCATTTAAGGTAACCTGCTTAAGATTTAATGACAGCGTACCTGTTAAGCCCTGCTCAAAAACAACACTAAATGGCGTTTGTTCAACCAGGCTTGAAAAGAAGCTCCTAACATCCACGTCTTTAGCTGCGATATCAAAACGCTCTTCAATTAAAGCACTGCTCTCTTTAAGCTGTGCTGGCATCAACTGCTGTGCAACACCGTTCGGTAGCGAAAATTCAGTCGTTGGTACCGACTGCTGAGCCATCGGTAAGTTGATCGCTTGTTGTATTTGTTTTTTCTCTTGTTCAACACTTGTCATTTGACAGCCAGCAATAAAACAGGCCATTAAAATGGTAGCAGTGGGTTTTAAACTAATTATCGGCATTAGTCATTTAATCCTTTATTGATAGGCTAACAAATGAGTCATCAAACAAACTTAAGGTTTTACCTGACGAAAAAATTACTTGATTGGACAGTATACGTTTAATCCGCTCAGATCCAACTAACTGACCAACCTGATAACTTTGCTGGTTTATTATGGCACTGCGATGTTGTGCTTTAATTTGGATACCACTTAAAATCCATTTCGGTTTTTGCGTAGCATTTAATGACGCTGTCGCTGAAACTTTTGGCGCTGGAGTAAAGCCCGGTTTTGTTGGATCATTCAATTCAGCAGCTAATAGTGGCCCTGCACTACATAGCAAAAGCACGGCCAGCATAATTTTATTTAACACCAATAAACTCCTTATCTGTGCTTACGGTAGAAACAACAAAAGTCACTAATGCATCTGGGTATTTAATCACCTCGTAATGAATATCCCCCCACAGCAAAAATTCATTTTGTTGTTCAATTTTTTGCAAAAATCTTACGATATCAAAATAACGCCCTTTCACCTGGATCTCGATTCCATGGCGAAATAGCAGTGGTTGAGGCTGCTGTTGAGATTGTGTGCTCTGTTCAAACAAAACAGCTTGCGGCGCCAATGATTTTAAACTTTCAACCGTTAAGTTTGTTTGTTCAGCGACTAAGTATTGAAGTTGCTCAGCCATTTCATTACTGCTGATAAGTGACATTTTTTGCATTGCCAAGGTTTGGCTAAGCTTCTTATTAGCGTCAGTTAAATCTTGCAACACCACCTTCAACTGCCCCGCGGGATCGGAAGCTATCTTTTGCTCGATTGCAATGCGTCCAGCGATGGTATCTTGGATATTTTTTTGTATGGAGCCAGTGACTTTTTTACTCGCCTGCAATGCCTTAAACTGTGGCTCGGCGATAAAACTCCCCAATATAAACAATATTAAGACGAGACTAGTTGCTAAGATTAGTACTTTTTCACGCAATGATAGTGCAGTATATCTGTGATTCAACTCTTGCCATTGACTCATTCTACTATGCTCACTTAGTTGTTAACGGCTGATTATTCAACACAAAATTTATGACTGCGTCATTGCGATGCATCGTTAAAGAAGTGAATGTCTCTCCCTTAAGCTGCTCTACTTGATTGAGTCTCGATACCCATTTAGGGATCGCTTGAGAACTCTTGGCGCTACCACTAAGCATTAAGGATCCTTGCTGACTTCGAATTTCAGTTAACCATACTTTTTGATCGCTGACTTGCGCCAAAGCTAGCAGTAATTGAGTGAAGCCTCCATGATTAGTTGTTTGATTATCAAGTGCGGCAAGAACTCGTTTCTTGTTTTTTACCTGATTTCTAACCAATTCGATTTTGTCTAATAACTGTTTATTGTCATTGATTTTACTTAGCTTGGCAGCTTGAGATGCCAATCGTCCTTGCTCGATACTAAGCTGCGCGTTTAGCATTTTCTGCTGTTGTGACTCTTTATCCACCAGCCAATACAAACCAATGCAAACGAATACCGCTAGTGCGAAAACACTTGCCGTAACAGCCAGCGACTTTGACAAGGGTAACTGTTCCCTTACCGGTTGCAGTGCGGGTACATATAGATTAATCCGTGTTTTCATTAATCGGCTAACTCCATTTCAGCAAGTGCTAACGCACTTAAAGGGTAACGATTAAACTCTTGAGCAAATTCAGGTTCATGTATCGAGACATCGATGTCAAAAAAATCTTGCAATGCCGATGCCATATGCGGCGTATCAAGACTTTGCACCAACAACGAAACACCAGTGATAGCATCAAGTTTTAACTGGCCCACGGCAAAGTCAATACAACGCTGTATTTCCAAGCCTAAATTATTCAATCCACCAGCCTGAAAATCACCATCGCTCATCTGATGCAAATTATCATAGCCCTTGATATGGCGACTAAAGCAAAGTTGTCCTTCCTTGATAACTGCCACAATGACATTCATATTTGGCAGATGAAATACTAATACTCTTGGTGTTGGCTCATTAAGTAATCTCGATAAAACAATATCGACAATGGAAATGTTTTTAATCTCTACATCAAGCCCACTCAACAAGTCTGTTATGGGTTTAATAATCGACTTATCACAGGCAACAACATTTATTTTATTGTTATTGGGGTTGTTATTCAGATACGAAAAATAGTCAAGAATGATATTCTCACTGGCGATACTAATTAGGTCTTTAGCACTCCACGTAAGCGCTTGAGTAAGCTCTGAGTCAGGGACAGCTGGTTTTTCCATCTGTGCTAATTGATACATACCGTGGCCAAGCACTATCTGACACTGCGAATTAGCCACCGGCAAATCCGATTCAGCCACCAGTCTCTCTATCGCAGCGCAGAAGTCATTATTCGCACAAGGCAACTGTTGGACATAGACGCTGCCCCCCACAGTCACCGTCAAGGTAACACTAGCGCGTTGTATAATAATACTCGATTTCCCTGCATCGGCGAGTGAATTTCGCTTAAACAACTTAGCTAACAATGTGTTCTCCCTTGACGAGATATGTATTTAGTTGTATTTATTATCCCAAATTCATACTAGCATGCAAGTCGCAATATACTGAGGAATCTGACTATATTAATTTCAACACCAATATTTTCCCCTTTACAGCCACTCCAACACACTTTGTGCAGGCGACATGGCATCAAACTATCGATAAAGCGGGATGATTTAATTCACCCGACCTTATCAGGTAATAAATGGCGCAAGTTAAAGTACACCCTAGCCCATGCTAAGGACAATAACTATCAGCAACTTATTTCATTCGGCGGGGCATATTCCAATCATATTCATGCGCTGGCATTTGCGGGTAAAGCCCATGGCCTGCACACGCATGGGATAATCAGAGGTGAGTACGACCCAAACAATCCAACCATACAGGACGCAAAGTCTTGTGGAATGACGCTCGAGTTTGTTTCACGAGAGCAATATAAACAGCGCAACAATTCAGAGTTCATTGCGCAACTTAAACTTCGCCATCCTAATTCTCTGGTGGTGCCTGAAGGTGGCACAAGTAAAATGGCACTTGCAGGCGTAGCAGAGGTAATGCAGGAGATCGACCAGCAAAATGTTGATTATATCTGCACCCCCTGCGGTAGCGGCGGTACAACTGCGGGACTACTGTCGGCAAACAGGCAGCACACGCAGGTGTTAAGTATTCCCGTATTAAAAAACGCAGGATATTTAGAGCAAGAAATAGAAAAGCTACTTGAACATCACGAAAACATTACAAATTTAAGGTTTATTGAAGGTTATCATTTTGGTGGTTATGGCAAAGTAAAAGCACCATTACTTTCTTTCATCGAGGAGTTTTATCAACAAACGCAGATCCAATTAGAACCTATTTACAGTGGCAAAATGGTTTATGCTATATTTGACCTAATCGAAAAAGGTTATTTTCCACAAGGTAGCCATATTGCCCTTTTACACACTGGTGGCTTGCAGGGGCTAAATGGATTAATTCAACGCCAGCTGGTGCCAGCTAACTGGTTAGGCTGGCAACGCGATGAAAACATTACTAATAGTTAGTCATGCACCCTCCCCAAATACTTTACGCTTAAAATCTGCGATGGAGCAGGCAGTGCTATCCTTAGCATGTGACAACCTATCTTTAGTCAGCGTAACTGCCTTTGAAGCGAGCAGCGAACACGTCAATCAATGTGATGCCATCATCTTATTTACACCAGAAAACCTAGGCTACATGAGCGGTGCATTAAAGGATTTTTTTGATCGTATCTACTATCCATGTTTAGAGTCTAAACAAGGCCTGCCAATGGCGCTGGTTGTTCGTGCTGGTCATGATGGAACGGGCACAGTGCGAGCTGTAACAAGTATTTGTAACGGATTAAAATGGACATTAGCCCAACCTATTTTGGTATGCAAAGGGGACTGGCAAGAAGAGTTTGAAGCACAATGCACTGAATTGGCCAGTACTATTGCAGCCTCTTTGGACTGTGGCATTATCTAATACCACAGCCAAGCTTTGTTATACTGGCGTATTACTATCTAGCAGCACCTGTGGAATTGGCGTAGCCGCAATACTTTCACTTGGATAACAACCTAAAATCTTAATCTGCTTTGCAATATCATTTAACGCCGCTAACGCTTTTTGCATTTCCGGACTATGGATATTAGCGTCAACATCGATATAAAACATCTCTTCCCAAGGGTTTCCCTGAATCGGGCGAGACTCAAGTTTAGTCATGTTGATTTGATTATTCTTTAACACTAACAAGGCATCTACTAATGAGCCAGATTGCTGGTGAGTAGACATAATAAACGTTGTTTTTGCTGGTATTTGTACCGCCACTTCAACCGCTTTACGCGCCACAACAATAAACCGGCTGTGATTTTCAGCCTGATTTGCAATGCCTTGTTTAATACCATGTAACTGATATAACGCACCGCCTTCTTGTGAACCAATAACAGCTACATTAGGTTGGTTAAGCTTTTGAACAATTTCCATTGCCGCTGCCGTACTATCGACAAACTCAAATTTTACGCCGTCTAAATTGGCAACGAAGTTACTACATTGCTGATAAGGCTGGGCGTGGCAATAAATTGTATCAATTTGCTCAAGGTTACTTGTTGTTGCGGTTAAGAGGCAATGCTCTACCGGTTGAGTCAATTCGCCAACAATCGATAACGATGTATGTTGAAGGAGATCGTATACTTCGTTTATACCGCCCGAGCTAGTATTCTCTATCGGCAGCAGTCCAAACTCAGCTTGTCCCGACTCGACAGTCTTAATGATTTGATCAAAGGTTGAACACCCCATCTCAACAATGCTTTCCACGCGGCGAGAAAAGTAGCGGTGACTTGCTAAATAGCTATATGAGCCTTTTGCTCCTAGAAATGCAACTCGGCTAACAGGCGCTTCATGTTGATGATTTGCACGTTCTTGCAACCAGGCCTGCTGATTAAGAACCGAATCCTCAATAATCACTTGGAAAAGTTTCGTCACATAATGTGCGTCAATACCGAGCTTGTGTCCCCGCTGGATTAGGTCAATAAGTAGCTCTTCTTCACGCTGCGTATCACGAACATTTTTAACAGTATCCACTTTAGATTGTGCGACACTAAGGCTTAATTCTCGGCGTTGGCCAATAAGCTGTAATAACTGTTGATCCAGCGCTGTTATTTTCTCTCGCACCTCAGAAAGTACGACACCCTTACTCATTTCGATTCCTCATTAATTAAACCCCTAGCGAAGAGGGATTACTATGCTTTGAATTTATGGTGACTAAGGAAGGTTGTCAACCTAAAGTTACACTAATCACAGTAGTTAATTTTGATGTTATTTTTATAAAGCATACCCAATCAATATAACGGTTAACCTCAACATAGTATTTAAACTCTGCTGGTTGCGAAATAAAGTTAAAAAAAAGCGCTAAAATTGTTGCAACAAATTCAACAACATAGACCATTGAGCACCGCTAAAGCATTGAAATAAAATAACTTAACCCAAATTGGCGGATTCACAAAAGTTGAGCTATAAATATTAACAATAGCCGTCAAAAAGTATGAACAAACCCACCTACCCCAGCATTTAGGTTATACTTTTTATGTTGCAGGCATGCAAAAAATCACTGCTGTACTCAACTAGGATTTAGGAGATATTATGGATAAGTTTCTGCTAATTATTGTACTATTGTTTGCCGCTGGCGCTAATGCTGTGTCAATGGAAAACAAAACTTTCGCTATAGATGCGGAAGAAATTCACTTTAAACCCGGTGAAATTACCGCCAAAAGAAACGTCATTCTACGTATAAAGTCATTAGAAACAGTCACTGAACTAGCCAGTCGCAATAACGTTGCACTATCTCAGTTAGCCACAAATAACCATTCGATTCATATATCTCTGGCCGATGGCTGGGAACTAAAGGGTCGAGTTTTGGCAATTGCTGTCGATGGTGAAACAGCAATCATTGAAGCAAATAAGTTACTACTGCAAAGCAAACAATTAGTGGCAAAGAAACTATAATTTACAGCCAGAGCCCGAGTCAGTAGCGAAGAGCTGATTTGGGCAACTTGCTTGGGACTATGCCCGATAACTGATATTATAAGCCTAACAAATAGCACTATACCCGTGTTATATATTGACCTAGAAAGGCTTACATGAAAATCAGTCATAATTTTGATAGCGGCAAGATTGAATGCATCAGCATTCAAGACGATGGCACCATCAATCTAAGCATCCCTAAAGATAACGCAGCAGACTTCCACCAATGGTTTCATTACCGCCTAACTGGTGCTAAGAACCTACCTTGTGTCATGAATATTGTTAACGCTCATGAAACCTCTTACGTTAAAGGCTGGGAAAATTACCAAGCAGTGGCTTCTTACGACCGCCAAACTTGGTTTCGCGTAGAGACAGAATTCGATGGCAAGCAACTGGTAATTAATCACACACCTGAGTGCGACAGTGTCTATTACGCTTACTTCGCGCCTTATTCGATGGATCGTCACCACGACCTAATTGCTAATGCACAGTGTAGCGATCTTGTAGAACACATTCACCTTGGTGAAACAGTAGATGGCCAAGATATGGATTTATTAAAAATCGGTACCGAGGGCGAAGGCAAAAAAGTCTGTTGGATGATTGCACGTCAGCATCCGGGTGAAACTATGGCGGAGTGGTGGATGGAAGGCATGTTGGAATCCCTGCTAGATCCAGATGAGCCGATCTCACGTGAATTACTAAAAAAAGCTGTTTTCTACGTGGTACCAAACATGAATCCAGATGGCAGTAAGCGTGGTAATTTACGTACTAATGCCGCTGGCGCCAACCTTAACCGCGAATGGCAAACTCCTTCAATGGAGCACAGTCCGGAAGTCTTTTTAGTGCGTCAAAAGATGGAGCAAACAGGCATGGATTTCTGTCTAGATGTCCATGGTGATGAAGCCCTTCCTTACAATTTCATTGCGGGTTCTGAAGGCATCGCAAGCTGGAATGATGACCGCCAGGCGCTACTAGACTTTTACCAACAGTCGCTGGTTAACGCTAGCCCTGACTTTCAAACGAAGGTGGGTTATGCCAAAGACAAGCACGGCACGGCGCTAATGACTGTCGGCACTAACTACCTTGCAGAAACATTCAATGCCTTGGTAATGACACTAGAAATGCCATTTAAAGACACCGAGCTAACCCCGGATGAAGACTTTGGCTGGTCGCCAATGCGCAGCCAAAAACTTGGTCAAGCCTGTCTTAACGCATTGCACCAAACCATTGATAAGCTTTAATAGCTAAACCAATAAATCAAAAAGGCAGTGTTTCCACTGCCTTTTTTATTGCCTGTTATTCTTGCGAATAGAGCTTCTCCCACCATTGTGGTTGCTGCTTTAAGTGCATATCAAAAAATGCCAGCGTGGTATTCCACCACACTAAGCGCTCTTCTCTCGCATTGATCGTATGGTCCTGTCCCTTGAACTCGATTAACTCAACATCTTTACCTAGCAACTTTAGCGCAGTGTACATACTGTGGCTCTCGCTCACCGGTACGTTTGTATCACTGTCTCCATGAATAAGTAACATCGGGTGATTAATTTTATCAGCGTGATATAACGGGCTCTGCTCAACGTATAACTCGCGGTTGTTCCAAGGAAAGCTGCCTTTACTCGCAACACCGGAATAAGCATACCCCCACCAGCCATAGCCCCAGTAGTTTGATAAATTACTAATACCGGCATGCGACAACGATGCGGCAAAAATATCTGTTTTGGTCGCTAGCAACATGGTCATAAAGCCACCATAAGAGGCACCTAAATTACCAATATTATTTGCATCAACGAAAGAATGAGCCTTGGTAAATGCTTTGGTTCCTTCAATAATGTCATCTACCGTATACTTGCCCCAGGCATTTACATGCTTGCCTGAAAAGTCCTGACCAAACCCTGTTGCGCCAGTCGGCTGAATGACATACACAACGTATCCCTGTGCGGCCCACAGGTTAAACGGATAACGCCCAGTAAATGCTCTTGATACCGGAGAAGTACCGCCGTAGTAATAAACCAGAGTAGGATATTTTTTAGCGCTATCAAAATTTGGCGGCAAGTAGTAACGTCCGCTAATTTCCTCGCCACGACTATTTTCAAAATTCCACTCTTTAAACTGGCCCAACATTGAATTGGCATAACTTGCGGACTTACTATCAAAGAGTATATTGTTACTTCCTTTTAGTGATGTTCTAATCGCTTGCTGTGGCTTAGTGGCAGACGTTCCTTTAACCAATATTTGCGGTTTATTGGAATGACTAACACTAAAAGATTCAACGACCTCAAATCCAGTGTCTAGCTTGTTATAGCGCTGCTTACTGATATCAAAGTGAAATAACGAACTGCCATCTCTTTCAGTTACCCTCATAACTAAATCATCATTTGGCAGTACCTTTATTTGCCCAATACTTGGGTCAAACTGTTTTGATAAGGCGCGAAATTGGCCTTGTTTATCGCGATAATAAAGCTGCGAGTCATAATCATTAGCAACGACTCCTTGAGATACAGCGCTACCTAAACCATTTTCAAAACTTGGCCCGGCAACCATATAAATGCCAGCCTTAGCGTACTTAGCATTGTTGAACGTGCGATATTGCCCAATCACCTGCAAGCGATGCTCGGCGAGATTAAGTTCGCTCACCTCCGTTAAGCTATGGGCAGGTTCTTTATAATTTACGATACTGCGTGAAAGCAGCAGAGAACCTTTTTTACTGTCCAATAAATGCGTTGATGAGCCACCTTGAGTTAGCTGGGTGATGATGCCGCTACTTAATGCAATTTGATATAGTTGACTGTTATTGCGCCAGCCACCCCACCGATCTTGCAATGCGCGATAACGCTTGGTTACACCATTGCCCTTATCAGCCTGCTTACTCCAACTAAAAATTAGATGCTCATCACTATACCAATGCAATGAACCAATACCTTTTAACGAACTACTGAGCTGTTTTAGCGAATACGTTTTACGGTCCAGTACGAAGATTTTTTGATTATTAATAAAAGCTAACTGCCTGTTATTTGGGCTCCATTGCAAAGAGTGAGGCAGGCTATCAGTCCAGCGTTGCAGTAACTTATCTGATTTAACATCGCGAAGCTCTAAGCTTTTTATCGGGCTGTTAGCCTTATCGCCTAATGAAGGGTCATAATGTTTCTTACCGATGAGATATTGTTTACCATCTGGTGAAATAGATAGCTGGCTAACGACTTCACTATCATAAAGCAGCTGTGGTGAAACGCGGCGGCTATCCTGTTGATAAAAATTCACTACGTCATGCCCATTGGCGCCTTGCCAATCAAAGCTTAGTTGTGAAATTTTGGCAACATCAGCAATAACAATCAATTGATGATCGCCATTGGTTAGCTCAAGCGTTAATCCTTGGTCACTGCTCGTTACCGTCTGGCCATTTAAATAAGCCTTTACGTCACTTAAGCCAGTTAAAACTAGCTCTCCCTGTGTGAATCGATTAGTGCTTAAAGGTAGCTGAAATGCGTACTGTCCACTATCACCATCTAGGTTAATTGCGCTCCACTGCCTAGTCGATTGTAACGATTTAACAAATGCAGCATCGATGGCTTGCTGAAAGGGAGAAGCGATCTTTGCCGATTCACCAATGGTGATGACTTTAGCTGATGGAATTGGGCCAATGACTTTAATCTGCCCCAAAGGAAGTTGATTGGCCTGGAGCGAGCTCAACAGCCCCACACTAGCTAGGATCAACGTGATTGATTGTCTTATAAAATATTTCATATCGGTCACAACATTAAAAATAGTATGACCGATTATCGCTGCGATGCGATTGATTTACCAGAGAATAGCCATTTATTCAGTAATTTCTGCTGCAATTACTGATATTTCTACCAGCAAAGCTTCGCGCGCCATATCACCAGTGACACAAGCACGCGCAGGTGCATAGCCCTGTGGTACCCAGTTATCCCAAACCTCATTCATTTGCGCAAAATCCTGCATATCTTTGATATAAATAGTGGCTGACAAAATATGCTTTCGCGAACTACCCGCTTGAATGAGCAATTCATCAACTTTTTCAAGCATACTTGAAGTCTGCTCAACAATGCCCTGTGTAGCGTCTTTACAAACCTGCCCACACAAATAGACTGTGCCATTGTGCTTTACGATACGGCTCATCCGTTGTTTTGTTTCTAATCGTTCAATCATTATTAACCCCTATAAAAAAACTAATTCTAACAGGAATTGATGTCTAAGCTACCCGAAGCTCTCTGACCTTTACTAGAATTTTGGACCTTGTAGCGAATGCAAAAGCTTGTCCATCGCTCGATAGCTCAGTGCTTGGGCCAAATGATTTCTGGCAATATGCTCTTCGCCCTGCAAATCAGCTAAGGTTCGAGCGACTTTTAAAATACGATGGTAGGCGCGCATTGAGAGGTGGAGGGTTTCAATCGCCTGCTCCAAAAACTGGCAATCTTTGGCGTTTAGGGTACAACTCTTTTTAATTTGCTTCGTGGACAAATACGCATTGGCAACACCGTCTCGCGCCATCATCATTTGTCGGGCCTTTTCAACCCTTGCCAAGATGACCGCGCTTGATTCTGCTTGCGCATCAAAAGACATACTACCTTGCGGCAAGCGAGGAACATCGATGGTTAAGTCGAAGCGATCGATAAACGGTCCTGACAACTTAGATAGATATTTTAGTATTTGCTCAGGTGTACTGCGGCTACGCTCACCTATTTCTCCACACGGACTAGGGTTTAATGCTGCAACCAATTGAAACTTAGCGGGAAAGGTCACCTTTCCCGCTGCGCGAGAAATACAGATTTCCCCTGATTCCATGGGTTCTCGCAAACAGTCCAACACCTTTTTATCAAACTCAGTCAATTCATCAAGAAACAATACACCATGATGGCTTAACGAAATATCCCCCGGCCTAGGATTGCTGCCACCACCAACTAAAGCCACGGCAGAACTAGAGTGATGTGGGCTACGAAATGGCGGCACCAACCAACGATTAACCGATATATCAAGCCCAAAAGTAGAATGAACGGCAGCCACCTCGAGCGCCTGACTAAATGATAAAGGGGGTAAAATAGTCGGCAATCGACTCGCCAACATTGTTTTCCCTGTACCAGGAGAACCCAAAAATAATAAGTTATGCGAGCCAGCCGCTGCGACTTCCAGGGCGCGCTTGGCCAGCGGTTGGCCAACAACATCTTTCATATCTAGCAGCTCTTGACCATCACTCTGCTGTTTTGCCACTGGCAATGGCAATGGCGACTGACCATGTAAAAAAGCACTCACTTCAAGCAACTGAGTGGCGACTCGATTTTGTGCCTTATCCAGCAATGCTAATTCGTTCTGATTGTCTTGCGCTGTTATGACATGGCGGCCAATGTCATTTGCAGCCAGTGCCGCAGGCAATATTCCATTAACAGCGCGCAATGAGCCCGACAATGCGAGTTCACCATAGAACTCAACTTGCTCTAGCTTATTTGTTGGCACTTGCTCTGATGCGGCCAGAATGCCAATGGCAATTGCCAGATCAAAGCGCCCTCCTTCTTTGGGGAGATCAGCAGGAGCGA
>CAKZQF010000121.1 GCA_937139475.1 uncultured Gammaproteobacteria bacterium | reverse complement strand
CTTCACATACTGGTTAAGCACAAAGAAATTGCAGAAGATATTATTAAGCAGCTAGGTAAGGGAGCTAAGTTTCAAACGCTAGCTAAAAAATATTCGTCATGTCCTTCAGGTAAGAAAGGGGGAGATTTAGGCGAGTTTAAACGAGGTCAAATGGTACCTCAATTTGATAAAGTAGCATTTAGTGGCGCAATATTAGAGCCCCATCTCGTTAAAACTAAGTTTGGCTGGCATGTTATTAAAGTGCTTTATCGTACTTAATTAAGAGCCCGTTTTTAATTCTCATTCTTTTTAGAACTTTCTGTCGCAAGATATGTCGGCTTTAAATCTAGTACTAGTTGCATTATTCCTATATTTTTAAAGGATATAACAATAAAAATCGATAATTAATGTCGGTTTTTTTGTCTGAAATTTGGCATTATATTTCAGCTGATATCATTATGCCTGTTGTACACGCGCTATTTGGTTTTCTACGTCAATTAAGTGGCCAGTTTTCAGCCAAACTTTTGCGCCTCGCTTTCCTGCTTTTATACTGATGCTTTCATTAATAGGTAATCGTGCCCAACTGTGTTTTGTTAGTTGGTCTTGTTGTTCAGTAATATCACCTTCAAGAACAAAAAATTCAGCGCCGCCTAGTGGTGAAATTTCCAAGCTTGCATCGGCATCGAAGTGTAATAGTGACACTTCTTCAATATCGTCTTTGTATAACGGCGTTATTTCAATGCCATTATGTTCAGGCATCGCAACTTTACCCATTGCCTTCATTTGTAAACGAACGTGTGTTCTGTCTTCGGGTTGGAATTGCCATAGTTTAACCATAATTACACAGCCAGCTTCTGAGCTAGGTGTGTGGCTAGACTCTGGCGGATTACGAATATAGGAACCAACAGGGAAGTCACCATGTTCATCTTGAAATACACCGTCGAGAACAATAAATTCCTCCCCGCCGGTATGTATATGCGGTGAAAAGGCACTGCCAGGCGCGTAACGAACAATGCTGGTTGCTCTGGCAACTTCTCCGCCAACACGCTCAAGTGCACGTCGGTCTACACCTACCATGGGGGAGGCAACCCAAGGTAAGGCACTGCTGTGTACTATTTCTCGTTTACTAAAGTCGGCGGCAATTTTCATGTGATTTCCTAATCTTCAATTTTTCAGTTTTAGTAAGTGCTAGCTAAGCCTTATTAGTTAAGTATTAGTTACGCGGCAATACTAGGGCGATTAGCAATACGTGCTTGCCAAGCAATTAAGTTAGTTAATTCACTTGGGACAGTAATTTGTGCAAACCCCGCAAACACTAGACCAGAATGCAAAGTGATGTCGGCAGCAGTAAACTCATTTCCTGCTAAATAACTATTTTTTGCTAATACAGTATCGAAGTAAGCTAAACCTGATAATGCTTTTTCTAATTGCTTTTGACCCCAGGCTTTATTTTGATATGTTTCAAGTGCTGGGCCTAATCCATCTGTTGCATGATGAAAATAAGTAGCGACTGCATCTAGTACCATCGACTCTGCACGGCGTTGCATCATGCTAATAACAGCACGATCTTTAGCCGTGTTACCCGTTAGTGATGGACCAGAAAATTCATGATCAATATATTCAATAATAGCTGAACATTCAGCAATAAAAGTGCCGTCGTCAAGCTCTAAAATTGGCACTCCACCTGCGGGGTTTTTCGCTAAAAATTCGGCAGTACGATGTTCTCCATCCATTAAGTCTACGGGAATAAATGTTGCTTTGTCAGTGGCATTTTTTTCAGCTAATGCAATACGAACACGCAGTGGATTAGGGAAGTTCTCAACGTCATAAATTTTCATAGTGCTCTCACTTTATTGGTTAATGATGTTTGAACAATGTTTTCTACTGTTTGCTCAAACAAAGCTTTAGTATTAATTCATCTAATATGATTAACTACCTACTGATAGGTAGGTTAGTGCGAGATGCTAATATAGTCAATGTTTTTTGCTTTCTCAAGCATCAGTATTTTGAGTGGATGAACTTTAAAGTAAATAAATTAATAGCTTACAAATTACTTAATTGATAATTAATTTAGCTATTACTTGCTTAACCGCGCAAACGGCTCCTTCAAGATATCCGGCATCCGCTGCTGAAAACTCGCTAGCAGCCAAGTAGATATTTTTCTCTTTTAGCTCATTCTTATGTTCAATAATATTAAAGTTAGGGTGATTTGGTGCTTCTAAACAGTCTTGCTCAGTGGTGACATATTCATCGATCGCCCAGTCTTTAATTAGGGCTGTTTCTGTATCTTTGGCTTGTTCGCCATATAATTGCTGCAATTGATTTAAACAGGCTTGCTTAATTTGTGACTCGCTGTATTGAGAACGGTTTTGAGCTGGAATTCCTATAAAGCCAAATAACGCATAAGGAGGGGAGTTATCAGCACTAGCATCATGCATTTCTTGCATGGGCCCTTGTTGGCTGAATGCTTGGCCTGATAATCCTCTTTCTCGCCAAAAAGGACTGGCGTAAGTTGCAATAAATTTTGCTTGTGCAGCCATCCATGTTGGTACTCGCTTAAAAGCACTTTGCAGTGAAGGAGAAACCCAATGCTGTGGCGTTAAATATTGAGTTATCATGCGAGGTGGTAGTGCCAAAACTAAATTTTCAGCTGCGAAATTTATCTGTGTGTTGTTGCGTTGAGCAGTGATAACCCAATGGCCATCTTTCTGCCTAATATTTGTTACGGCGTGGCTTGCTTTTATGTTTTCTGTATTGAGTTTACGATAAATTGTCTCAATAAGTGCCGTCATACCACCTTGTACGCGATACGTAGTCATCGCGCCAGCTCCGGCCGTTTGAATTATCTCTGCATTATTTTGCTTTTGAAATAATGCATCACCTTGGGTGTATTGTTCAAAGTAAGTTAGGCCAAGTTCTGTCAGTAAGCTTTGGATATTATGCTGGTGTGGAAAAATCCAGGTAGGACCTAAATCATGATAGTGCTTTGACTGCTGATCTTGCACACCAAAAATGCGACCACCTAACTCCGCTTTAGCTTCAAGCAAAACATAGGGTAAGTTTTGTTGCTGCAATCTCCAAGCGGTTAAAAGCCCTGATAACCCGCCACCAATAATAATATTTGAGCTGTGCATTTTATGTCTTATTACCTAAATTAAGTTATCTACCTATCAGTAGAGAGTTTTGGGTGTATAATGTTTCTTGTCAAGCCATTTCTAGTCATAGATAATTGGCTTAAGCAATTAAGGGCAAGTTTTATGACGAAAAAACAAGAGCTTCTACAAATAGCACAAAACAAGGTGCGTGAAGGTGGTTATAACAACTTTAGCTTTAGAGAATTAGCTAAAGATGTTGGGATAAAAAGTGCAAGTGTGCATTATCATTTCCCGACGAAAGCGGACTTAGGTGCAGAGCTTGCCAAACAATATACTGACGACTTCATTAGTGCTTTAGGAGAGCCTAACGTGCATCTAGCTGCTGGAAAAAATCCTGTTAGCATTTATATTGAGCAATTTAGACGTGCATTGTATCAAGATAAAAAAATGTGTTTATGTGGCTTATTAGGTGCAGAGTCTGATGTTTTACCTGAGCTTGTTCGCGCTGAAATTAAACGTTTTTTTAATAAGAATTTGGCATGGCTTGAACATGCTTATTTATCGATAAATACTGATGATGCGTTAGCAGCTAAGCAGCAAGCTATTAAAACTATATCGCTGCTTGAAGGCGCAATGATGATCAGTATTGCTATTGAAGATAATAGCGTATTTGAAAATGCGGCTGAGCAGTTACTGGTAAGTTAATCATGCTTGAGTCAGTAAAATGAAGATATAAAGAAAGCCTACTAGTTGTAGGCTTTTTGCTTTTAAGTTCTTCTGATGAACGCTTCCTTACTGACTCACTTCATCAAGTAAATAAATCAGCGATTGATAGTCAATACCACTATTTTTCGACAAGCCAATTTCACAGGTTCTACTATTACTATAGCCTTGTGTTGTTGGGTCGAATATTTGTGCTTTCAGTGGTGAAAGGGCACTTTCATTTAGCGCTGGCATAGTAAAACCTTTATCACCGGCGAAACCACAACATTCTATTCCTAATGGTTCGATAACTTCTGTTGCACAAATTTGAGCAATTTTACGTAAGCTGTCAGCAATACCCGCTTTTCGTGAGCTACAGGTAATATGTAAGGCAACAGGCGTTGTTTTTGGCACTATGGTTAAATGCTCTATAACGAATTGGGCGCAAAAGTCGGTAAGCTCATAAATTTTCAGCTGCGTTCCCAGTTCTTTAATTCTTAAATTACACGGGCTAGTATCAAACACTATGGGAATTTCACCGTTATTACTCAGCGCAGTTAATTGCGTGATCAGCTCGTTACCTTTGTTTTTGGCAATATCAGCTGCACCTTTGCTGTGAAACGGTAGGCCACAGCAAAGCTGGTTAACACTGCTTGGGTAAATAATGTCAAAGCCTGCTTTTTCTAACACGGCGGCTGAAACTTCGGTTAAACTTCTTTGCTCTTTATTACTGGCGTTTGGCCCCATAGTGCGGCTGGCACAACTGGCAAAATAAATAACTGGCTTACCTGTAGGCGTTATGGTTTCAATGCTTGTCGACTGTGATCTCTTAACCGTTTTACGTGCTTTAGTTGGCCATTTTGCGTGCCAAAGCGGTAAGCGTTTACCACTGATGTTATGTAAACCGACACCAATTTTATCGACGGTTTTATCTCCTAAAGCCGCAGCCACCAAGCCATTAATTTTAAATGCGGTGGCGGCAGAAGCGCTAACCGCCGCAAAATGATTGGCCGACCATTTTGCGATGAGCTTACCGGTACTGCCTAACTTTTCACTGCGTAACTGTCGAATTAAATCACCGGTGTTAATACCAACAGGGCAACGTTGAGCACACATGCCGGTAGCAGCACAGCTATCAATACCTAAGTGTTGGTAGTTTTTTTTGAGTTCTTTTAATTCGTTTTGTTCTGAGTCAGATAAGGTTTTTGCTTGTTCAAGTTGCTGAATACGTCGCCATAGTGCGATACGTTGTCTTGGTGTTAAGCTAAATTCTTTTGAAGGGCAAACTGGCTCGCAGAAACCACATTCGATACATTTATCTATAAGTTCGTCCGCAGGTGGTATAGGCTTGAGGTTTTCGAGGTGTATATGAGTATTTTTAGAAATAATCACATCGGGATTCAGGATGTTTTTCGGATCAAAAAGTTCTTTAATCTCTTTCATCAATTGATAGGCTTTACTGCCCCATTCCGCTTCCATAAAAGGAGCCATATTTCGTCCTGTGCCATGTTCCGCTTTAAGCGAACCATGAAAACGACCAACCATCAACTCAGAAAGATCATCCATAAATAACGCATAGCGTTGAACTTCTTTTTCATCATTGAAACTTTGCGTGAATACAAAATGCAGATTGCCTTCTAGAGCGTGACCAAAAATTACCGCTTCATCATAAGCATGTTTTTTAAGCAATTGTTGTAGGGCTACCGTTCCTTCAGCCAATTCCTCGATTGGGAAACAGACATCTTCGATAATAACTGTTGTCCCTTGAGCTCGATTCGCGCCAACAATTGGGAAAAGCCCCTTACGGATTTTCCACAAATTGTCATAGGCTACTTGGTCATTGCTAAAATCACCTTTTCCACCGAACTCTTGGAGACAATTTTCCACTTCGAGGACTTGCTCATCAAGCTGTTTTTGACTGCTACCACGGACGTCAACGAGTAAAGCCATACTGCCTTCTGGAATTTCATTAGGGACACCAGGACGTCCACTCATACTTTGCAGGGAACTTTCATCCATCAACTCCACTGCGGAAACGGGTTTCGTTTTGAGTGCCGCTGTCGCATGGCAAGCTTGTCCTATATCATTAAAAATAACGAGTGAACAGGATTTAAATTGAGGGTCTTCAACTGTGTTATAAGAGATTTCTGAAATAAACCCAAGAGTTCCCTCTGACCCGATCATTAGGTGAAGTAAAATATCTAGTGGGTCCTCAAAATCAATAAAACTATTGAGACCATAACCACTGGTGTTTTTGATCTTATACTTTCGTTTTATCATCTCTAATAGTTTAGAGTCGGCGTGGATTCGCTGGCGAATCGAAGTTAATCCTGCGAGTAAGTCTTCACGTTTTAATCGAAACTCGTCACAGGAACTAGGCTCGCTACTATTCAAAACTGTGCCATCAGCGAGAATAAGACGCATGTTTTTTAACGTACGATATGAATTCTGAGCTGTACCACAGCACATCCCACTGGCGTTATTAGCGGCAATTCCACCGATCATTGCTGAGTCTATCGAAGCTGGATCTGGGCCTATTTTACGAGAATAGGATTTTAGAAGATGATTGGCACGTGAGCCGATTACTCCAGGTTGCAAGCGGATCGTCTTTCCTTCATCCTCAATTTTAACTCCTTTCCAATCATGTCCAAGCTTCACCAGTATAGAATCGCTGACCGCTTGACCAGACAAACTCGTTCCAGCGGTACGAAAAGTAAGTGACACATGCTCTTTGTCAGCTTCTTTTAAAAGTTGACTGATGTGCTCTTCCGTTTCGGCTTTAACGACTAATTTTGGGATCAAACGATAAAAGCTAGCGTCGGTACCATGCGCCAATAATTCTACGGGGTCGTTGAGCAAGCGCTCTTTCGGAAAACTTGTTTTTAAAGTTCTATAAAAATTTTCAAAACTCATGTGATATCATCCTTGGTAAGCGGTTGCTGGGAGACCATTGACATCCAGCTTAAATTTAAAGACATGACCGGAAAGCGGATACTCTTGCAAGTCTTCGCCACGAGCGTCGCTTGTTACATAAAGCTCATCCAGATTTTCGCCACCGAAGCAACAAGACGTCGCTTTCCGACAAGGAATGGATAACTTGTGAATGACTTCTCCCTTAGCGACATCAATACAGATAACTCCATGACCATTCCACAAAGCAACCCAAAGGTTGCCCTCGGCATCAATACACATACCGTCAGGATAAACGTCTTTCTCGGGAATTTTATAAACACTACGACGATTCGTGAGCTCCAACGTTTCACTGTCTAGATCAAAGGCTTCAACTGTTTGAGTTGCCGAATCAATAAAGTAAAATTGGCTACAATCGTCATTCCAACAAAGTCCATTCGAAATGCACAATCCGTCGAGTACTTTTTTGACAACTCCTTTATCCAGTACGTAGAGAGATCCTGAAAAATCACTTTCACCACAGTCCATGCTTCCCACCCAAAACCGGCCCCGTGGATCACATTTACCATCATTGAATCGCAATGTTTCGTCGTTTAGATTAAAGTCTTCTCCAAGCGTTAAGGTTTCTTCTTTATCTAAGTGGACAATTCGTTGATCAAGACTAAGTACAAAACCACCTTCCGAATGTACTACTGCTGCCGTCAGTCCTTGCTCTGATTTAAAGAGACAACTTTGTACACCTTTTGAGAGAGTGTTGAGTTCTCCACTGACAATATCGACCCAATAAAAACGATCCTGATGCCAAAGCGGCCCTTCTCCGAGCCCAGAGCTCTTAGTGCTTATTTGATTATTCATTAAATAACTCTTATAATTTTGTTCAAAAAATAGAGCGAATCCTGCTTTAGTGCATGATAAAATATCATAAACGAATTACAAAATTAACTCACACCATATACTCGACCCTCCAAGCGACAGAAAGATTCTCTCTCTGAGTAGATATTGTAACGCATTGACAAAATAATCTCATTCCTATTGAGCAACTTAGGAGCTAGCTTTAGATCAAACAAAATATAGGATTAACCCATCATGTCTGTTAGATTTGAAAATAAAAAAGTCTTTGTGACTGGCGCTGCTTGCGGAATTGGCTATGAGATTTGCCGCCAATTCGCCCTTGAGGGTGCTCGTGTCGGACTCAATGCCCGTCGACAAGAAACATCTGAAACATCTTCAAAAAAGATCAACGAGGAATTATCAAATTCTCTAGTCAGTCCTTATCCTGCCGACCTCTCGAATGTCGCCGCAATTCAAAAATCCGTCAACGACTTTGCCGAAGAAAATGGTGGCATTGACATCTTTGTCGCCAACGCCGGCATCACAGTTTTCGAACGATTTGAAAATATCCTTGCCGAAGACTTTTCCCATCTAATGGATGTCAATATGCGCGGCACTTACTTTTCCGTTCAGGCGGCTGCCAAGCAGATGATTAAAAATGGCACCAAAGGACGAATAATTCTAATGTCTTCCGTCTGTGGTGTACAAGCTCACCGCAACACCAGCGCCTACGGCATGACCAAAGCAGCGATTATCCAACTCGCTCGTAGCCTCTCTGAAGAACTTGGCGACTACGGCATCACCGTCAACGTCGTAGCACCTGGCGCGACGCAAAGTGAAAGAACCCTCGAAGATCCTAATTATACATCAGGTTGGAAAAGCGTTTCGCCAAGCCGTACTGTAGGTACACCTGCAGACATCGCTCACACAACTCTCTTTCTTGCAGATGAAAAGTCAGCCCATATCACTGGAGAAACTATTATGGTTGACGGTGGCTGGACGGCAACAAGTCCCTTACCCCAACACCTTGAAAAGGAGCTTAAACCACAATGAATGATTGGTACAACCCAGATCAGGAACTTTATAAAGTCCGAACTAAAATGCCGGCAAGAGATGATGAATTTCCATTAACAGAAGAAATGCTTCTCAATAGCCCTAGTGGAGACCTTTTCGGACTCTCTCAAGACATCGGCATGGGCTGGGATGGCAAAGCTCTCAACGACCCACAAGTCCTCATCCTAACTACCATTGGTGGTTTACGTCAAGACGACGGCACAGCTATTGCTCTTGGCTACCATACAGGCCACTGGGAGCTCGGCTTACTGGCCAAAGAAGCTGCTGAAAGATTTAAAGAACGTCGCTACCTCCCTTTTGCGGCTCACTGTTCAGACCCCTGTGACGGTCGATCACAAGGTACAGATGCCATGATGGAAAGTCTCGCCTATCGCAACTCAGCTTGCGAAGTCATGGGACGACTCATCCGCTCTTTACCTAGATCTAAAGCTGTTATGGGAATCGCCACTTGCGACAAAGGCCTACCCGCCATGATGATGGCACTTGCCGAAAACTCCGACAAAGCAGGGATCATTGTCCCTGGTGGAGTTTCACTGCCACCAGACAAAGGTGAAGACGCTGGAACAGTACAATCAATCGGCGCCCGCTACTCTCATGGTGAGCTCACAGTCAAAGAAGCAGCTGAACTCGGCTGCGCAGCTTGTGCTAGCCCTGGTGGCGGCTGCCAATTCCTTGGAACTGCCGCAACAGCACAGGTGGTCTCGGAAGCACTAGGAATGTCCTTGCCCCATTCAGCCCTAGCTCCTTCGGGCGAAGCAGTCTGGCTCGATATGGCTGTTCAATCTGCCGATGCCTTAATCAATATGCAAGAAAAGAACATCATCTTAAAAGACATCCTCGACGAAGATTCCCTCTACAATGCCATGGCTGTTCATGCCGCTTTCGGTGGCTCTAGCAACCTCTTATTGCATTTACCTGCAGTCGTCTACATGGCAGGTGTCAAACGCCCTGACGTCGAAGCTTGGGAAGAGGTCAATCGCCTCGTCCCCCGTCTTGTTGATGTTCTTCCCAATGGACCACGAAACTTCCGTACTGTACAAGTCTACCTTGCTGGTGGCGTACCAGAAGTAATGCTCAAACTCCGCGACCTTGGTCTCCTACGCCTCAACGCTATGACCGTCACAGGAAAAACTCTTGGTGAAAACTTAATTGACTGGGAACAATCTGAACGTCGTACAAAATTCCGTCAACGCCTTCTCGATGCCGATCAACTCTCTCCCGATGAAGTTATCATGACTCCTCAGAAAGCAGAAAAACTCGGTCTCACTCGAACTCTTATTTTTCCAAAGGGAAACCTCGCACCACAGGGGTCTGTTGTTAAAAGCACCGCAATCAGTGCAGACCTCTTCAAAGATGGCGTTTATTATCACTGCGGCCCCGCCCGCCTCTTCACCTCAGAAAAAGCAGCCATTCGTGCCGTTCGCTCAAAAGGAGAAGATAGAATCAAAGAAGGTGATGTCATTATCTTAACATGTCGTGGACCTCTCGGTGCCGGAATGCCTGAGACCGCACAAATCACCATTGCTCTTAAATACACCCGTTCCTTAAAAAATGTCGCCCTACTGACAGACGGTCGTTTTTCTGGTTTCTCCAGCGGCCCTTGTATCGGTCATGTAGGACCAGAGGCTCTAGAAGGTGGACCTCTAGGGAAACTACGCGATGGTGACATCGTTGAAATCCGCCTCGATAACAATGATTTAAATGGTTCCTTACAAGTTCTCGGCGACGCCGAAACACAGACTGAAGAACTTAGTATCGCTACTGGTGATTCCCTATTGGAAAACCGCGATCTTCATCCACAGCTCACTGCTGACCCTGGACTACCAGACTCTGTGAAACTATGGGCTACACTGCAACAAACCGGTGGTGGTATTTGGGGCGGTTGTGTCACAGATTTAGGTCAACTCCATAAGCTTATTTCATCTTAAAACAATGCTAACTGACAGTAGAGACAAAACAATCAGCTTGGAGAACAGCAATGGTCTCCGAGCTGTGCTCAGCACTTACGGCGCTAGCCTATTTCAAATGCATGTCCCAGATCGTAACGGTAAACTTGCCGACGTCGTCCTTGGCTTTGACAATTTGGAAGGCTACCAGCGTAATGCAGACTCTTATTTCGGCTCTACCGTCGGTCGCTATGCCAACCGTATCACAAAAGGCCAGTTTACTCTCAACGGGAAAACATTTCAGCTCAGCAAGCAAAATGGCATACATCTGCACGGTGGCGGCGACAAGGCACTCAGTAAAAAAATCTGGGCAATTAAAGAGTCGAGTAAAAATCATGTTACCTTCCAAACTTCCAGCGCCGATGGGGACGAAGGCTATCCAGGTAATCTTGACGTCGAAGTGACCTACACTCTGACAGCAGAAAACGAACTCAAGATCGCCTACAAAGCCACATGCGACCAAGATACCATTATCAACCTAACCAATCACTCTTACTGGAATCTCGGAGGCGAAGACAGCGGCTCTATCTCCGATCATCGCTTACAAGTCCACGCCTCAGAATACTTGCCGTGGAATGAAGACTTTTCTCCAAAAGATCAATTCTCCTCGTTGGACGGCCATCCATTGGATTTCCGCAACGAAAAAAGACTCGCTCCCCTACTCAACGATCAAGGTCAACTAGCATTGACTGGTGGTGTAGACCACTCCTATAAATTAGCGAACAATACTGATTCAAAACTCGCGGCTGAGTATCATCACCCTGGTAGTGGACGATCTATGAAAGTTTGGACAACTGAAGCTTCAGTTCATTTTTATACCGCCAATCACCTCTCTCAACTAGAGGGGAAAAACGCTCATAAATACAATGCTTACGACGCTATTTGTTTTGAATGCCAAAACTTTCCCGATGCTATCAATCAACCAGAATTTCCTTCTCCTATCCTTAAGAAGGATCAAGTGTTTCAATCACTTAGTATTTATCAATTCAGCAATAAGTAAAGAAAGCATTCTGGGCCCGTTGGCTAGGTTTGTAGTACACGATTTATCGTGATGAATCTGGATGAGTAGACAACATGACTGAGCTCCAAACGTCCAAGTATAAACAAGCTGAAGCTTGAACTACAAACCTACTGTGGGCCAGGCTCGTCAGCTTATATCTATGCTGTATCATTGTGTAAATCCTGTCGACTCTTTTACCTTGCCTTTTAACGAGCTAATCATGAAAAAAGACTCTATAGCCCCGGCGTTCTGTTTTCTTTCTAAGTACTAATCACTAGCTACTAAGTACTTCCCTTCCCCTCTGATAGACTTCCGACAAAAATGAACTACTGTTCGGCTTCCAATTTTATTGAACGAAAAGACTATGACTAAAATGAAAAAATTACTTCGCCAACTTGGACCAGGCTTACTCTACGCCGGTGCTGCTATTGGTGTTTCCCATTTGGTGCAATCGACTAAAGCTGGAGCGATGTTTGGTTTCAAGCTCATCCCCTTAATCATCATTATTCACATTCTTAAATATCCCTTCTATGAATATGGTCCTCGCTATACTGCGGCGACTGGTGAGAACATCCTCCATGGTTACAGAAAACTCGGTAAGTGGGCTGTATGGGTCTATGTCTTGATGACGATATCGACCATGTTAATCATTCAAATGGTTGTCACTATTGTAACTGCCAGTATTGCTGTGGAAGTTTTCGGCTTTGACTTGCCCGCAACTGCTGTGGGAGTAGGAATACTCGTTGTTTGTACGACTTTGCTGATGATTGGTCGCTATAGCTTTCTCGACAATTTCATGAAAGTCGTAATCATTTTATTAACCATTACCACTTTGACTGCTGTCATCAGCTGTTTATTCAAAAATCCTGGTCATTACAAAAGCTTCGAAAACATTCTCACGTTAGACAACCCTGTTCATTTTACTTTCATCGTTGCCTTCCTAGGTTGGATGCCAGCACCTATGGACATCTCCGTTTGGCATTCTATTTGGTCTGATGATAAAAATAAAGCTACAGGGAAAGTCTCTTCTGTGAAAAGTGCTCTACTCGACTTCCGCATTGGTTATATTGGCACCGCTATATTAGCGATATTCTTTCTCTGTCTCGGTGCCTTTGTGATGTATGGCAGTGGCGAGGAGTTTTCTCCGAAAGGCACTGTCTTTGCCGGTCAGCTTATCACTCTCTATAAGACAGCACTTGGCTCTTGGGCAACTCCCCTTATTGCGGGTGCGGCTTTAATAACAATGTTCAGTACTAGTTTGACCTGCCTCGACGCCTACCCTCGTTCTTTGCGCGTTTGTCAAAACATTCTATTTCCAAGTAAGAAAGAAAACAACGAACGCCATAAGACTTACATTTTTTGTCTACTCGCCACAGCGATCGGCACAACAGTTATTTTCTATACTTTGATGGGAAATATGGGCACAATGGTCACTATTGCGACTACGGTCGCTTTTGTCTCGGCT
>CAKZQF010000120.1 GCA_937139475.1 uncultured Gammaproteobacteria bacterium | reverse complement strand
GATGTAAACTCAAAGACAAAAAGTATTGTTTGTTTAGAATTTTGTTCAAACATATAAATTTAACCGGCACGCCGAAGATAAATAAGAAATATAACGCCTCGATAAGAAGCGAGTTTTGGCTTGCTAAAATCAGTGAGGAACGAACCCGAGCAAGCCATAACGAGTCTTTCCTTTATCGACTTGTTATATGCATTTACTCAACTTCACAGCCACATTTATGACAAGTGTCTTGTGGCCAACGCAAATCGAGTGCATTGAAAGTTCGGAAAACTTGCCTAGCCCCACACGTAGGGCAACGTAAATTAAACGCAAAGAGTAAAACATAAATGCCAAAGCACATACCTAACCAGTATGTCCAATTTGAAAGATGAAACCACTCATCTCCACTAAAACCAAAAATATTTGAGCGATGTAAAACAGTTATAATGGCTTGAATCAACAATAAGATGATTAACTTTTTCTTATTTTTATTCATCGCAACTCGCAGATATCCCTATGCGTATAACGCCTTACTAATGGGCGCATAAATGCTTGGCTAAAATTAGCGACGAAGGAGCACAAGCCAAGCGTTTTGCGTCCTTTTAAGTAACTTGTTATGTGCCTTTAACTACAACACGTGAATGTCATTTATAGTGGCACTAAACTCATTATTATTTATCTGAGAAAACTCGAACTCTACGGTTAAGTCTGTGATTTCACCATTAACAGGGAAATAGAAACCAAAAAGGTAGCTACCGTCATTACATTCCATGAATTCTGGTGTGCAAAAAGCTATATCAGTATTCTCGATTTTAAATTCTGATTCATTACCGTAATAATCAAAAATGGCTTCGGTTATTTCCTTTTCACCCCATCGAGCACCGTAATTATTGGGAGCAGTTACTAAACTAAGCGCTTGACCAAAACTATTTTGAGACAGGTATGAGAGCCACCTTTGACAATAGGCTTTTAACTCTGATTCAACATTTTGAATTGACAGTTTCAGCATAACCTTCCTTTGGCACATAACGCCTCGTTAAGAAGCGAGTTTTGGCTTGCTATAATCAGTGAGGAACGAACGCGAGCAAGCCATTACGAGTCCTTTCTTTAACGTCTTGTTAGGTGGCTATTTAAACCAATTATCTGGGTACCACCTACTCCAAGCTAACTCCCAAAACTCTTTATTGGAAATGGGGTAACGTCTTTTCAATATTTCTCTATAGCAAAAATACACAATTATCGTGTTCACTAGAAATATTGTGACGAACGCCAAAAGAAAGCTTACACCAACAACACCTCTTGAGTAATTATCTTCCATGTATTCAAAAGCAGGAATTAACTTAAACATACATAGTAACGTAGGGGCGAAGCACAGCAATGAAATTGAATGTGTAAGAAGCCGATATTTAAACTTCAATTCATGAATTAACACTATCCTTCCTTAGACACCTAACAGCTTATTATACGGAAAGTGATGCGATATTTGTTCGCAGTACTTTCCTCGTTGGAAATATAATCTAGCTTAAAATTTCTTAATTACCAACTGATTAAATTGCTTGCGTACAAATAAATGCGTGAAAGGCGGACGAAACTGTGAAATTGCGGAAACTTGTTACATTATGAAATAGGTTCGATGAAAATAAATTTTTTTAGGAGTTACATTAGATCGCGAGGGGATTTAAAAGATGGCGGTGAAGGAGAGATTCGAACTCTCGATACGTTTCCGTATACACACTTTCCAGGCGTGCTCCTTCGGCCACTCGGACACTTCACCGCATAAGATTTTAAGTGATATGAGTTATATCACTTAGGACTTCACCAGAAAGTTGAAATCCTTTTACCAAAATAATGCTGGGCATTGATTTGATGGCGCTAGTTTAAGTGAACCACTTGATTAAAGCAATGATTGTTTAATCAAGTGGTTACTAATCAGGCGTTGCCTTTAATTTTTAGCTTTAATTGTGCTGCAAAGTCCAACATACGGCGCAATGGAACAAGTGCCCCTTCACGTAGTGACTCATCAACAAATATTTCATGCTCAACCGGATTTGGGTTAATCAGAGCGTTTTCAATTGCCGCTAGGCCATTCATCGCCATCCAAGGACAGTTAGCACATGAGCGACACGTTGCGCCCTCACCTGCTGTTGGTGCAGCGATAAACGTTTTAGTTGGCATCAGTTGCTGCATCTTGTAGAAGATGCCGCGGTCCGTTGCAACAATGAAGGTTTCTTTATCACTTGCTTGTGCCGCCTGAATTAGTTGACTCGTTGAGCCCACTGAATCTGCTAGCTCGACGATTTCTTTTGGTGACTCTGGGTGCACTAGGATTTGTGCATCAGGGTACAGCGCCTTCATATCGATCAATGCTTTGGTTTTAAACTCATCATGTACGATACAGTCGCCCTGCCAAAGTAGCATATCTGCGCCAGTTTCACGTTGGATGTAACCACCAAGGTGACGATCCGGCCCCCAGATGATTTTTTTACCTTGCTCGTCTAGGTGCTCAACAATCTCTAATGCGATACTTGAAGTAACAATCCAATCGGCACGTTTTTTCACTGCTGCCGATGTATTGGCATAAACAACGACAGTGCGATCAGGGTGCGCATCACAAAAGGCGCTAAACTCATCAATCGGACAACCAACATCTAATGAACAAGTCGCTTCAAGTGTTGGCATTAATACGGTTTTCTCAGGACTAAGTATTTTTGAGGTTTCCCCCATAAACTTAACACCTGCAACGATTAGTTTTTTCGCCGGGTGCTCAGCACCAAAACGTGCCATTTCGAGCGAATCAGATACGCATCCCCCGGTTTCCTCAGCAAGCGCTTGGATTTCAGGGTCGGTATAATAATGTGCTACCAATACAGCATTTTGTTCTTTTAGCAGCCGCTTAATATTGTCGCGATGCGTTTGCGCCTGCGTTGGCGACAGCTTTTCTGGCTTCGCAGGGAACGGATAATCTGCCATTGGCTTTGTTGGTAAATCTAACATAGAGGGACAACCTGAACTTACAAAAACTCATTAATAGCGCACGATTATAATCCAATCTCAACAAAATGGTAGGAAATAGCCGTGCTAATTTAGAAATAAACACTCTAAACACCTATTAGTAACGAGGTTTTTACACGTTAGACCATTTAATAGTTTGTTTTGTTTGAATTATGTTGATGAGACGTTGTAAACTCAAATGAAATTATCTACAGGTAAAATGTTATGACGGAAAACTATAAGATCCTAATCGCTGATGACCATCCATTATTTCGTAATGCGTTGCGTCAAGCACTAGAGTCGGCTTACCCCAATACACAATGGCTTGAGGCTGAATCTGCTGAATCATTACAGTCGGTGCTCGAAGAAAATAATCAGTTAGATCTTATATTACTCGATTTACAGATGCCAGGTTCTCATGGCTATTCAACCTTGATCCACCTTCGCAGCCATTTCCCTACGATCCCAGTTGTTGTCATTTCAGCGCATGAAGACAATACGAATATAGCCAAAGCGATGCACTACGGAAGCTGTGGCTTTATTCCTAAGTCAACATCGATGGATGATTTAGCCAACGCATTGGATTTGATTTTGCAAGGTGAAACATGGATACCTGAGGGCATTGACTTAACCAGCGAGAATGTCGATAGCGAAGGTGAATTTGCTAATCGCCTGTCAGAGCTGACGCCACAACAGTACAAAGTATTGCAAATGTTTGGCGAGGGTCTACTAAACAAGCAGATTGCCTACGATCTTGATGTGTCTGAGGCGACCATCAAAGCCCACGCGACAGCCATCTTTAGAAAGCTTAATGTACGCAACCGTACGCAAGCAGTAATTGCACTATCGCAACTGGAAATCCATAGTCAACTGCCAGAGTAAGAGATGTAATACATAACAAGGGCAGGTATTAATTCAATACCTGCCCTTTTTTATTAGATAAGTCCTGATATAACTGCGCGTAGGGCTGCCGGTCTCACCATCTTGGCCATATATTTGTAGTTCTTCTCTTCCACTTCTTCGATGAGTTCTTTACGGGTGTCTGCGGTAATTAACACCCCTGGGATCTGGTGGTCATACTTGGCACGTAGCGCTTCCATTGCATCTAGGCCCGTTTTGTCATGATCGAGGTGATAATCAGCAAGCATAATGTCTGGCAATCCATCATTTTCATCAATTAACTCTATGGCATGCTCAAGGCTTTTCGCTAACATCACGGTACACTGCCAACGCTTAAGCAGTAAATCAAGTCCGACTAAAATCTTTTCCTCATTGTCGATACAAAGCACCACCACGCCAGCAAGCTGACTGTTTCCAATTCTGGCCACAGGAGCTTGTGCTGGCTCTACATAGTCTTTAACTACCGGTACCGTCACGCTAAAGACCGAGCCTTTACCAACTTGTGAATGTAGTCCAAGTTTATAGCCTAGTACCTTACAAATTCTATCTGCAATCGCTAGGCCTAAACCCAAGCCATTACGGTCATAAACCGAGCTATGCTCAAGACGCTGGAATTCGGAAAAGATATCGTTAACCTTATCCGCTGCAATACCACAGCCCTGATCCCAAACTTCGATACGCACATTGTCGCCCTCTCGGCGGCAACCTAATAACACTTTACCGCCGCTACCGTAGCGGAATGCATTGGTTAAAAAGTTTTGTACAATACGGCGCAATAAGTTGATATCGCTGTGGACAATGACAGAACAGCGAATCGATTTGAAATCTACCGAGTAATCACCAGACATCGCACCAAACTCTGCATCGAAGTTATTAAGCAGTTGAGACAATGGAAAATGCGACAGCTTAACTTCTATCGCATCAGACTCGAGCTTAGAGATATCGAGCAAATCCGCGAGTAATTGGCCACTGGCTTTTAAAGAATCAGCAATATGACGTACGGTTTCCTGCACGTGTGGTTCTTCACTTTCGTGCTGTAATAGCGAGGCGGTAAATAAACGAGCCGCATTAAGTGGTTGCATCAAGTCATGTCCAATCGCTGCCATAAAGCGAGTTTTAGATAAATTCACCTGTTCTACTTTAGATTTTGCCTCAATCAAACTTTCGTTAGCCAACGACAGCTCTTTGGTCCTCTCGGAAACCCGTACTTCCAAGTCTTCTTTAGCGCGTACCAATTCCCGTTCTACTTGACGATACTGGGTTATATCAGAAAATGTCGTTACAAACCCACCGTAAGGCATTGGATTACCCTGCATTTTTATTACCTTGCCATCCGGTCTGGTGCGTTCAAAGTAATAGCTCATGCCCTGCTTAACCCTTTGCATTCGGCGTTCTACATGATCCTCGATATCACCCTCACCACAAAACCCCCGTTGCGCGTTATAGCGAATCAGCTCTGAAATTGGCTTGCCAACAATCAAAAAGCCAGGGGGATAGTTAAACAAATCGGCATAGCGTTGATTCCATGCCATCAGGTTATGATTTTGATCGATTACACTCATGCCTTCACTTGCATGCTCAATCGCACTTTGCATTAGTTGCTGGCTGGTTAATATCTTCGACGAAGCTTCATCAATAAGATCAACAAGATCATCAAGTGGCATATCGCGCCCTTCCAGCACTGAATGCATAACTAAGGAGGCTGATGATGTACCAATAACGGAAGACAGTAATAGTTCCGTATGGTCTATAAACTGACGACTTGCCGGTTTATTGGTATGACGGTTGAAAGCGTTGCCAGTAAACTGATTGAAACTTGTTAACGCTTTATCATGCCCAACAAAGCGGCTCGCTAACATTAATAATTCTTGTTGTGAGATCGCGGCCCCTTTTACCGCTTTTTCATGCGCTAGACGGTCAACGAAAATCCCAGCCTGAAGGCGTTCACGTACACTTGGACGGAACAGCAAAGAACCCCAAATATAAAACAAGAGATTTACAATGAGACTAGCGAGTACCAGATTGTAGCTTGGTTCGATATCCCCTATCCATTCCATTAATGAAAACGTCTTTAAGTCACTAATAACAGGCCTACCTAAAGAGTAGAACCAGATGAAAAGCCCACTGAACAACCCTAGGTATACGCCTTTTTTGTTACCATGTTTCCAATAAATTGCACCAATTAGACTGGGTAAAATTTGCACAAATAC
>CAKZQF010000119.1 GCA_937139475.1 uncultured Gammaproteobacteria bacterium | reverse complement strand
TGGCAAGGGGATGTGAAACTTGGTTTGGTTATCGCGTTTGCGATGTTGGCTAATATGACGGCAGCAGGCCTTGCAGGAGTCCTTATTCCACTCTTTATGAAACAGCTAAAAATAGACCCTGCGCTTGCCGGTGGCGTTGTATTAACCACCATTACTGATGTTGTTGGAATATTTGCTTTCTTGGGCACCGCAACATTAGTTTACGGTGCATAACCATTTAGGCGTTAATTAATTCCCAGCAACTTTCATTTCTTCAAGTAAAATTGAGCCACATAGCGTGCTCATACGGCAATCAACATCAGCGGCAATGGCCACGATATTTTTGTAGAGATCATTGAGGTTGCCTGCAATGGTAATTTCATGAACAGGGTATTGAATAATGCCGTTTTCAACCCAAAAGCCCGCTGCACCACGCGAATAATCACCTGTGATGATATTCACTGACGATCCCATTAAGTCAGTCACCAGTAAACCAGTACCCATTTTTTTAAGTAATTGAGCTTGGTCTTCGACGGTATGGTTGACCATCCAAGTATGCGTGCCGCCTGCATGCCCTGTCGGAGTCATACCAAGTTTTCGCCCGGCATAACTCGTAATTAGATACGTAGCCAGGACGCCTTGGTCGATGATGGTGCGGTCTTTTGTCGCTAACCCTTCGTGATCAAAAGGGGTTGAAGCCAAGTAACCGGGTAGGTGTGGTTTCTCCTCAATCGTCATCCACTTAGGAAATATTTGCTCACCTTTGCGATCGAGTAGAAAGCTTGCCTTGCGGTAAAGACTACCGCCGCCGATCGCAGAGACCAGATGGCCAATAAAGCCAGCGGCGAGTTGCGATGAAATGACAACGGGTGTTGTCATTGTATTAAGTTTTTGAGCGCCTAAGCGAGCAATGGTATTTTTTGCTGCGCCCTCACCGACACTAGTCGCACTGTTGAGCCTATCAACATAACGCGAGACGGTGTAATCGTAATCACGCTCCATTTCATCATTACGCTGCCCGATTGTGACACAAGACAGGCTATGACGCGTGCTTGGATATCCCTCTAGCAACCCGTGAGAATTACCATATACCCGTAGACCTTGGTGTGAATTATAAGATGCACCATCAGAGTTGGTGATTTCTTCGCTATAAGATAATGCCGCATCTTCAGCCGCTAACGCTTGCTCAATAGCAAATTGAGGATCGAGTGAGCCGGGATGAAACAAATCTAGATCAGGGGGATTTACCACCATTAACTCGGCATCCGCCAAACCATTGTAAGGATCTTCTGAGGTATGTTTTGCAATGCTAATGGCAGCTGACACAGCACTTTCTATCGCCGTTTCGCTTAAATCAGATGTCGAGCTACTGCCTTTGCGATTACCGCAATAAACACTAATACCTAGTGCCCCATCATGATTAAATTCAACGGTTTCAACTTCGCGCAGTCGGGTAGATACACACAACCCTGTTTGCTTGCTCATTGAAACCTCAGCACTGGTTGCCCCTTGGCGCTTAGCTGACTCTAGTGCTTTGGCAACCGAGTCTTTTACCCGGGCTAATTCATTTAAAATTGTATTTTCGTTTGCCACAAGGCGCTTCTCTTAGGATATTTTTTCAATATCTTACCACGCCTTGCTATTGAGCGATCTGATCTTATAAAAAATAATGCTACAATAGCGCCAGTTAATAGTAAAAATTTGAGTAAAGTAGATGAGCAAAGCCAAGAAATCCACTATTGAAGTCGGATCGGAATTAGAAGATTGGGTAAGTCGTAGTGAGTTAAAACGCCAAGCCGATGATTATCATGAGCTAGGCCGCGCGATCATGGCACTATCAGATAATCAACGGAAAAAGATCCCGATGAGCGAGGATCTCGCTGCAGCCGTTGCTTTAGCTAACCGCATTCGCCATACCAAAGAAGGTTTTCGCCGTCAGATGCAATTTGTCGCCAAGGTGCTACGCGCTAGCGATGTTGAAGAAATCAGAAAGTCGATGGAGCAGTTTAAAAACCGTGACAAGCGTGCAGAACTTGAAGCAGCAAAGCTTGAGAAATTACGCGATCGCATGATTAAATTGGGCGACAATGAAGTCAACATATTCATTGAATCGCACCCGCTAGCAGACCGCCAAAAGCTCCGTACATTAGTGCGCCAGGCAGCAAAAGAACACAAAGCTGAAAAGCCAGCAAAAGGCTATAAGGCACTGTTTCAATATATTAAAGAATGCCAATAACAAATAATTATGTGGCTTCAACGCGAAATAGTACTCACAGCAAAACCTCGAGGATTTCATCTCATTACAGCTGAAATCCTCAAGCAACTTCCTGAATTAACCAAATACAATATTGGTATTTGCCAACTGTTTCTCCAGCACTCAAGTGCATCACTAACTATCAATGAAAACGCCGATCCCGATGTCAGAGTCGATCTAGAGTCACATTTTAATAAATTTGTACCAGAAGGAGCCCCCTATTATCGCCACCTTGATGAAGGAGTCGATGATATGCCTGCTCATATTAAAAGTAGCACCCTCGGTGTTAGTCTCAGCATTCCAATTACTAATGGACAATTCAACCTTGGAATTTGGCAAGGTATTTACCTATGTGAGCACCGTGACTATGGCGGAGCAAGACGGCTTATTGTCACCGTGCATGGTAAATAATATTATCCCCCCTAAATTCTAGTGCTATCCTTTTAACTTATGGAATGATTAAAGATTAAAGCAAGAGACCGTATTTGTAGTAAGGATATTAAAATTGAAACCCGAACAACCCCCCTCACCGAGCGTTCCATTCCCTTCTCTAGAGCAATTTCAGTACAAATTATTTAGAAAAAGCCTTGCTTATATGCTGGCGATAGGTCTCCCTTTTATTTTAGGTTATACCTTTTTCTATCACTTCGTATTTGACGCAGCCTCATCAGCAATAGGATGGCGCTTATTGGCTGCATTTTGGGCTTTGTGCCTGTTTGTTTCTTGTGCAAATAAGAACTACCAAGGCTATTCGTCGTGGGCGGTGGTTATCTTTGGTTTAGCTTGTTATACCAGCGTAGTTCAACATATGCTAAGTATTGCTCCTTTAGCTGATGCCCTACCTCACAGCGTTACCATGTCAACCGTGTTTATCATAGGGATAATGGCAATATCTCCGATGCTAAAAAAGGCACAAACCGTCATTGGTGCAACTTTAATCACGATAATGCCTTTCCTTTTGATTGCATTAAATTTTCCAGAAGAGAAAATTGATTACACCTTAGTTGCTCGGCAATTAACCTGTGCAATTTTTGCAATATTCCTCGGGTTAAAGCTCAAAGCCGATAGTATAGAGAGCTATCACATGCACTTTAAGCTTCACCAGGCAGGACAACGTGACCACTTAACTCAGCTACTCAATCGTTCTGGATTTCACTTGGCACTTAGCCCACATATAGAGCGTGCAAAAAGAGACGGTAGTAGTATTGGTGTGATGATGATCGATATTGATCATTTTAAGGTAATAAACGACAAACATGGCCACGACATAGGTGATTTGGCCATAAAGCATGTTGCAAATCAGGTTATTAAAAGCTCTCGGCCTTATGATATATCAAGCCGCTTTGGAGGAGAGGAGTTCCTTATTGCACTACCTAATATCAGCCCTGAAGAGTTGATTATCATCGCAGAACGGATTCGTAGCGAGATTGAGCAAAGCATATTTAAAACACCAGGCGACACAATTAGTCTAACAGTTAGTATTGGGGTTTCTACATTCAAACCTCAAAATGACAATACACTATTGGAAGGCGCGATAAAAATGGCTGACTCAGTATTGTATCAAGCTAAACGTAATGGACGAAATCGTGTATGTTCTGCCTTGGATATTGCGCCAGCTGAGTTTTCTGCTATCTCCCCTTAATAGTCACAACTTGTTACGTTTAATTGTTGATAACACTCTTGATTACTCGCTAAACTAACCAGCTATAGTTCGAGTAA
>CAKZQF010000118.1 GCA_937139475.1 uncultured Gammaproteobacteria bacterium | reverse complement strand
TGCTGCCTGTTTTTGGTGTTGGGTGTGCGCAAAAGCGAATTGTGCGAAGCCATGTGGCGTGAAATGGATTTAACCACGGGTGTGTGGGATCTACCCAAAGAACGCAGCAAAACCGGCGTCCCCATTAGCATCCCCTTACCGCGCCAAGCCATTGCCTGGTTTAACGAGCTGCAAGTCCGCGCTTGTGGCTCGCCTTATGTTTTCCCAGCCAGACGAGCAAGCCATCGCCCACATATGGGGCCAGATACACTCAACCGTGCCATATCTAAACTCTTTGGTCGCGAGCCTGGGCGCAAAAAACAGCCTCCCAATAAAATGGGCAAACTTGAACACTTCACCGTACACGATTTGCGCCGCACCTTTCGCAGCCTTGCCGCCTCTTTGGGTATTGCAGGCAACGTGGCCGAACGCTGCCTTAATCATAAGCTAAAAGGCGTTGAGGGTATCTACGACCGCCACGATTACTTTGAAGAGCGCCGTATTGCCCATCAAACCGTGGCTGATGCGGTTGAACCGCTAGTGAACTTTGAGCCACATTCGCAACAGCACGCAGGAGAGCATTAACATGCAATTTATGATGCGACTCGCCCCCATTACCTTTCCAATAGCCGTGCTGGCAGGGCTTGGCTGGTGTATTGGCATTGCCCTACTCGAACAGTCTCATGGTATAGGCTACGCACTTACTCGGCATTGCCTGATGGTATTCGTGGTACTCGCTCCTTGGCTGATACTAAAACTCATGTTCTACGTGATTATCAGTTTAGGACGCAAACTGGGGCTCATCCCGCCTGCACGTCCAACGCACAGCTTGGGGTATGAAGAATCACTCTATTGGTTCAGAGTATTGGCCTTCTTCGATGGCAAACGCAGCCGCATGCCGAAAAGGCCCATCAGGCGAAACTAACAAGCCCCCATTTGCTCACTTACAGTGGGCAGTTGGGACAATGGGGCAACACTTGATATGCCGAGCTTTAGAGGGTGAATAAGAGGAAATTAAACTGCCCCAAGGAATGGGGCAATTGGGATGCGGTAAAAACTCCTAACCGCATCAAAAATACCAAACTTGCAAAAGTCCCAATATGGGACTACCATCTGTTTATGAGAATTATCGCACTATCAACCTTAAAAACATTTTGGGAAGACAGCCCAGAATACATTGACGCTAAAGAGCCAACTTTAGCGTGGTATAGGCATGCATTAAACGCTGATTGGGGATCACCGTCGGATGTGAAACAGGACTTTAGAAATGCCAGCATCCTCAAAGATGGGCGTGTCGTGTTTAACATTGCCGGTAATAAATACCGGTTAGTTGTTTGGATCAATTATGCCTACAAGGTGGTTTACATACGGTTTATCGGCAGCCATGCACAATACGATAAAATTGATGTGCAAACGATTTGAAGCCAAAAGGTAGTAACAAGAGGTAAATATAATGGACATCAGACCTATTAAAACAGATGCCGACTACCGCGCGGCATTAAACGACATCGAAAACCTAATGATGGCGGAGCCTGATACCGTCGAAGGCGAAAAGCTGGACATTTTGGTTACGTTAGTTGAAGCCTACGAAGCAAAACTTTTTCCAATGGATTTGCCAGACCCTGTTGAGGCAATAAAGTTTGAGATGGAGCGCAAAGGCTTAACGGTTAAAGATCTTGAACCCATGATAGGTAAAAGCAATCGTGTTTATGAAATCCTAAACCATAAGCGATCACTCACGCTAAAAATGATTTGGAAACTTCATGAAGGGCTAGGTATTCCAGCAGAGTCGCTCATCAAACCGCCGCAAGTTCGCGCTTCATAGCGCTGCGCATAAAAATTATGTTGTCATGAATGACGCTCGCTACCCAAATATTTCAGCTATTGATAACAGGCTAGCTGAGCTTGAAAACGAAAAGCAGCAGCTTCTCGCATTAAGAGAGGCTTTGCGTAGCGCTCAAAACAAGCGTTCAGTACAGACATTCACGCCAGAACAAAAAGTCGCCCTATTCAGACAACGATTTCGTGGAAGAGAGGATATCTTCGCCAATCGTTGGCAAAATCAACAGGGGCGCAGTGGCTATTCCGTAGCCTGTGATAATGAATGGGTAAACGGGGTTTGTAACAAGCCCCGCATTAAATGCCAAGACTGTTCACACCGAAAGTTTGGCGAACTAAACGAGCGCATTATTTACAGGCACCTTGCCGGTCATCAAGTGGTGGGGCTGTATCCCTTACTGAAAGATAATACGTGCTATTTGTTGGCAGCCGATTTTGACAAAGGCTGTTGGCAAGAAGAAGTCAAAGCAATGTCTAAAGCGTGCCAAGCGTTTGATATTCCACACGCGATAGAAATCTCGCGTTCTGGCAACGGGGCGCACTTATGGATCTTTTTTGAAACTAACATCCCCGCTAACCAAGCTCGGGCACTTGGTTTCGCTTTGCTTGATAAAGCCATGGAAATATTTCCAAATCTATCGTTTGACTCCTATGACAGGCTCTTTCCTAACCAAGATGTCCTTCCTGAAGGAGGGTTTGGCAATCTCATTGCGCTACCACTTCAAAAGGAGGCTCGCCTTTCAGGCCGTAGCTGCTTTGTTGACAATGACCTGAATGCGATTGACGATCAATGGCAGTACCTTGCTGAGCTTAAAACGCTCACGCAATCGAGTATTGTTCAACTCATAACAACCATTTCACCCAATACCCTATTACTGTCCGAACAAGGTCTAATAGACAACCGCCCTCCTTGGGAAATCACAGCCAAAGCCGCACCAATAAAATTAGAGTCTTTGCCGAAAACCGTGACCATTACCTTGGCCAACCATATCTACTTTTTGATGAGCGAGTTACCTGGGCCACTACTGGCAGGACTCAAGCGATTAGCGAGTTTTTCTAATCCTGTGTTTTTTAAAACACAAGCGTTACGCTTTTCAACCCATGGCATTCCAAGGTTTATTTCCTGTGCTCGTATTGAAAACGGTTATCTTGCACTACCGCGTGGCTGTCTCGATGACGCGATTGCTTTGCTACAAGAGCACAGTATTTCGCCACTGTTTGACGATAAGCGTGAAACCGGCAAACCATTATTAAAACTTACCCCTGAGTTCACTTTGCGAAAGAACCAGCGTGACGCAGTGGCCGCAATATCTAAACATGACTTCGGTATTTTGCATGCGCCGACCGCATTTGGAAAAACGGTTACTGCCATCGGCATGATCGTAAAACGCAAAGTAAATACCCTAATACTGGTTCATAGCCGACAACTGCTTGAACAGTGGCAAGAGCGATTACGCACGTTCCTACCCGACGTAAACATTGGCAGTATAGGCGGGGGTAAAAGAAAGCCGAGTGGCATTATCGACATTGCCACCTACCAAAGCTTGGTTAATAAAAAAGACAACTCCATCACGCCTCTCATCCAAGACTACGGCCACATTATTGTTGATGAATGCCACCATCTGTCTGCGCCAAGGTTTGAAATGGTACTCAACGAGGTAAGAGCAAAATATGTATTGGGCCTAACAGCAACGCCAGAGCGACAAGATGGCCATCAGAAGATCATTTTTATGGCGGCAGGGCCCATTCGCTATAAAGTGAAACAAAGTCCTGATGAGCAATTTACTCAAACCGTGATGATTCATCAGCTCTACGATATACCGCCAACTGAGCTAATAAAAACAGATGTGCGCCCAAAAATAAGCGATGCCTACCGCTGGCTCGTCGATAACCAACAGCGCACTTCAAAAATTGTCTCAGACGCCTCTCAGTGTGTTCAAAATGGCGGACACCCGCTAGTCCTTACAGAGCGCAGAGAGCACGCAGAGTACGTACACTCACGACTTACCGAGATGGGTATAAGCACTGTCGTACTCAAAGGCGCCATGAAAGCTGCCGAACGCAAGAATGCTGACAATCATCTGCAATCGGCTCAAGTTGTCGTCGCAACAGGAAAATATGTGGGTGAAGGGTTTGACCTACCAAGACTGGATACGTTGTTTTTGGCCATGCCAATCGCATGGAAAGGTACATTGGCCCAATATGCCGGTCGTATTCATCGTGAATCGGAAGGAAAAACACAAGTCACCATTCACGACTATGTAGACTGCGCCCTCCCTATGCTGCAACGCATGTTTAAAAAACGCGAGAAAAGCTACAAGGCAATGGGGTACGCCCTTGAGTACATTGATGGTAACAGTGACAAGCAACCTTCACTGAAGTTAGAAAACGTCCCTTCATCAAATACCAAGCCAAAATAAACAGCAGCACTTCATTAAACACTTCCCCATGCCTTTCCCCCCATACGCCAAAACCACTATCCGTTTGGCTTTTGGATCGAAACGCCAAACAGGGAAATCAGCCCATTTACTGTTTGGCGTCTCAATTAAAATCCAACGCTGCTAAGCCTTGCCGGTACTGGCACAAAGCAAGGTTTGGCACTTTTTGCACCCTAAACCAACCTCGAATCCAAAGTACAAACTGTTTGTTTTTTCTAACCCAGAATGCAAACGATCGTTTGGCGTCTCGATTTTTTTGCACTTGGCGAACGCAGCCAAACAGCGCTGTATTGGACTATGTATATCAAACAGTTAGCCGCGCACGGGTCATCATAAAAAACCGATTTGACTGGTTAGTTTGATGGCCATTTCTTTCATCTAATTCACCACTGAGTCTTCACCCGACGACTGAAAATAGACGGCATGACGAACCAACAAGGTGATAAGTGACGTGTTATGGGCAAGTGCTAACGATTTGGATAGAGAATGGATACAGCAGGTGGTCACTTTACTGGTTGGGCATGGCGCATTTACCCTCTACCCAGCATTAAGCCAGTGCGATAATGCCGCCGAACGTTTAACCCGCTGGTTGACCTATCAGTTACCGCGCGTTAAACAAGCGCATCCAGGCTGCCCCATTCACCAATGGCTGAATAGCATTGGCGCGCAAGTGATCGTAGAAAAATGGCAGAGCCCCGAGCAATGGCCAAACCTGTATTGGCTACCTTTACCTGAGGTTGAAGGCCACGCGCAAGGCGGGTTGGTTTTGTTACCGGCACATTTGTTACCGGTATATGCGGATTACACGAGCAAAACCAACACATTGAAAGCAAACACACCGGCCAACGCCTGTATCTTTTGGTGCGCTGCGCCTTTGTCTAAAACAGGAAAGCGCGCTACCTTGCACCCCAAACAGCAAAACCGCGGCTTTTGCCTGCCCTGCTCGCCAGAGCAAGTGGGCAAATCATGTACGGGGTTATTACTGAGAGGTTTTAGAAAGGAGAGCCAAAAACGAAACGGCAACGTGATCAGCCACCAGATAAACCTAGCTCTACTGCACCACCTTTGTGGGCCGGAGAATGATGTGTGGTTGAAAGCGAATTTTGGTGCCATAACTCATTACGGTACCAAAAATTAGAAGCCTGAAAAAAGAGTAACCCCTCACAGGGCGCTGTTCTGACGGGTAGCGGGAGGGGTGTTGTTGGTGCGATTTTAATATCAAAAGCGCCAAATAGCGCGATATTATTTGATGTCGCTTTTTAGTTACTGTTTGCTAAATTGCACAGTTGGTAAAACAACTCTTGGCAAACGCAGTCGTTCACATTGAGTACTCAAGAACTCGCGCCAATAAGGCCAAACATGGTAGCTAGCATTTTTCAGTGCAAATTCATCAATCGCTGCCTGCTCTAGTTCTGCTGCGACTTGGTATTCTGCAATAAAGTACGCTCAACACCCGCATCCAACATTAACTTATCTAAAGCAGCTGGTACTTCCGCCGCTAAACGGAGCAGTTTATCCATTGCGTCTGATTGCATCACATCGTCTGATTCGTACTTGGAAAACGCAACAGGGCCACCACCAAACACTTTTGCAGCATCAGCCTGTTTTAAGCCCCAGCGTTTACGCAAGACCTGGAGTTCATTACCCGTTAACAAGCCTTGCACCTGCTTTTTAAAAGCAATCATTGCACGCTTGTTAAAGCGAGCTTCAGCAGTACCAGCCTGTTCACTGCCGCAGCAATCACACACTGCATACTGGCTGTCAATTTGGCCTTGCTGACCTAAATGCTCAACTGTAACCCTCTCGGTATGGAGAGTTAATTGGCCCATCTCACAAATTGGACAAGTTTGACTATTCATCACAAATCCTCAGCGCGACAAATGACAAGAAACCAGTAATAACAATTTACCTGTCTTGCCTATCGCAAATTTCACATAGTATTCGTAGCGCATTTCTTTGTACGCATACTCCACCCATTCATCCCGAAACAAGCGGTAACCATCGCATGCAGCCCAAGGTCCAGTTGGTTTTTGTACACACCATTGCGAATTCACATACTGACCTTGAGTAATAGCTTGCCTTATAAGCTTTTGCACATCAGCTATCTCATACGACAGCTGCTGAACATGACTTTTACACTGCCTAGTCCATAAAATAGTTGCACTCTCACCTACTTCCAATAGGCTTAATACATCTTCTACCGGATATAACGGCCCGACAGAGATATAATGTCTGTCATCCCCAATTTCGCTAGGAGCTAGGCCTTTATAGGCGCTTACATTTATCGCATTATTTACCATAATGGTAATTTAATCCAGTTAAAGTTGAACATTTAGCCTCACACCATTGCCGCTTCGTACACTTTTTCAACCTCGGTAAACTTAGTGACGCTCTCTAGGCGAGTTAAGGTTGTGAGTTTCATCGAGTTTTTCATTGGGCGATGTGGCACATTGGTCACTGGCGTTTGCAGTGATAGCGGTTTGCCAAGCTCAAATAAATAATACAAATCAGCAGAACCTGACTTCTTACCCGCTTTATCTTCGGTAATGGCGTAGCGTGGTAATACGGTGACTCGTTTAACCGGCCAAAGTTTGTCAATTTGCTTGGATGAACTTTGAGTGTCTGAGGTAGACGCCAACGCTAAATAGCGAATTTCCTCGGCAATATGCTGCTTAAATTTCTGTAAAAACGTGCTTTGCGGCAGGTGATACCACCGCGCTGTGCCTTGCTCAAATTGTTCAAAGTAGCCATTATCACGGCCAAGCTGCTCACCTAATGCCACTGTCATCGTCAAATCAGGGTACAGTACTTGACGCATGCCGTAATACGGTATGCGTGCGGCTTCTTGTACGTAAAGCCTTTCCGCCATGCCAGCCACAGGATACATGGCCTCATTGCCTTGCCCTGTTTGTGCATTCGGCGCTATGCCAATTTGCGTTTGCAAAAACTCTAACAACCACTGGTGACCGGAATAACGGCTCTTAGTCTGGGTTGATTCAGTTTGACTAAGTTCGTTTTGGCTAGGCCCATTTTGGCTAGGTAAGAGGGCAAATGCGCCAATACCCACTTCTTCTATCGCAGCTGCGTAGGGGTTGGGTGTTGTGGCTTGATCAAAAAAACCTGGGTATAAAGCAAACGCACCAAAAACTGGGCGGCTTTTTTTAGCAGGTTGTCCTTCGATTTTACTGGATGGTGACTCAGACAAGCGCGGCTCTGATAGACGAATCAAGGCATCCCGATAACGGTGCATTTGGTTAATGGCATCGTCTGGTACGTAATCGGTACTTTCGATATCTTCATTGCTGTCATCAAAGCGGTTTTTCTCGGTTTTAATACGGTACTTGGCATCAAATAGCCAAATAAACTGCTTTTCTTCTGATGAGTCTGCTTTCGTTAAATCAGCGCTTTTAGGCAGTGTCACTTCCAAGACAATATCTGGCTCTTGGTTCACTAAGTACGAGCGGATTGATTGGCCCTTTTTGGTAAATTTCGGCTCGTGTGCCAGCCTAGCGGTCACACCATCGCTGCGTTTAAAACGAAAGGCTCCAGCAAAACCATCTTTTAGTTGGTACTCAAAAAAGTCATTCTGGGCGAGCTTAGTCGCCCCGTTTTCCACCAATTCAAAGCCAAGGTCTTGCTCTAAAATCTGTTTCAAACACAAAAAACACCACACTTCGTAAATCTCGGCCACTGATTTCATTGAAATGCTCGACTGATTGCCAAACACATCTAAATAAAATTTCAGCTCCTGCCAAATACGATATACCGCGCTGTAACCGGTTTTTTGCTGTAGCACTAACGACTCACGGTTTAACCCTGTGTATGCACCCACCTCTTTTAAAAAACTTTGGCCCAACACTTTTTGCAGCGGTTGTTGCCAACTATGCAGCTCATTTAAAAATGAATCCGACAACCGTTGCCGCTCTGGTGCTTGGTTACTTTGTCTAAGCTTTTGTTCAAACTCCGCTAATTGCCGCTTGCTTTTACTCACCGCCATTTTAATAAAGCGGTTTTCTGGGGTATCGACACTCAGTTGCTTTTTTTCGACTGCATAGCGCTTATCGTACTGGCCATTCGCAAAGTCTTGCTTAACTTTCTCGGCTAACTTATTTGGCAGGCGGCCTTTTAATTTGGCCGCTTTAATATTGGCTACCGTCGGTTGCAAACGGCTATGAGGGGCTGCACAAATCACTTTTAAGCCTTGCTCAAAACGCTCCCGTAACGCGGCAAAATTAGCCAACCACATCAGTGGAAAATGCCCGCGTTGCTGGCTGGTCGCTGCATCTTGCTCGGTTTTTTCGACCAAACTAAAGCGCCAAAGAGGGTAAACTTTGTCGATGGCTTGGTACATGGCGGGCAAGTCTTGGTGAAGTGCCATTTTGGTTGGCAGCACTTCAAAGGCTATGTGCTGAGTCTGTGTTTTACCATTGTGCTCAAAGGTAAGTGGCAAACGTAACCAGCCCACATCATTACCGGTATTAATGGTGCCGGTTAAACGTGCGGGCACCACGCCCCTTGCGGTTTGTACTTCGGGAGCAAAACGAAATGCCTCATTCACGTTTTGGCTTCGGTGAGTTAGCCGCGCATGAGTTACTTCACTAAAAAATACCCACTCAAACTGGTACTGAGTATTCTCAAAAAACAAGGGAGAATTTAATGTCAGCTCAGCGTGTTTCGCTAAGCCATTGGCAACAAGGTCACTTTCGGCTAAGTCACTTTCATCTAACCCACTTTGTACTAAACTACTTTGTACGAAAGCATCTGCAACAAGCCCTTGCGGTTCAATCGCATTGCTCAGCTGCGCTGCTGGCGCAAAGCGCAATTCGTAGCTAGGTTGTGCATGATTAGCGCTCGCCCTATGCGCCATTGTATTCTGGTACACACGCAACCGCTGGCTAATATCATTCGCCCAGACCGAAAACTCAAAGTCAGGGGTTTGTAATCGTATTAACTCCGGCATTCCCTACCACTCCTTACACCATCACTGTACGGGTTCTGCTTATAGGTTTCATTCATTGCAGAAGGCATCAAACAGCACCGACTCATTAAGGCCAGAAACTGGTAAAGGTCGCACTGGCTAATCGCTCGCTCATCCACTGCAACTTCGCTTTTGAACGGCAAGGTATACGCAGTACTTTTTCCTCTTCAGTAGCACCATCGGCCACGATTTTCTCGCGATACAAGTCAGGGCGTTGATTGGCTTCGTCTGCGTCAGACGCTAACCAAATAGGGGCAAACTGGTCTGCCAACACAGTATCAAGTTCAACCAACAAAGCCTTTCCATCAGATGTAGTCAGTTTGTCGGTATCGCCTTCGATACGCGGCAGAACCTTACACATCATAAAGTCGTCCCATACAGCTTTTAGAGTTAGGTCATCTTGTGGTTGGCTGCTAGCAACCGCGAGAAGAAGTTCATTGAGCGCACGAAATGCCAATTCAAACGGGGTATTTTTTAGCACGGCATTAACGGCCGATAAAAACGCAACGGTTTTTGTGCCATCCGCATCAAAGGTATTGGCTAAGTCTGCTTTGCTGGCGTTTGACCAAATAGGATAGCTAAGGCGTTTATTGCAACTTGTCGGAGTTCCAAAATCAGCAAACTCATCAAAGTTATTCGGGAAAAACGCACCAAAATCAAAGCTCAGCGCTCGGTCAATCACTTTGCGCGAAAAGCCGTGAGTGGTTTCATCCATATTCACTGTGCCTGCAACAAGCAGGTTAAACGGAATACCTAAACCATATTGGCAAATATGTGCCCACAGCTCATCGTATTGCGCCTCATCAAAACCTAGCGCTTCGCGCAGCTTTTCTTTATCAGCGACTTCTTTAATGGTGGCGTGTTTTAATAGGGCATCACAGCTGTAGGTAAAGCTATTACCTGTCCAACACCATTCGCGGGTTTCCAGTACCGATAAATAATCAGCAAAATATTGCTCAACAGGGGCTAGGTTCATTTCATCCAAACACAGCCAGTAAGGCAGCACCTTATCTAACGCATCACGTTCACCGGCCACAACTAAGCGCTTGCCTTGGTCTTCGTTCTCTTGCACTTCAACGGTTAAGTCGCTATCAGCAATCGCACGCCATGCTTTAGCGATAAACTTTAATACATCGGTAGTGATGTATTCCGCAGCGCCATTTAGGCGTGAAATATAACCCAGCAAATCACTCGGCTCATGCCAGTCAGGGCGCACCGAAGTTAAACAATAGGTTTCTGTAAACTGCTGTGATGTTTTTGCTTGCTCACGCACAAAGCGGGTTTTACCTGTTCCTGAGATACCTGCGAGAAGGAGGAAGGGTTTGGATAAATATTCTCCCAGTCCAACGTTATTTGTTGTGCTAGTAAGAACATAAAACCCATCTTTTTTAACTATCTTCAAGTCTTGATAAATAGCGTTGAATATCGATGAAAAAACCCCCAAGTCACGACTATTTTTTGAATCTCCGTTATTATCAGCCCACTGATTCGTTAGATACAACAACTGACTACCATTATTAAATGGTTCATTGAAGTATCGAATATTGCTACCTGATGTCAGTTCAGAATCTTCCAAGCGGGTATCAGAAACCAAAAATAATCTGTATATTTTTCGATCTCCTCTAACAAGCTCTAGATACTTCTTACCTAAATCTGTTTCAACTTCCACCAAACAAGAGGACAAAGGATCGCTAAGATTCTCACGATATAAGTATTGAAAAACTTCTTTTACAAAAGATCTTATTGTTTCTGATTTTAAAATCTCTTTTCCATGCGTATCAATATGTAATGATCTTGGCTTATTCACAAATATGGGTGTAAATGAATCTTTCAAAGCCGGATATTCAGACATTTGCTTTGCTATTTCGGCTACTGCACTTTGAGTTTCTGCCAACAAATTTCCAGCCTGTAATAATGGGGATACGTAGTAATCATTGCGATCTATTGTTTTACCTCCTCCCCAACTTTTGTAATCCGATACGAATGATAAAAAGCACTCAAGATCATCATTTGTATAACCCTGTGAACTGAAATAATTTTCAATCTTGCTTTTTTCTTGTTCGGAAACTCCATCTCTTAGAGCGACGGCAGCTTGTTGAAGGTCTGTATCCTTATATATATCTTTAAAAATATTTTTTTGTTGTGATAGACCATCTAAGTAATTAGAAAGCTCTGCAGCAATATAGAACCAAAAGTTAGTGATAAAAATGGCTTTACCTGTTGATGTGGTGATTTTAGTAGAAAAATCAGCAAACTCTACTTTAGAGTAACCATTTGCCCTATTTTCACTAAGATAAAGCTCATATTCTTTTTTGAACTCTTCTGTTAGCTTAACATCAGTAAAGTTGACCCCATCAACTGAGCTTCTGATTTCTCTGAATTTCTCACTTAAATCAATTAATGCCATCTAATATATTCCTAATTTTTTTAGCTAATCCATCAATTACATTAACAGTAACGCTATTACCGAATTGTTTATAAGCCTGTACTTTTGAAGAACTTGGTTCAAATTCATCAGGAAACCCTTGCAATCGTGCAGCCTCTCTTGGGCTAATCTTCCGAGGGTTTTTTCCAACCTGATCAATCAATACTTCACTACCATCTTTGTAATATCGTGCTGAGATAGTATTAGTGTACGGTGACTCTTCCGTAACTAAGCCAAAACCAAAGCCTTTGCCATTTTTTTTATTTTCAATTTTTCGACGTTGATGGCCTTCCCATAATCTATCAGAAATAGTTAATTTAGGATCTGGATTTTCCTCAAGCATATCACCAACTTTAACTTCAATACCTAGTGGTTTTGGGTACTCAAAACTTTTAACTTCGCCATCACGCCATAAAACGATGTATATGCGCTGTCTATTCTGCGGTATTCCAAAGTCCACTGATTTCAGCACCATTTCTTTGGCTAAGGCTTGAATTTCCTTTGTAGAACCATGCTCAATAACACTTTTAGGAATATTACAGCTATATCCCATTTTGGTTAGCGTTTTTAAAATAACCTTGAGCGTATAGCCTTTATCATGGCTAATTAAACCTTTCACATTTTCAAGCAACGCAAACTTAGGCTTTTTCGTTTCTAGAATATTGGCTATGTCATGAAATAGAGTACCTCGGGTATCTTCAATCCCTAATTTAAGGCCTGCATGCGAAAATGGTTGGCATGGGAAGCCAGCCAAAAGAACGTCATGATCAGGGATTTCATTCGCAGGGATCTTTGTAATATCGCCAAATGGAATCTCGCCATGATTATTTTTGTAGGTTTGCTGAGCATGCTTATCAAATTCGGAAGAAAAAACACAAACGCCGCCGTTTTGTTGAAAACCGAGTCGAACCCCACCGATCCCTGCAAATAAGTCGATAAAACGAAACTTAGCGTCAAAATCAGGCTTTAGCTTTAAATCACCAAACACATCATTAAAGAACGCGTTACGCGTTGTGTATAAACCAATTTGTTGTAGCAGGCTGATTACACGCTCTTTGAGCTGTTCTGGCTTGCTGATTTCTGGATTACAGTAAAACTGGCTATTGGTCGCAATGGCGTGTAACCATTGATCAATTACCGCTTCAACGTCACTGTCTTGTGGCACATGCTCAAGTGCTAAGGGCTTAATCATTTCTTCTGCTTGTAGAAGGATGTTGGTTTTATTGTTCATTATTAACTACTACTAAAAATTCTTGATGGGTGACGGTAGGGCGAAGCATGTTTTTTGTACTTTGCATTTCAACTAAGTTGTACTTGCCCAATGTTTTCAGTGTTCTCGACACATTACTGACCGCTCGGCCAGTCAGCGTGGCCAGCTCAGTTACCGATTTCGGCTGTTGTTCGGCGATTACTTTTAACAACTGCTGATTTTCTTTCGACAGCACATTGGCCACCGATTTCAGCGAATCGAACCAGATATCAACGGGGAAATCGGGGTCGGGCGTTTGCCCTTTAATGCCAATCACGCAGCGCGATTGTTTGAGGTTTTTCATATTTCTCTACTAACAAAAATTGAAGATGAAACCTAAGAATGGAAATAAGCGATCAAGTCTTTAACGTCATCGGATCTAAAAATATCGTTTTTGGATGTGTCGCTATAAATTTCGGGATTTTCATCATCCCCTTCGTTGATGGCGCAGCTTATGGCATATCTTGGTAAGTCATCACTCTCTCGATACTCAACATTTTGGTGTTCAACCCAAAGCAGATAGTACTCACCATCCTGACGAAAGTAGAACGACGCGCAAGCATCGTTTGGCGATGTATTGTTAACCAGCGTTACTGGTATATCGTGAGAATTAAACCCAAATTTAAGCTCTTCCATTACACGGCCCTTGATAACTGTGCATTTATACATGCCCGACATCTTATCATCTACTGATTAGATCACAAGATTATTTTCCATCATTCAGTGCAATGGCGATCACCAATCACAGCAAGTACACAACCAGTACACTGGCGGTATTGTCTGCCTTAGCCTTTAATCCTCGCCCAGCCCTTAGGTTGACTGGCGGTACACTAAAAGGCGACAAGCCCTCACAGGGCTCATCACCTTTTTAGTCATCCAATATACTGCCTTTCACGCAGTACATTCGTGGGCGGGTGTTGTCGGGCAGGCTGACTTTGCGCTGTGGTCGGTTGCCATCGGGGACTAGGTAGCCTGCGGCCATCAGCGCTTTGGCGGCGCGATCTGGGCTTAGACCTTCGGTGGCTTCACGCCAGCCAGTTGGGTAAAACAGGTAGAGGGTTTGTGGGCCGCTGGTATCTATCCAACCCGCGCGTTGGCGTACTTGGCTGCTGTAACCGTTTTGTTTGGGCGCAAAGCGGCTTTCGCCATGTTGCTCAATAAAGCTGCGCACTTGGCGAATGGCTTGTTGGTCTTCATTGGCGGCCACACCACCGCGGGCGAGTATCCATTGGTTAAGCTGATTTAAGCAGGCGGCTTCGACACTTTGGGCTGGCCAATCGAGTACTTTGGCTTGAATGGCTAACAACCCAGCACTAGCCAGTAAGGCAAACTTTTCGGCGACCCGGCGCACTTGGCCGTCAGCCTCGGGTGGTAAGCTGGCTAAAAAGCGTTGGCGTACGTTTTGGAAAACGGGGCGAGCCTGCCCGCAGTGCTGCGTTAAATACCGTAACCAGTCCAAGGCCAAACTGCCGTAATGTTGGCGACTTTGTTGTTTTAGGTGATCGGCTAAATCGGCGGCATTCATGTCATGGCAATGGTTAAACACGCCCATTTGCGCTCCGGCATCGGCACTGAGATCAATCACGCGCACTTGCTGGCCGGCTTTTACGCGCTTGCCGATACTGGCAAGATGGCTTTCGAGCGTCACTTCGCCAGTAGATAAAAACACCAAACGCCAACGGGCGGGTAAGCGCATTTCACCGTATTTGCCTGCTCGTGTTTTACCCTGACCATTGGCAAGCATATAAGCGACATCGCCCGCCTCTTTTGGGTCAACTTCGCCCATTTCATCGAGCGCCAGCAAGGCATCGTTATGCGCTAATGCTGTGCCTTCTAAACCGTTGGCCGTGGCACGCCAACTATGGCGCAATTGATTAGGCTCGCCCCACACCGATAACGCCGGATACAGCGCCGCAGTTTTACCAGTACTGCTGGCACCGTAGAGGTGTAAACCAAAACCATCCACCCCGCACAAATGCAACAATGGAGCGGCCAGTGCAGCGCAGACACCAACAATTAATAGCGGATTATCCAGACAATAACGGCCAACGTGCTGCCGCCAATTGTCGCTACTGCCTTGCTGAATAAAGCCTTCTATCGGGTGCATGGTTTGCAGCACCATGCGCGGGTTATTGCTGTGTTCGCTTGGGTAAAAAGTGAGGCGCGGATGCACATAAGCGTTATGATGCCAACCAATGCAGTTGACGCTGATGGCCTTTTGCGTGGCCAGTTCGCCCATTTGTTGAATAAACAGTGAGAGCAACTGCCGCGCTTTGACACTGTTGCTTAGCCGCATGCCTCGGCTGAGTAGAATTCGGCGGTACTCGCTGCCATCTCCGGCCAATAGTTCTGCGGGCATAGCCCAGTAGCGATGGCGATTGTCATCGTCTAACCAGTGCAATAAATAACCGTAGTTGTCCCCTTGCGGATCGCGAGTACGGGCGGCCACTTGCAACCAAGAGCAGATTTTAACTGGGCTATCTTGCCCTGCCGGTTGCATCACCAGCCAGTTTTGCGCGTTATAGGCAAAACCTGGCGGTAATGTTGGCGCGCTGTTATTCATCTCACTTGCAGGTAACGGGGTTGATGCTGATGGTTTATCCGCGGCCATAAGCAGCACCGATACGGCGGGTTTCAATCCACTGGTCGATATCGCTTTCTAACCAGCCCACCGCACGCGCGCCAATACGAATGGAACGGGGAAATTCACCGTTGGCCATCAAGGCATAAATGGTGCTGCGGCCAAAGCCTGTTTTGGCCTTTACCTCGGGCAAGCGCAAAATCCGCTGCTGACGCGCTGGGTGTGTTGATGTGGTGGATGATTGTGTAGTTGGGTTCATCGTTTGCTTCCTCACTGATCTGTTAAGTTCAGTTAGGAGTTTGCCAGTACTAAACGGACGCAGTAGGCAGATAAATGCCCAGATCGTGCAGCTTTCTGAGGGTACAAGTAGCTACTTGCCCCAGTTTGTAGATAGTGCCCAAAACAATAAATGCTCTGTGGGCAGAGTTAGTGCGTGGCTAAGTGGCGTGAACTAAGGCTTTGCCCAAACTGCCCCAAAAGCCCAAGGGATGGCGTACTGCTTTGAAGTTTCCTACTCAAAACTCGGTTTTGGTGAGTCGTATGGATGGAGTGTTTATATGTCGAGTGTATCGACACACAAGAAAGACATGTCGAAAAAACAGTAAAAAATCGACATGACCTGTTCAGGTCTTGGCTCACTTTACTTCGAGAGATTGGCAATTTATTGCTTTACAGCTTGGAGATGAAAGTGAAACTATAATTTCACTAATTTGAATTTAGAGAAAATATAGTTTCAAATAAATTCAGTTAAGAACGCCAATTTAGTGAGGTAATTAATTCGTCACTTGGAAATCCTAGTGTTGTGATCCCACCTTTATCGTCGATAATCAACTCTACCTGATTTAATGAAACTCTATTATCTTGTTCTCGTGAATTGTTCGGAAAAATAACTTGTTGATTATCTGAACCTATCCACTGTTGATTGATATTACGCAAACTCTCGTTATATCGACCAACTGCAACAATATCACACAGATTTTCTATACGCTCTGCAAAACCAAATGCTTCAAGTTCACTCATTTCAAACCCAGTAAATAAAAAGGTGGTTAACTTTGAACGCTGTTTGATTTGCTCAAATAACCACCAAACATTATCCGCTTGATGCAAAGGCTCACCACCGAGCAAAGTCACACCACGGATCTGCGGCGTGGCTAAAATTCGCTCTAACAATTGCTCTCGATGGATCAATTGATTCTCTTTAAATGACCACATAGCCTTGTTCCAACAACCTTGGCAAGCAAGGGCACAGCCTTGAAACCACACCACCAATCGCTTACCTGGCCCATAAATGAGGCTGTCACTCTCGATATGAGCCAAATTAAAAAAATCACCGTAGCACTTCATCTCTCTAAACCATGCGGGTTAAAACGAGTTGTATTTGCCCTTTACTGTTGCGGGTTTCCTTAACCGAATACCCTTGTGATTTAGCTTTTTCAATCGCCTGTAAGCGGGTTGCCTCCACTCTTGCTTTGCGTTGCTCTTCTAATCTAAGTCGCTCTTGTTCGGCAAGTTCTTGTAAATAGTCTTGGTAGATAACGTCATACTCTTTACTCAGCAAGGTAAGAAACTTCTGCACAGAGATGTATTCGCGTGATGCCATGGCTGAAGCGGTAATATGTCCGTTCATTTCATCTGAATCATGGCGTAACATCCAACGCCCTTGCTCAAAACGAAAATGCTGAATTCCGTTATAATCTTTTCGATTTGTAAAAATATCGCCAAGTTGTACACCGCCATTGTGCTTTAAAGACCTGATATTTGATGCATCGACTTTAAGCGGCTCTGCATCTAGAGCTGCTAAAGCCTTAATCAAAACCGTTTCAATAGCAAACGGGGTGGTCGTCTTGATTACTGCACTCATTAAGACCTCCCTTTAATGGTTTGGATGTACGCTTTTTTAACCGCTTGTAATTGATGATACTCGTCAGTTTTTTTTACCTCCCCAACAGCACCATTCAGATCGAGCAAATCATCAAGCGCTTCCAAACAACTTTCACCTTTAAATCCTGCGGTTTTGGCTGTTATAGCTCCATCATCATCGATAGTGATCACTATTTTTTGCTCAGGCATCCACAGCCTCCTTATCACACACAATTTTGGCATTGAGACGAGCCGCGTCTTTTTGGGCTTGTTCAAGCTGCTCTTTTTTGTCAATAATGAGATAGCGCTGTTGTTTATATTGACGTAACTCAGTTTGGTTAGATGGTAATTCTTCAGCAGGCCAAACAAATTTGGCTTGCTCTTTATTAGCCTCTTTCAGCCCTAATTGTTTATCTAACGCATCTGAGGGTTGATTGGGCTGGTAAGTAAAAACGACTCCATGATCTTCCAGTGCTTGCTCTGCTTGTTTGCGTTGTAATTGGCTTTGCTCAAACGCTTTATTTGCATCTTGAACATCTCGTTCGATTTTCTTACTTGCTTCATCAACATTATTTAATGCTTTTGCAAAGGCTTGGTAGTTATTTTTCCAAACTTTTTCTTTTATGGTGTTTTTCCAGCTTTTAGCTTGGAGTATCGTCATATTAGAAAGCGCACGTCGTTTATCCTCAGGTAATAATGATGCATTCACTTGAGGTGCTTCATCAGTTGGTATGACTAATTCTTCCAATTGTTTTTCATTTAAACTGGCCGATGCCTTTTGCCAACTCGCTTTAAAATGTAGCTCAGCTTGCTTAAGCGCGTCTTCTCGTCCGTCATTCTTTTGCTTAAAGGTTGCCTGTTTTTGTTCTGCAACGGCTGTCTTTTCGGCTAACTCTCTTTTTAACGTCGATTTTTTAGCTTCCCAATTCTGATGCTGTTTCGCTTCATGTAACTTCATTGAAGTCTCAGCCATTCGCTGCTGAATACCTTGTTGAAAATCAGTGAGACGTTTACGATATGCTTCGCGCTCAGCTGGTGTTGCCATTGTGACTGACCACGCTTTTAACGCTTCAAGTTCTTTTTCGAATTGTTTTGCCGACTGCCCTTGCCCAAGTAAAAAACCTTTAATAAATTCTTTAAGCGAATCGGCTATGCTCTTTTGCTGTTGATTAATCGTGTTTTGCAACGATTCAAGTGTTGACAAGCTTCGCTGCCAATTATCTTCAGCGTGCAGCCAATCTTGATACAAAGCGTCTTTTTTTGCTTCCAATGGGCAATATGGGGGATGTATTTTGACGCTAAAGTCCATGTAATGAGCAAGACGGTCACGTCGCCATTGCGTCGAGTTTCTGGCAAGCTCATCAGCCGATTTAGCAAAAAAATCGTCAATAGTAACAGTGAAAACATCATTTAACCGTTCGCTTCTTAATAACTCAACGGTCAATATGTTTTGTGGATGATCACCAAAGCGCACGGCCTGTTGTGACGGAATATCACCCAAAGTAGCATTGAGTTTGAACTGCCACGCAGCGTTATCATGTGCCTGCTCAAAGGCTGCTGTCATTTGCTTACTTTGACTGGCAGATAACTTAAGACACCAGTTGGTCACTGAAAAGTCAGGCGTATCAGGTAATAGCCAGTCACCATCATCTGAAAATAAGATATTGGGGATATTTGATTCTGTTAACGCTACGCCATCATTTGCTTTACTTTCGATAAATTTTGAATCTGTTGACAGTAATAGCTTTGATGGTGTGTTTGACAAATTGAAATCTGAGCCGCTCGCAGCCTTTAAGCTTGAGAACGAATCCGTTAAGCACGCTTGTAAGGTGTCATAAAGATGATGCGAGTGATTGGCGACGATATTGCTATCTGGATTTACCACTGCTTTTTGCTGCTTATTATGCTCAAGGTATTCATGAGTTGCTTGCTCCCAAAATAACTTACAAAAACTGCGATAGCTGTCTTCTCGTTGCATCGACTCTAATTCAATAGCTCGGGAATGAGCTTGGTCATCAGCAAAGACATCATTGGTAGTCAACAAGAAACCTTGCGCTTGGAGAGTAACATGATCGCGCAGCATCAAAGTTCCTTGCTGCTTAATACCAGTTCGGATCAAGCATCGGCCAGATAACATATCAATCGCCGTCTTACTTTGGGTTTCGTCACCTAATAACAGATAGATACGAGCGCCTTTATCGGCCTGATTTTGCAGCAGCTTAATTACTGTCAGGTCTTTTATTGATTCACAAGCAATTAGCAAGGTTAAACGTGCTTGATTGATGAATTTAGCTAGCCATGCGTTATCTATTCTGAGTAACGACTTAGATAATTCACTATCTCCAGATTGCTGGTAAAAAAAGTTGGACAGTGGCTGCTGTGTAAAATCTATTTGAAATCGTTCATTTCTGGTGGTGAGTTTAGCCATCATTCGACAACCTCCATGCTTTGTAACTCGGCGGCTGTGCGCCTTATGTGTTGCTGTAAAAATTGCGGAAGTTCAGATCGCTCTTTAGGAATAAAGGTAGGATACCCATCGATGAAGTAAGAGCCTTCTTGCTCTTTAATAAAATCAAGCCCACTAGTACACTCCCAACAAGTCACTTGGTTTTGGCCAATAAAAATCCAAAATCGCCCATGATTTTCATTTCTCTTTTCAATTATTCGCTTCTGCCAATTAGCAGGTAATTTAGCTTCCGGCCCTTTTTGAACCGCTAACGTTAACAACTGACCTTGCGCATCACCAAAGCAACGCGCGACTGCGGCTAAGTTTCGACTTTGCCGAGAGGTATGCACATAACGATCTGAATAAATAACGGATTCCACATGCTCACCACCACTAAGTTGATGCATAAGGTTAGCTAAAACCAGCTTATCGCCCTCAACTAAATTAATCAGTAAGTGTAATTTTTTGCTGTTTGATGGGGTTAAATCAGCCAACGCCGCTGCATGCCAATATGCTTTAGGCTGCTTGTCGCGCGCGAATTCTGCCAGTAAGTTCTGTGGGTGATACAGCGGTAATTCATAGTGTTGCAATGCATCCTGATCGAGCCAAGTCGCCTGCTGCTTACGAGCCGATGCGCTTGGCTGGTATGAATCACTATAATAATTATCTAACCAATGGAGATGCCAAGCTTTCGCATCTTGTTGGTTTATAGGCTTAATAGGCAAATTGAACGCTTCCCATTGGCTATAGTTTCCAGTCGCTAACGTCAAATTATTTTGTGAAACCTTGTCTAACACAAATCGCTGTACCGCGTTTGCATCACGTTTAATAGTTTTCAGTTCCACTGCGACTCGTTGGCTCTCTTGATGCCAAATGCCATTACATTTTTGAGCGATGACTTCCATCACGTCAGCAAAATGCTCATCAAACCCGTTTAGCGACATTTCTAGCTTAAACGGTTGGTTACCTCCTTTGTTGTTACTAAACTGCAAGGTCTCTATTTGCCCTTGTAACATTAAAGAAGAAGCGGAAAAACCCAGTTGCCAACTCAGCTGGATCGTCGCCTCTTTTTCTGGTGAGCAAATAACTTCAGGGGTTAATCCAGCAAGGCCTAATAACGAGGGCTCCAACCGAGTGGAGGAGCTTTGTAGCATTTCTTCCAAAACCTGAATATCAAGCGGCTGTTCTGTATTCTCAAATTTAAACTGTGAGTTTTTAGCGTCGATCCCTTTCTTCCAAATAGTCTGCTTCGGTTCAAAAAAAGCCGTATCTCTTTGAATAAAAATAGGTCTTGTGCCAAAAAGAGGATCGCTTTCAGTATACCAAATATGATAAAAACCTCGCTCTTGGGTGTTGAAGTACCCACTCGCTTTCACTTCTTCACCCAAGTTGGTTAAAGCAGCATCGGTCTTATTCCACAGTTTTTCCCTGCTTAAATAGTCGACAAGCCTATTAGGCATTTCTCTATGACTATTCTGCACTGCCGTCAACAGCGAAACTAAATCAGGTCGCTCACGAAAAAAAGCCAACTGAGCAATCATAGGATAGCGCTTTAACATGACCGATCTTTTCATTGCCAAAGAAAAGGACCTAGCATCAATCTCGCTGACGTGGTTTTGCGACTCTAATTTAGCTGACGCTGGTTGTTTTTTATTTTTAGCCACTAACTTTACTTCCCCTGTAATTGGAATTATGCCTGCTATTTTTAGAGTTATGAGTCTCTAAGGCTTGCGCTGAATTCGCTAAATTTTTCAACTCTTCTGTGCGTGAGCGGTTGCTGAAGTAATCATGATTACCAGCAATAACAAGTTGATATCTGGCTCGAGTAATGGCTACGTTGAGTCGATTAGGCGAATCCATAAAACCATCACGATGCGTGTTCACCATGGATAGAAAAACGACATCAGCTTCTTGGCCTTGAAAGTAATCCACCGTTGCCAACTTAATGGCTATACCTTTGTAATTAAAACGAGCATAACGGCTTTGATTTCCGGGTAGCTTTTTCAGCGCATCGCGCAAGGCTTTTTCTTGTCCTTTGTAAAAAGTCAAGATGGCCACATCGTATGGCTCATTTTTTTCATTTTTCGCATTATCTTCAGCCCAGTCACAAAAAGCTTTTAGCTCGGCCATTACTGCTTCAACTTCTTGCGGGTTGCTATTGCCTTTTTGAGTCTGACCATTCACATTCAACCAGATATTGCGCGAAACATAACGTGGGTAATCCCAGTCACGCGCACTGGTGGTATATTTACCATCAACCAAAACACCTTGGGGATAAAACTGTGTTCGTGGGAACTTAGCTATCTCAGGGTGCATACGATGCTGATAAGTTAGTGTGGTGTGCCGTTGTTGTTTTTCGCATGCAGTAAAACCTTGGTTGAGGGTGGTAGGTTGATCTTTCCTGCGCTTCACTAAACCATTACCAGAGAGTGCCTCTAATATTGATGGAAAAGCGATATTTTTTACCATGTGAATACGGCCATCAACATCAATAGATTTAGGGAATAGGCGCTGTAAGGTTTCTTCAAGGTAACCCGTTTTTCGCTTTTGATTTTGTGATAAACGCAGCCAATATTCACGCTCTAACCGCCAACAAACTTCCTCAGACCATTTA
>CAKZQF010000117.1 GCA_937139475.1 uncultured Gammaproteobacteria bacterium | reverse complement strand
AAACTCGATGCGTTGATGATCTCAATGGACACACTCTGGTTATCTAGCGTGCTTAGCAACAAGCAACGTGTTGATGGCAACTACGCATGGCAACAGCGCATTATCAAACTTGCACGACGCATTATTGATATCGAAATTCGAGCCCGAAAATCAGCTCAAGCTAAGGGTAAAGAAGCAGAAGTTGAACAAGCGGTGCCTTCAACCGATGACGATATAACTGAAGAGGAAACAGATACTCCCTCCAACTAGCCAACTAGGCTCCCATCAACCAGCCCCTCTCAAAGGGGCTTCCTATAAATCACATAAAGTCCACATATAGTTACTCTAAAGAGTGAAAACCAACTTAATGTAACCAATTAGGGACGCTAAAATTATAATTTGACAATATCGCATTAAAGTCCTAAATTAAGAACATTAAGTGAGAATGGCTCGCATAGTGTAACCAAAGTAGGGCTTTATAGTGAGAGACATGACAGCTACAGCATTAGCAGAAGAGATCGGCGACAGATTGAAGCAAGCTCGACTCAATCGAGACCTAACACAATCTGAAGTTGCACAGCTTGCTGGCATTGCCCGCAAAACGGTTTTGAATGCAGAAAAGGGAAAAGTTCAGCTCGACATCATGATTGCTATATTAATGGCATTAGACCTCACACAGCAGATTGATCTTTTTCTCCCTAAACAAGAAATTTCTCCCTTACAGCTGGCCAAACTGCAAGGCAAGAAAAGGCAGAGAGCCTCTGGCCAGCGTAGTAACAAAGATGAGGAAGCACCAGAATGGTAATGGAAGTCATTACAATAACATACCAAGACGATGTTGTTGGAGCAGTGAGTTTTGACACTGAAAAGGGACTTGGATCATTTGAATATGATCCAGGATTCATAAAAAAAGGTGTCGAGCTATCCCCAATCAAAATGCCATTATCGAATCGCATTTATAGCTTTCCCGAACTGGATTTCAATACCTTTAAAGGACTACCAGGTTTAATAGCTGACTCCTTACCTGATGATTTTGGTAACGCAGTTCTCAACGCATGGGTTGCAGGTCAAGGTCGCTCTCCGGGTGACATTACACCACTTCAACGCCTCCAATATACGGGAAAGCGAGGCATGGGAGCTCTTGAGTATGCGCCAGCTACAAAGTTACGAAGTTTAAATGCTTCACAACAAGTAGAAATCCAATCGCTAGTTTCTATTGCACAAGAAATCTTAGATTCACGAGGTAATTTTGAAGTAGAACTAAAACAAAATGGCCAAGACGATAGAGAGGCAATGATGTCTTTATTATCAGTTGGCATGAGTGCAGGAGGAGCACGACCGAAAGCCGTGTTAGCATTTAATGAAGATTTTACTCAAGTTCGCTCCGGCCAAGCCAAAGTGCCAAGTGGTTTTACTCATTATTTGATGAAATTTGACGGAGTTAGTGAGCATAACAAAAATCAAGAAACCTTCGGTGACCCATTAGGCTATGGAGCAATGGAGTTTGTTTATCATTTAATGGCTAAAAAATGCGGTGTCGATATGATGCCATGCCGCTTACTCCATGAAGGCAACCGACGCCACTTTATTACACAACGGTTTGATCGAATTAAAAACAGCAAGGTACACGTACAAACGCTTAACGGGCTTGCCCACGTTGATTATAAAAAGCCGGGGGCATTTTCTTACGCAGAGTTATTTGGCATAGCCAGACAGTTGAAGCTTTCTGCTGTTGAAGCTGAGCAGCTATTCAAGCGCATGACGTTCAATATCATTGCTCGAAATCATGACGACCACTCAAAGAACTTTGCCTTTATTCTGAAAAAAGACAAATGGTCTCTCGCACCAGCTTATGATTTAGCTTATAGCTATAAACCTGGCAGTAAATGGGTGAACAGCCATTGGATGAGCTTAAATGGTAAAAGAGATAACTTTAGACGAAGTGATTTCTATAGTTTAGAGAAACTTAGCCCTGTTTTTAACAAGAAAAAGATCGACGATATTATTGATGCAACGATTGAGCACGTATCAACTTGGCGTCAGCTTGCTCAAGAATGGGATGTGCCAAAAACACTGATAGATGAAATACAAGAAAACTTTCGGCTCGATATTTAGTTAGCAGTAAAGTAACTATTCCTGTGAGCAAAAAGGATGGCCTCTTATTTCAGGCCATCCCGAGCCAAACAACAATTTAGCACACACGGTTATGGTGAATTATCTGAATCAATTATTCCCCGAAATTTCTTCCGTCGCCTCCTGGCGCAGTTTCTGGGCATCCATTCCGTTTAGCCGTTCAATAGCTCTGTCTGCGGCACTTTGACGGTTTCCATCAACGTTTAGCGTACTTCCTGAGCCAGTGAGTCTTTCGAGATCCAGTGACGGTACTTCAGGTAGGTTGCCAGTTATCGACAAGATACCTATCCATTCATCCAGATTGACTTGGCTCCAATCTACCTGGTTTAACTGACTCGCGGTCAAACCTTCACAGTTGGGAGATTTCGCACTGCCCCAACCAAGGCCTAATTGCGGACGCACTTGCTCTTGAATGATCCGGGAAAGCGGCGAAGTAAAGCAGCAATATGACTGCCGTTTTTCAACACAGGCACCTAAGAACTTAGACTTGCAGTAAGAGCCCACGTAGTGGCAACTCTTCAATACCCGCTTGGCGTTCATTTCAAACTCATTCTGCTCACATTTCCAGATAAGCTGAATGAGGATCATAGTGACTGAATAAATCATGTAGGCCGTCATAACCGTACTC
>CAKZQF010000116.1 GCA_937139475.1 uncultured Gammaproteobacteria bacterium | reverse complement strand
CATTGTAATAAGATGCGCAACGCGGTTCACTCATAAAGACTCCTTTAGGTTTTATTTGTTTTATATTTTTAACAAAATAACAACCAGCACTTTACAAGGGACGAGGCAGTTTGGTCAAGGGGAGTTACTACCAAATGAAATGAAAATTTAGCTAATCAACAACAAACATCATTGATTAGCTAATGAGCTTAATAAGGAAGGAAATTAAATGAATAGTTAATACTTGTTTGCTCGCCAACATCTTTACCAAAGTTAATCAGTTTAACTCGGGCAATAAGCTTGCGCTCAAGGGCAGCGTCATCTAATTCACTACTAACGATATCGACAGCAGAAACCAAACCACTAGGTTCAACCACAATCATCATTGCGACTTTACCTTCAAGTGAAGGCTCCTTACGCAATGCACGACGATAAATGGTGTAGAACGCGCCTTTATTGCGATCAAGTACAAGGCGAATGGCATCTACTTTACGCTTCGCCGACTGTGCATCGCCAGCGCCATCAGTTGAGTTATTTTCATTTAACTCAGTTGCGGTTCCCCCAAGACTACCGCCCACCACTTCTTTATCAGCCAGCACCACGACATCGCGATTAACCAGGGCAATATCACTTGCGCCAGACTGGGTGTTCACTGCGGTAGTGGCCTTTGCTGCAGTCGCTTCAAAAACTTCTATCGCTTGTGTATCAGGCGCTGTTATCACTTCTTCTGACCTTGCTAAGGGCTCTGTTATGCTTGGCATTTCTATCATGTCACGCATTGCGGCTAAATCATCTGCCATGGCTAACAAACCACTGTTTTTAGCTCGTTCGCGCGCTTTCTCAATCGCTACATTATCGACCTTGTCGATAACTTTCGCTTTGATTTCCACAGGCTTCTTCTCTGGCTCTACCTTATCCTCTACTACAGGTTTTTTCTTTTCAACCTCAGGCTTTGGCTCAATGGTGATGCGCTCAATAATCTTGGTTAATTGCGGCGGTATTTTTTCTTTTTCAGCACGTGTTACCTCCGGCAGTTGGCTAATTTTCACTACCCCAGCAAAAATTAACGTGATGACCAGAAATAGCCAGCTAATCCGATGAAAGATTTTATTGTCATTCGCGCGGTCTTGCCAGAAGTTAAATTCAAACAAAGGCAATGTGCTATTAACTGTCGGATTGGACATTGCCCTCTCCTTCTTCTCCCTTTGGCTTGGCGCCTTGTTCAACCGCCAATGAAATATCACCAAAGCCAGATTTGGCACAGGTTAGCAAGATTTTTTTAAGCAACGCATATTCGATGCCTTTATCTCCCATCACCGTTATTGCACTTGCTTGGGTAGGATCATCAGATGGTACTTGGCGCCCCTTGTGATAGCTAAGTTCACTTGCAAGCGATGCAACAACTTCATCCTTGCTACTGGCAATATCCTCAATGCTGGCAATCTTCTTGCCCTGCAAGATAAGATCTTTGTCATTAACCAACAACAGTAAACTATCTTGTGCCAAGTTTTTAGAAAGCGACTGGGGTAACTTAATACTCTTATCCGCTTCTAACACCTCAACGCTTGATGAGTTTACAATCAAGAAAAACACCAAAATGGTAAAAATATCCATTAAAGAAACAAGACTCAACTTAGAAACTTTTTTCATTCGAGCCTGATGGCGCATTGCCCGTTTCGCTTTTACTGATAGCTTCATTGGACTAGCTCCCCGTCAATAGCAGGAACATTAACTAACGCACTAGGTAAATCAGCCAACGAGATATCTGGAAATAGCTCTGCATCGACCAAGGACGCAGCCACCACGGTTTGGTATGAGCGCACACTATCCATCACTGAGACAATGGTTTGATAGTTCGTGTTAGCCGCCAGTAGCAAATTAATCTCGGTCTTCTCTATCCCCTTTTGATCAAGCAAGAACTTCACTTCTTTAAGTGCTTGAACCAGTGTTGCATAGTCATGCTTACCATCCACTTTTTCGATGCGTTTTAATAGCGCACCCTGTGGGTAATATAAAGCAAGCGCGTGTTCATCAACCGCCAGCTCCAGATGCTTCACCTTATTAGCCTCTGCCGCTTGGGCGTTATCTGGGTTAGGTAGTTGCAGCTCTAGAATGGTGATGTGGGAAAACACCATCATCATGAGTAACACAGGCACCAATACAATCATCAGGCTCATAAAAGAGGTGATATCGAGTTCAGGATCTTCGTTATGACGACGATTCTTGTTAAACATTGTTAGCGTTCCACAGACTCTTTGCTTGAATGACGAACCGACAATAAGTTCAAACACTTAACCCCTGTTGCTTCCATAGAGTCGATAATTTCAGTGGTTTTTGTTTGAATCACACTGTGGCACACCAGTAATGGAATCGCTGCAATCAAACCAAAAGCGGTGGTGTTCATTGCGACCGAAATACTTTGTGATAGCAACGATGCTTTTTCAGCAGGATCGGCATTGGCAACCGCAGAGAACGCCGCGATTAAACCGATAATAGTGCCCAACAACCCCAGCAAAGTTGCAATGTTGGCAAGCGTGGCTAAATACGCGGTACGCTTTTCTAAGCGAGGCAGTGCCTCAACCACACTTTCCTCCATCGCATATTCGATGTCTTCACGGCGAGGGCTATGCTCTAAGCGCTCTAAACCCGCAGCAACAAGACTGGCAATGGTCGATTTATTTGAATTAGCGTATTGGCTAATCGCGCGGTAGTCTTGTTGATTTAACAATGGTTGAATATGTTTCAACGCCTTCTTGTTGGCGCTGTTGGAGCTGGTAAGAAATATCCAGCGCTCTACTGCAATGGCTAAACCAATCGCCAACACGATAGAGATTGGTAGCATAAACGCGCCGCCGTCTTGAAAAAATCGAACTACAGTTGTGTAAAAATCCATGAAAGTTGCCTATTGTGCTTTAAGTTGTGTTTTGGTTGTGAGCAAACCTAATGTTCGCTCAAATTCTTGGGGTTCCAACGGTTTAAGCCGTTTATGTTGTAATCCGGTTGGCTGGGTACTTAACGTCATTTGACGTTGCAACCGCCACGGTACGATGGATAAAAATTTAGGGGCTTGTTTGCCGCCAATGATCGTCGTTTCAATAACCACCACGTCAGGCTTATCAGTGGCGGCAATTACACCAGAACTGACTAATAGCAAACAACTTAGTAGACATGCTTTAATCATCAGTTACCCTCCTCGCTTGGCGCGGGCTTTAAGCTGCCGGCCAACATCAATAATCCAAATTTTGAGCTGCTTGTTAACCGGTTTGTTATCTAACTCATTAAGCTTTTGTGCCAGCTTATAGTGGGCTAATGCATCCTCTTTATTACCTAAATAGAGATCGTACAATATCCCTAAATTAATATGCGCACTAACCAAGCCTGGCCACGCTTTAAGGGCCTTTTCATAGTGTTGTCTTGCGCCATCAAAGTCACCCTGTTCTCGCAAAAGGCTTGCAATGCGACTACTTGCTACATAGTTATTTGGGTTAACCGCCAACGCCTGCTTAAAATGCGTTAACGCCATTGCGGGCTCAGACCGAGCCAGCGCAATATCACCCAGCTTTAGCCAGGGCCCTGACAGGCTCGGTGCTTGTTCGGTTAATTTATCAAACGCCAACTTGGCAGCAGCAACTTGCCCTTGTTTTAGCTGCTTTGTGGCAGCAATAAACTGCGCTTTAATATGTGGAGCCAGTGGGGTATTTGACGTTAGGTATAAATTGGGGGCGTTAAACATTTGCTCGGCTAATCCAAGCTCTTTTGAAGAGAAATCAATCACCGTGTTAGCCGCTGTCTCTGGGCTAACAACACTAACTCGCTCTGGCACAACGACAATAGGATCGCTTGAGCCTGAATCGGTTATCTGCTGGGTGCTTTGACACCCAACTAAAACAAAGCCTGCCAATAACGCAATTAGACTAGCTCTAATAAATAACATCTTGATCGACCTCCACGGTTTCGGCCTTGTTGTAACGCCCAGGAAGAATAGCGGCTAGCGCAGCAAAGCTTTGCTTGATCCAGCTATCATAGTTACCTTGCCAACTGCGTTTGGTATTGTTTTCATAAATCGCAATTGCTTGCTCTTCAAACGGGTAAGCTTGCTCTTCAAGTAATATCTCGTATTGCTCCAGCGCCAAATCATCCAGCCCCTTGGGTCGTTGAGATGACATTAAATCTTGGGCTAACTGGCGATAAATCTCAGCCATTTGATGAGTCGACTCGGTAGTAATACTAGCGAGCTGATAGGTGGAGGCTTTTTGATATGCCTGCAACGCTTGCTTCAAGCGGCGCTTTTTAACCGCTAGACTGCTACGCAACGGCAAGGTTAACTTGGCACGATTAAATTGCTGCTGCGCGGTTTGTGCAAAATATAAAGCACTTTTAGCAGCCAGACTTTTCGAACGTGATGTGGCCACAGCCCCCGCTTTATCGTGAATAGTTATCAAACGTTTTAACCAAAACTGGCGTTTGTTGACCTGATTATCCAAACGATAAATCTCTGATAGTTTAAAACGTGCTTCTACGGCGCGGTCAAATGGACGAGTGTAAGCATGAGCGTAGCGGCGATAGGTATCGAGGGTTTTAGCAGACTGGCCAGCTCGTTCAAAATATTGCGCGGCAAGATAAAGCGGCTGCTGTTGCTCTATCTTATCTTGAGTATTATTAGCAATCGCCAAATATTCTATGGCAGCATTGCCCCAGTCTTCTTGCTGCTCGTAAATAGAGGCTATTTGCTTGGGTATATTGATACCCAGTTTGTCGCCAACAAAGCGCGACCTAAAATCATCTAAATAGGCTATTGCCCGGTCAAACTCTTTAAGTTGATAGAGATATTGCGCGGCATTAAACTGAGCAATTTTACGCAGCGATGAGCTCGGCGTTTTTTCAATGACAGCGACTAACCAATCGATACCCTTAGCCAAATCATTGGCTGCGATATGCACCTTAGCTTGTTCATACAAACCGGCAGCATAATTTTCGGTTACCTCGTTCTTACGTTTATCATTAGCCGCTAACAGCCCGAGAACTGTTTTATATTCACTGGCCGCTAAAGCAAATTCACCTAACTTAAAACGGCTATGTGCCATTAACAAACGAGCATCTTGAATTTTATCAGTACCAATCGATTCACCACGTGCAACCATTTGATTGGCACTTTCAATGGTAGCGAGGAAGCGATTAGCCTTAAAGCGCTCTTTCATTAACTGCTCAAGTACCAGCAAGTTGCGTTTATCATGCCTAAAGGTCTCAATAAACTTGAGCGTACTTAACTCGCGTGCAGAAAGCGTTGTTAATTGTTTAGGTACAGGTTCATTGTGCGATAAGGTGCGATGAGCTAATAATGCGCTATAAGCGGCATCAGCCTGCTTTGCTGCCACCGCTTGATATGAATCGTGTTGCTGATAAGCATATTGTTCATACGCCGTAATGGCTTTGGCATATTGCCCGCTGGCGTAGAGGCTTTCAGCATACAAAAATGCGACTGTCTCATCATCGTCAAAGGTATTGATATACTCAAAAAATACTGTTGAAGCCGATGCATATAAGCGTTGTTTTTGTTCACTGTTAGCCGCTTTCTCGCCAGCGCGATAATAGTCTTGCGCAATTTCATTTAAAAAAGATTTAAGTGTATCAGTCACGGTTAAACGACGCTCATCGCTCCAGCTAGCCCAATGAACCCCAGAGATACCATAGCGAGCAACAAAGTCTTTTTTGGCTTGATAGGCAAGCTTGGCAAATTGACCTTGCTGATAGCTCTCAATTTCCTTTAAGGCATAGTTCGGCGATTTAACATGTCCAGGATAGCGCTGCACAAACGCCGCGTAAGTTAAGGCGCGGTCGCGATATTGGTCATCATCTAAGTAGCGCTGAGCCAGTATTTCATACACCAGGTATTCATAATAGCGCCCACCAATGTCGCTATAGTGCGATGATAAACGCTGCGCCGACTTGTCGCTGGCAAATATCATTGCCATGACCTCAAGTGAATCACCAACTAACTGGCGATTACCTTTAACTAAGGTGCTTATATCAAGTGATAAACTTGGGCTACTCGGTAAACTCACATCGAGCAACTGAGAGAAATATTTAAGCGCATCATCGTTATTCGCCAACTTAAAATGCGACCAAGCCATCATATACAAAGCGGTTTGGAAATACGGTGAATCAGCTTGCGTTACTAGGTGTTGATAGGCCGCTGTTGCTTGCTGATATGCTTGCTGTGAGAAATAATACTCACCACTTCTAAAATAAAGCTCTAGTGCATATTGGTTGTCTGGATAGTTGTCCAATAACGCTTTAACCGTTTGATGGCTTGCATCGCTATCTCCTTGTAAATCATAGGCCTTAGCCAATTGATAATAGAGATGCTGGCCATATTCACTATTTGGATAGTCCTTAATCAGCGTGCGATAGGTCAGGATTGAATGATCGTAATACCCCTGTTCATCATTCGCTAACGCCTCACCAAGCTCTTGAGCCAACTCACTTTTATGCAAGAATAACTGGGCTTGACGATAACGCAGCTGCTCAATCAAATCAGGCGCTTTGGTTAGCCGCAACAGCTCATCATAGTCGGCGATTAGCTGTGCTAACGTAGGTGCATTGAGCTCATTTGTGTTTGGCACCGCTTTAGCACTAATGCTGGCTAAGGTTAACGGTTTCTTTGTTGGTGCTACCTCTGCTAGTAAAGCCGAGCTAAATAAGCAAAAGATGACGATAATAGTTTGCTTAAAGTTAATCATTTGACACTCCCCTGCTAGCTAGCGCCTGTTGCTTTTGATAACTGCTATCTTGGATTTTTAAACGACTTAACTTGGTATTAATTATTGATTTCTCAAGCGCCTTCAGGCGACCTGCGACATGTTCAACGAACTGATTACTAAGAGATTGCATGACCTGCTCATTGAGTTGCTTGGCTAATTGTTGTTGCTGTTTTAGCTCAAGCGTCAATGCTTCAATACGTGATAAGTCCTCATCGATATCATTTACCACTGCCGCATACTGTACAAACTCTGAATGCATGCCGCGTAGCTGAGTAATCTGCTTGTCGAGTTGCTCAAGCAATGTCTTGGTCGAGTTGCTGTTCTTGGCAAAATTACTTTTACTGTGCCACCACAACGTGCGCTGCATAAAATCAACGCGGCGTTGTGAGTCCACATTAATTAGTCCGGCGCGCTTAAGTAACACCATTTCTTTGTATAACTTATCTATAGTTTCTTGTTGCTTAAGATATTTTTCAGATAGGAAAAAGTGGGTGTCCCTTTTTTCCAGGGCTGTATTGATGGCGCTGGCAAGTGTGTCGCGTTGACTACTTAGCTGCTCTATAAAGGACAACACGTCGGCTAAAGGTAATTGCTCAAGACGCTTGTTGACTCGATTCTTTCGCTCTAACAGCCGGCTGTGATGCACCTTTAGCTCCGAAAGCTGGGCCGTATAGTCATCCTGAAGCGATGCAATATCGCTTAGTTGGTCCTTTGCTAAAGCCACACTATTGCTCGCGAGCAACTCCACCAGTTCGCTAGTTGCCGAATGACAATTTGCAGCAGATGCTTTAACCACGAGCGCTTTCAAACATGCACCATTAAAAGCAAAGCGCTGACTCAATTGAATCAACTCATTTTTCTCTTTTGTAAAAGCAATTAAGCCAGACTCGAGCAATTGGTTTGCCCCCGCCAAATGACCTAATCGCTGCTTTGCAAAGGCATAGCCACGCAACGCGTTTTCATCAAAATAAAATGTTGGATTCTTTTGCTCAATCATCACGAATACTTGATGTGCTTTTGAAAATTGCTGAGTGTTATTTAGTGCCCAACCATAGCCCAATAACGCTGATTCGATAAAAGGTGATTGCAGGCGAATTTGTTCAAAAGCCGAAATAGCCGCAGCGTTATCCCCCTGCTCTACAAACGCCAGCCCCATGGCCAAAAGTGTTCTCTCAGATAAAGCAGTCAAAGCACTAGATGCTGGTATCTTTCTAATCGGGTGACGCTGTAAATCATCGACGCTCAGTTTTTGTCGCTTGATCTTCGAAAGAATAAAATGATGCGCCAGATAATCGTTCAACACTGAATTTGCAGGAATATTGGCCTGTTGCTGATGAAACTTGGTGAAATCTGACGCTAACAACGCAAGCCGTGCACTGAGGTAGTAAAACTGTGGGGCAATATCTTTAGACAGCGGCGCGGAAACGCGTAACAAAGCAGTTTTTGCCATGTCAACTTCACCGCTATAAAAGTGGCGGGCTGCTTGGTTTAACCAAAATACAGCCTGTTCACGCATCGCAATTGTTGTGGCAAGCTTTTCAAAGACCAAACTTGCTTCGTCAAACAAGCCTAACTTAACTAGTGTCTTGGCTTTAAGTTCACTGTCTTCTTGATTATCTAACCAGGTGAGCGCCTGCCTATATTGACCATCAGCATAATTAAATTTCGCTAGTTTATGTAGAGAAATAGCCGCACTTACCGTGTAACTACAACACAGCAATAACACAGTCAGCCATAAGCTCTTGAGTAGACTCTGCTTCATGTTCGTTTATCGCTGAACTAGTTTTGTCGTAATACTCGAAGACGCAACAATAGCGTCAATCACAAGCTCTATTGCCAATGCAGAATTGCCTTTATGAAAACGCTGCGTTACTTGACCAGAATAACGAACCGCATCATCGCCTTTGCCCTTTAACTGCTTACCTTTTATTGAAATATCGATATCAATAAAACCGGTGGCTACATTGTCTAGATACAATTGTTGAATGCCACCTTGTGTAAAAGCAGTCATTTGTTCATCAGAGTAGAGATAATTAGCAACACGTTTGCCATTAACCAACATTTCAATGGAGTCCATATCAAGCGAAGCGGTTCCCATGGAGACATAAACTGCCAACTGACTACTGGCAGGATATAGTAAATCCTCTTCAAGAACAGATAGTTCTTTATGTAATTTCTCAGCACGTCGTTTAAGCTTTTGGATCTTACTATTCATACTTGGCGTTTCACCAACTTCCGCCGCATTTACCGACTGGCCTGCCAAAAAAGCACTAAAAACCAAAGAAAAAATAAAGAAATATCTCATAAACTAGCTCCAACCTTCCTTGCCGAAACAATCAATCAAAAAAACAAAAAAAACGAGGGCAAATAATACACTACCCACTAACTACTAACCACTAGTCAATGTTATTAATTATTTTCAAGTGTTTAGACATTATCACCAAATAAGCTCACTTTGAGTTTAGGGGAAGTTTGGAAAGGTAAATTTGGAGAAGTAAATGTGGGACACCCATAAATTAGGGTTTTGGCAAAAAAAGGTCTAACGAGGATATCGTTAGACCTTTTAACAGCTAAGCTACTGATTAGTTGACTTTTACTTTCATAAATATTGAATATAGTACTGGCACAATTAGCAATGTCAGCAATGTGGCAAATGTAAGGCCGAA
>CAKZQF010000115.1 GCA_937139475.1 uncultured Gammaproteobacteria bacterium | reverse complement strand
ATCAACAATATCTACCTGCATCAAGGTGAGCGCTATCGTTACGATCGTTACTGCACCATTAACTCACTTGAGTTAGCCAATAGTTTTGTCCAATACCTGCAGCAAGCGCTGATCCCAAGTGAGGGGGTGTATCTTTTTAATCGCTTCCCATTACAACTCGACAGCAAATTCAAAAAGAAAGTAGCGGCACAGCACAAACAGTTAACGCGTTCCAAATACCAATTACCAAGCATGAGTAATGATTCGCTAACAATAACGCCACTTATCGGCTTAGGTAAGCGAACCAATCAATTGAATAAAGTGATTCACCAGCAACTGCGGCAGTGTAAAAGCCATTTGGTGCTATATACTCCATACTTTAATTTACCGGGCGTGCTAAAACGCGATATCACCCGCTTATTACGCCTAGGAATTAAAATTGATATTGTTGTTGGCGATAAACACGCCAGTGATTTCTTTATCCCAGAAGATCAGCCTTTTAGTAAAATTGGTTTAATTCCCTACCTTTATGAAACCATGCTTAAAGCATTTGCTAAACGTCATCAGAAATCCTTAGATAGCGGCCTGCTCAATATCCGTTTATGGCGTCATGATAAAAACTCGTTTCACTTGAAAGGTGTCCGTGTCGACGGGCGCTATCACCTGTTAACCGGCAATAATCTAAACCCGAGGGCATGGCGTTTAGATATTGAGAATGGATTATTGATCGATGATAAGAATGGGCAGTTAGAGAAAACATTTGAGCGTGAGCATCAAGAAATTATAACCCATACCCAGCGCATTACCGATTGGCAAGAACTCGATTCACCATCTGATTACCCTGAGTTGGTAAGAAAATGGTTAACCCGCTTTCGCCGAGCTAACATCGATAAAATATTCAAGCAGTATATGTAATAGAAGGGAGGTTAACCTTCCCCTCTTTTTTTATGCTTTAGCGGACTGTTAAAGAAATTACGGCTTGCGGTGACTAGGTGGTTCCAACGCCCAAGCAGCTTTTTCTGATAACGGGTTTCATAATCTAATGCCGCTTTGTCATCGCTCACCCAGCTATCATTGAATAGCTTCTTCGCATACATTACTGCATCTGGAGAGCGAGGCTTTAACGATTTCGCAAACGCCATCGCTTGCTCAAATGGGTCATCACAGACCTTAGTAACCAAGCCTAACGCTAGCGCTTCTGGTGCTTCAAAAATTCGCCCCGTCATGGTGAGTTCTTTCGCTACATCAATTCGGGTTAATTCGCGCAATGTAACACTTAGGCTCATATCAGGAATAAGTCCCCATTTGGCTTCCATAATAGAGAAGCGACAATCTGGTGTAGAGTATCTAAAATCAGCACCCAGTGCGATTTGCATACCCCCACCAAAGCAAGAGCCGTGGGTTACCGCAATCACAGGAACCGGTACACTACGCCACAAGTAACCAACATCTTGGGCAAGATTTGAAATAACCCCATCTTCTTTTTTCAGCAGGGTTGGCACATTTAGTGGGTTCTTCATCACCGATACCATATCAAGTCCAGCGCAGAAACCTTTGCCCTCTCCCTTGAGAATAACCGCTCGAATCTCTCGGTTTTCTTTTAAGGTATTAACAGCCCCAACAATGCCATCAAACATCGCCATGTCTAGCGCATTATATTTGTTGCCGCGATTGAGGCTCACAATAGCAATATCCTCTTGATACTCAATTATTACCCGCTGATTTTGTTCTGACATATTCAAACCCTGTGGACTGACCAGTTACATTATTGGCTTATTAAAACACCAATAAGAATAAAACTCTAGCCATAAAATCAAATATTTAATGTAGCACCAGAAATAGACAAACAAGCAAAAACGCTCATATTTAAACTACTAAAATACAAGCCTAATTGCTTTTATCTAAATTGGGGGAAAAGCTTTAGCCAGTTTTCTTAAGCTCTTTTAGATAGGTATCTAAAATTAAATTAGCGCGAGTTCCCTTTCGCGTAATAGCGGAAAAGTCGGTATGGAAAAAGCGTTTATGTGGCGCAATTGGCCGAAGAATATCCTGGGAGACCCAGCGCTGCGCAAAATGAGTGGGCAAAAAGCCAACGAAACGCCCGGTTAATATCAGAAAAGCGATACCTTCTCGATCCGTTGACGTCGCTGTTGCCTTAAGCATTTTTTGTTGCTGCTTAATAACCAAAGGCTGTGCGTAGCTGGGAACAACCGCATCATATTTAGCCAACTCATTGTCAGTTAGCAAGTCCAAATCTTGATTAAACAATGGATGCTGCTCGCTGCAATACAGCTGTGACTTCTCTTTGTATAGGGGCAAATAATTTAGCCCAGATAAACTCCGCAGGTCCGGCACAACACCGATATGAAGCTGGCCATCGAGTACGTTTGCTTCTATTTCATTGGGCGGGATCATTCGAATATTAAATACCACCTGTGGCGCAATATGCTTAAATGAGCTTAAAGAGCGTGTGATCCTCATCTGTTCATTAGTCACCAAGTTATCGGTGATGCCTATATTAAGATCACCAACCAAATCGGTATTGATTGCATTGATCTGCGCCTTAAATGTTTCCAAGCTAGCCAATAGTTGTAGCGCAGAGTCATACACCGCCTTTCCTTGCTCGGTAACCGAGAACCCTGACCGTCCCCGGTGGCAAAGACGCATATTGGTCAGCGATTCAAGTTCTGAAACCGCCAAGCTAATTGCGGGTCGAGTAATATTTAGCTCAGCTTCGGCGCTAGCAAAGCCGCCACATTCAATCACCGTTTTATAGATGCGTAATAAACGTATATGGGAGTCACCTAGGCGATGGGGCAGTATATTTTTCTTCGTCATATAAATAGTTAACCAATTACTTAACTAAGATTAATTAAGTTTGAATTTATTAATCTAACAAGCGCGCCATAATGAAGTCAATCGTCATTAACCGATTGAGAACGACAATGAATAATAATCATGGTATTACCCAAGCTCAACTTGATGCACACTGGATGGCATTTACTGGCAACCGCCAATTTAAAAAAGATCCGCGGATCATTACCTCAGCTCAAGGCAACTACTACACCGATGCCGATGGCCGACAGATTTTCGATGGTCTTTCAGGCCTTTGGTGTTGCGGCTTAGGTCATGGCCGTAGCGAGATAACCCAAGCGGTAAGCAAGCAAGTCAGCGAACTTGACTACGCACCGGCGTTTCAATTTGGCCATAAGAAATCATTTGAACTTGCTGAAAAAATCGTCGAGTTTATGCCACAGGGAATAAACCGCGTCTTTTATACCGGCTCGGGCTCAGAATCGGCTGAAACCTCATTAAAAATGGCGCGTGCTTATTGGCGTAAAAAAGGGTTAGCGAGCAAGACTAAGCTAATTGGCCGCGGGCTTAGCTATCACGGTGTAAATTTTGGTGGGATATCAGTTGGCGGCATTGCAGCCAATCGCTCACTGTTTGGTAATGCGGTCGATGCCGACCATTTGCGCCACACCATGTTACCAGAAAATGCCTTTGTTAAGGGGCAGCCCAAGACAGGTGCAGAGCTTGCCAATGAACTATTAGAACTGATTGCACTGCATGATGCCTCAAATATTGCCGCAGTCATTGTCGAACCCATGGCTGGGTCTGCCGGGGTTATTCCACCACCGGTGGGTTACTTAAACCGTTTACGTGAAATATGCGATCAGCACAATATACTGTTGATCTTTGATGAAGTGATCTGCGCTTTTGGTCGAATGGGCGCTAATACTGGTTCAGCGGCATTTGGCGTAACGCCAGATATCATCAATATTGCCAAGCAGATGACCAATGGCGCTATCCCGATGGGTGCGGTTATTGCCAAGCAAGAAATTTATGACACCTTCATGGAACAAGGTGGCCCTGATTATATGCTTGAGTTTCCTCACGGTTATACCTATTCAGCTCACCCAGTGGCTTGTGCTGCAGGTATCGCTGCACTAGAAGTATTACAAAAAGATCAGTTGATCGAGCGTGTCGCAGAGCAAAGCCCCTACTTTGAGCACGCAGTACATCAACTTAAAGGCTGTAAACACGTTACTGATATTCGTAATTATGGTTTTGCCGCAGGCTTTACCATCGCCCCTATCAACGGGGAGCCGGCCAAGCGCCCATATCAAATCGCGATGAAAATGTGGAACAGGGGATTCTACGTTCGCTATGGCGGCAGCACGATTCAAATAGGACTGCCGTTCACAGCAACACAAGCAGAAATAGATTCGTTACTTGACGCCCTTGGCGAAACATTCAATGAAATAGATTAAGTAACACAGCACAGCAAATTTTAAAAAACGAATATGGCGTATTTAAAAGACAAGTTTATTCAGCATGGATGCTGAATCTAAGCCTACAAGGACGTATTCACGGCGGCTTGTCGTTCAAGTAGCCCTATTCGTAAGCAGACTTACTCTCGGAGACAAACATGACAAATACAGTAGGCCACCTAATCAACGGTGAATTAATTAATGATAATCATCGCTCACAAGCAGTCTTCAATCCTGCAACGGGTGGCAGTGACACGCAAGTTGCCTTAGCCTCAAAACAAACCGTTGAACAAGCGATTAGTGCAGCGCAAGCCGCTTTTCCCGAGTGGCGTAACACGCCGCCAATGAAGCGTGCACGGGTAATGTTTCGCTTTAAAGAACTGCTTGAGAAAAATGCCGATACCATCTGCCAACTGATTGGCAAAGAACACGGGAAAATATCCCACGATGCCGCCGGTGAATTGCAACGCGGTATAGAAAATGTCGAATTCGCCTGCAGCGCGCCAGAGCTATTAAAGGGGGAACATAGCCGCAATGTTGGTCCAGGTATAGACTCGTGGAGCGAGTTTCAAGCACTAGGCGTAGTAGCAGGTATTACGCCATTTAATTTTCCTGCAATGGTACCAATGTGGATGTTCCCGCTAGCAATAGTGTGCGGCAATACGTTTGTATTAAAACCTTCAGAGCGTGATCCAAGCTCAACCCTTTATATCGCACAATTACTAAAGGAAGCAGGCCTACCTGACGGCGTAATGAATATCGTTAACGGCGACAAAGAAGCGGTTGATGTTTTGCTAACTGATGAGCGGGTTAAAGCCGTTAGCTTTGTTGGCTCAACACCAATCGCGGAGCATATTTATGCCACAGCCAGCGCCAATGGCAAACGTTGTCAAGCCTTAGGCGGCGCCAAAAATCACGCTATTGTGATGCCTGATGCCGATATCGACAATGCAGTAAATCAATTACTGGGTGCTGCATTTGGCTCATCTGGCGAACGCTGTATGGCACTATCAGTCGCGGTTGCTGTTGGTGACGAAGCCGCTGATAAACTCATTACGACCATGAAAAATGCCATGGCTGGATTGAGCGTTGGAGTCTATAGCGATGCAACTAATGACTTTGGCCCGGTGATCACCAAGGCGCATCAAGAAAAGGTTGTTGGCTTTATCGATAGCGCAGAGCGACAAGGGGCTAGCATCGTTGTCGATGGGCGTGCACCAAAAGTAGCTGGTTATGAAAATGGGTTCTTTGTTGGCGCAACCCTTATCGATGATGTCACCAAGGAGATGGACAGCTACAAAGCAGAAATTTTCGGACCGGTATTACAGGTAATCCGAGTTAAATCAATGCAGGAGGCGATGCAGCTGATTAATGACCATGAATACGGTAATGGTACCTGTATATTCACCCGTGACGGTGAAGCAGCACGTTATTTCTCTGATCATATCGAAGTTGGTATGGTGGGGATTAATGTTCCACTGCCGGTTCCCGTTGCTTATCATAGTTTTGGCGGATGGAAGCGTTCATTATTTGGTGATTTACACGCTTATGGACCTGACGGAGTGCGTTTTTATACTAAGCGAAAAACCATTACCCAGCGTTGGCCATCCAGTGGCGTCCGTGAAGGTGCTAGTTTCTCTTTTCCAAGCTAATGTTATCCCGTGGCAATAATACCCGAGCGTAGTATTATCACGGGGCTTTTAATCGACTAAGGGTTATCAATGACCTCAAAGATAATAAAATTAACCCCCAATCCAGCAGGGTTCGGTGAAGCACAAGATGAGTTAGAGCAGTCCATGTTTAGCTCATCGTTGCCGATACAACATAGTCATATGGCCTATGAAAATGACGACATTGGCCTCTATGTCGGTGTATGGGACACAACCGATATGGTTGAGGAGCCGGGGGCTTATCCCTGCGACGAATTTATGGTGCTGCTTGAAGGGCAAGCCCAGATTAAGAATAACGCAACCGGTGAACTAGAGCAGGTTAATAGTGGACAAAGCTTTGTCATTCCTAAAGGACATGATTGCCAATGGCATCAACAAGGCTATTTGCGAAAATACTTCGTTATCTGGGAGCATCCTCACTATGCCATGCCAGAAAAACCAAGTACTGATAAGCTACTCATAGATGGTCAGGATTACCTTGATACCACCAAGCAATTTAGCAGTGGCAAAAGTAACCACAGTACCTATAGCGAACGAGTGAGTGCACATCCTTGTCACGAATTTATCTACGTCACTCAAGGAACGATCGTTATTTACAATCAACAGCAAGAAATAACCTTAGTTACTGGTGATGCGGTATTTATTCCACAAGCAACACCGTGTGGCATGCGCGCAAGTGAGAATTTTATCGCTGACGTTGCCAAATTATCATTAGAAACTCACCCAGTGGATAATAACAATGAATAATAAACACTACATCAATGGCCAGTGGACCACCCCACATTCAAATGACACATTTGAGGTGATAAACCCAGCCACCGAACAAGTCATTGCCAATATTCCGGCAGGCAATAGCCAAGACATCAACGCAGCAGTACAAGCCGCGCGCCAAGCGTTTGATAGTGGCAGTTGGTCCAATTTATCAGGCAGTGAGCGCGGAGGCTACCTGCACAAAATAGCGCAGCTAATCACCGATAGAGTAGATGAGCTGGCTAAGCTTGAAGTAAAAGATAACGGTAAGCCGTATCCTGAAGCTAAATGGGATATTGAAGATACCGCCGCAACCTTTTCATTTTACGGCGATTTAGCCTGCTCGCTTGATAATGATTGCGAACAACCCATTGAGCTAGGCGAGCCGGGTTTTAGCGCAAAGGCAATTAAACAGCCGCTAGGTGTTGCAGGGGCCATTATTCCTTGGAACTTCCCGATGCTAATGGCAGCATGGAAGGTGGCACCAGCACTTGCCGCCGGTTGTACCATGATTTTAAAACCGTCAGAAGTCACGCCATTAACGGCAATCGCTTTGGCGCAAATCTGTGATGA
>CAKZQF010000114.1 GCA_937139475.1 uncultured Gammaproteobacteria bacterium | reverse complement strand
TTCCATGTCGAGGAAAGGCAAGATAGCGGACGGTGATACCCGCTTCATTAAGCGAATCAACTTCTTTATGTAACTTCCGACAGTAGGGACAAGTTATATCTGTAAAGATCGTGATCGTAGCTTTCGGCTCAGCTTGGGCCGGGAAAATCACCATATCCGACTCACTCACGCTGGCAATCATACGGCTTCGCTTAGCATCCAGCCCAGATGATGCAATCCGTTTTCCAGACGTTAATTCAATGATGTCGCCGGTAATCAGATACTGCCCATCGGATGTGACGTGATGCACGTCAAAACCGAGTGTGACTTGGTAGAGCCCGCTTACCGTCGATTCCCTGATAGCACCTCGAGTCAGATCATTAACACGTGGTTTGAGCTGCTCATAAATACGATCAACTGCCTCATCTGCATGAGCAGACACCGACAGGGACAACAATAAAAATATTCCACCGAGCCAAGGGGCCGATCTTAAGAAGAATGAGAATGGTTTATTAGACATAGTAGTTTCCTGAAACAGACCTATAAATTGTCAATGCGTGCGGCTTTTAAAACGGTATCAAGCAGTGATGAAAACTCGTCGGCTTTCATGAATCCAACAACGCGATATTGTCGCTTCTCATTTTCCTTCGGTGGAAAAAAGAGAATCGCTGGTGGACCAAATATGCCAAAGTGTTTCAATAGCGCTTGGTCCGTTTCATCATTCTTAGTCACATCCGCCTGAAGCAGGGCGAAGCGAGACATCAACTTCGCAACACGTGGATCGTGAAATGTACTTTGCTCCATTTCTATGCAACTGACACACCAATCTGCATAGAAGTCCAGCATCACAGGCTTTTTCGATTGCCCCGCAGCCTTCAACTTTGCATCAAGATCCTCGATGGACTTAATACGCGTAAATACCGGTTTTTCAACAGCTTCTGAAGCGTTTTGAGGCGCAGCTCCGAATGGTAGGGATGACAAGAGTTGATTGATATCACTCACGCCTGACGCCGCACCCCAAATCAGCGCTGCCCCTAAAAACGTTGATATAAGGCCGGTAGTGCTACTGATAAACGTTACCCGTCGATTAGCACCACGCCCAAAATACATAAGAGCGAAAGCAACACCTAACAACAGCAGAGCCCAAAGCAGCATATTCACAGGGGTTGGCAATATTCGGCTTAGCAACCAAATGGCAACGGCCAAAAGACCAACACCAAACCCGGCTTTTACTACCTGCATCCAAGGGCCCGCATGAGGAAGCCATCGACCCGCTGTCGTACCGATAACCAGCAATGGCAAACCCATCCCCAATCCCAATACAAATAACGTTAATCCGCCAAAAACCATATCACCTGTTAGTGTAATGTAGGTCAGTATGCCAATCAGAGGGGCCGCCACACAGGGGCCCACAATCAGCGCCGACAATCCGCCCATGACAGAAACGCCAATGAGTTGTCCGCCCCGTTGGCGTTGACTCATGTTTGTCAGCCAGTTCTGCCACGCTGCTGGAAGCTGTAGCTCGAAAACACCGAACATGGGGAGTGATAAGAACACAAACAACGCACTAAACGTTATCAGTACTGCGGGGTGCTGAAACACCGCTTGCAGGTTTGCACCTGAGGCAACCGCTAACACACCGATTAACGCATAGGTCAGCGCCATCGCCAATACATAGGCAAGGGATAATACAAACGCCTTTCCTTGGGTAATGGCTTTATCAGCTGTAATAATTCCGGACAGAATGGGGATCATAGGGAGAACACACGGCGTAAAGGCCAATAGCACGCCCAAGGCGAAAAAAAGTGGCAACGACCAGACACCCTTTGCCGCCAAAAAGTCGGCCAGCCGATCCTGTTCACTCACGTAGCCTAACGACGATTTTTTACCGTCAGCTTTATTAGTTGACACCGATCTACCGCTAACCCCACTCAGTGAAATATCAACAGGGAACACTTTCTTTTGGGGTGGATAGCACACACCAACATCCGCACAACCTTGATAGCCAACACGAATCATCACTGGAGACGTTTGACCCGCTTTGATGACGACTGGAATCGTAATCCTTACCTGTTTCCGATAGATTTTCGTGTCGCCATAGAAAGCATCGGAATAGTCGCTACCTTCTGGAAAGTTCGGTTGCCCAAGTGTCAAACCTGGCGAATCAGGCACAAATGTGAATTTGTCCTTGTAGAGATAACAACAATCCCTAATGGCAAAAAAGACCTCAATCAAATTCTCATCAATCAACGAAACACTGCCAGTATAGGCTTTATCAGGTGGAAGGATCGCCCCATCATCCGCATTGCCTCCAAACCCTAAAAAGCCAGCAGACTGTAAAAGCCCCGTCGGATCGGCAGTGTCTTGCGCGATCAGTGACGAGCTTGAATCATCAGGCTGTGTTTCTTCTAAAATAGATTGAAGGGTGTTTGGTGATGGATTGTCTTGTTGTGATTGAGCAGGTGAAACACCCACGACCAACAGCACTGCCAGTAGAAGAACTGGCCAGCGCTTTAACACTGTTTGTATTCGCTTCATAATCTTTTTATCCACACTTGTATTCGCTCTAACCAGGATTTCTCCTTGGTCTCAGCCAAACCGCTCTTGCTAGGGCTATTCACTTTTTCTTGCCACGCCCTCTCCTTAGCAGGCCAGGTGCTTTTTATATATGACAACACAGCAATAATATCCTTGTCCTCCAGAACGGAACCAAACACAGGCATCATCGTAAGGTAACCGGGATCATCAATCACTTTAGCCACACCATACTTGGTCATTTCAAACAACAAATCATCGGCGTGATGCCACGTATGTCCAGTTTTATCGTGTGGCGGTGCTGGAAGCATGCCGTTATCGAGTCTTTTACGCCATTCGGCTTGCCCTTCCAGCTGTTTGCCGTGGCAACTGGCACAATGTGATTGATAGACTCCTCGACCGGCGTCAATGATGGTTTGATTGTCCGGCTCCAAAGTCACATCCACATCATCAAGAGCCTCGCCAGCAGCGGCGGGTATTGCAGCACTCAGCACCACGACTAAGACGATGGTTAACAAACGTGTCAACTCCAGTACAGAACTAAGGAAAAACAGGAGAGAAAAGACGTGCGTTGGAATGCGCGCATCCAGTGTTGAATGAACACAGAGCCTTTGAAAGCAAGGCTCACCCGTCACACCGGCATGTTCCCCTGTCTTTTCTCTAACCGTCTGCATGACCTACTCCGTCGCATAAAGCTTTGGGTCACCATCACCAACCGCGTATATTTTCCAGGGTTCATTTTTCTTCCCACCCATTCCGGGAGATCCCAATGGCATTCCTGCTAAAGTGACTCCCTTGATAGCTGGTCGCTCTTGAAGCAATTTGGTAACAACGGAAATCGGTACATGTCCACTGACGACGTATCCATCAATTAGCCCAAGATGGCAGCCTTGAAGATCATCGGGAATTCCATGATCACGGCTCATGGCCGAGAGTTCATGAGTTGGTTTTACAGTGACCTTAAACCCATTGTCACGCAAATAATCAGCATAGTTTTCACAACAGCCACAATCTGGGTTTTTATATATGACGGCCTCTGTTGCATGAGAGGGCTGCGCTGCGAACGTTAAGAAAGCGCCTACAGCAAAACCAATAGCCGTTAAAATTCCTAATAGTGTTTTCATTTTTTGTACCTCGTAGTTGATAATATTTAGGTTTCAGTTGGTTCTAGTTACACTTCTTAAGTACTCACACGCACAACACCCATCATGCCCGCTGCCTGATGTTCGAAAATATGGCAGTGAAACATCCAGTCACCAGGGTTGTCAGCAACAAATGCAATGCCGACCCGCTCCTTTGGGGCCATGAGCACGGTATCCTGCCATTCCCGATACCGAGTCTCCTTGCCATTTCTACTCACCACTCGGAACGAGTGGCCGTGGAAATGAATGGGGTGATGCCAAGCGGTATCGTTTAGCATGTCAAAATGATAGCTGCGGCCTTGTTTTAGAGTGATAAGAGGATCCATTAGATGCCCACTGGCGGCGACTCCATTAATCGTCCATACTTTCCCTTGCC
>CAKZQF010000113.1 GCA_937139475.1 uncultured Gammaproteobacteria bacterium | reverse complement strand
TTGCACTACCATCTGGGCCATTAGCGCCAATAAGTCCGCTTTGAGCAACGAATGTAAAATTATTACGTTGTTCAAGTAACTTTAAGTTTTCAACGCCATTTAATTCAACAGGGTATTGAAGTAGTGATGACTCAACAATATCACCACCTAATGTATCGATAGCTAACTCAAGCGTATCAGTTACTACGGTAATTACTTGGCGGTCAGTTGAAGCTGTCTCAAGCACTGGAGCGGCAACCGCTGTACTTGCTGGGATGTCTGCATCAACAGTGGTTGTTGCAGTTTGTTCTTCCGGCGTTGGTGCTGGAGCATTATCTATTTGCCATTGTTGAAATAGCAAGAAAGAGATAAACAGCAATGCAACGATCAGTAAATTACGTTGTGATTCCATAAGGCGTTAGTTTCTTCTTTGGTTAGTTGAGTGTTTTACTTCAGGCACAGGATCACTGCCACCTTCGCTAAAAGGGTGACATTTTAATAGACGTTTGCTCGTTAACCAAGCACCTTTTACAAATCCATGACTATTTATTGCTTCAATACCGTATTGAGAACAGGTTGGAGTATAGCGACAACGAGGACCAATTAACGGACTAATAATTATTTGATAGCCACGAATTAACGCTGTTGCTGCTCTTTGAAGCGGCGTGCGATTTTTTTCCATAGCTTATTAGTTAACTTATTAAGTTCTTCGTTACTTAACTTTCCAATGCCACCTTTTGCAATTACAACGTAGTCAAGAGGCATCAAGTCATGTTGTTTTAAGCGAAAGTTATCGCGAATAACACGTTTTACCTGATTACGGTCTACGGCTAATTTAAGTTGCTTTTTGGGAATTGCTAAGCCTAGTCGCGGATGATTTAAATCGTTTGGACAAGCTAAAATGGTCAGTTGGGGAGAACCAGCACGAAGTGGGTTTTTGAAGACTTTTTGAAAATTCGCGGGAGTTAAGATTCTTAACTCCCGAGAAAAAGAATAATTAACCATAGGTCAATTATTACGCGCTTAACTTAGCACGGCCTTTTGCACGACGACGAGCAAGAACGGCACGACCGCCCTTAGTTGCCGAGCGAGCACGGAATCCGTGGTTGCGCTTGCGTTTTAAAACGCTAGGTTGAAAAGTACGTTTCATAGTATTAACTCGATCGAAATTAAACTGTACAGTTTTTGTGAATGCTGCATCATTACAACAAGCACAAGCCTAATTAAAGGACGCGAGATTTTAGAAAATAGCGCACCATTTGTCAATCTAATTTGCGGTTAAAGTGATTAATATTTACGCGTCAGATCACAATTTATCAGGTGCGTGGATTTTATAAGGAAAGGGGATATAAAATTATATAGCGTAAGATGTTGTTATTAAATTGTTTTATAAAAGGATCATTAAACGATCCGATGGTTTTTTTAGCCCTGAATTTATAATTTGGGGATAAAACTAAAAAAAACTCAATTTATTCACAATTTAAGCTGACTTTAACTGGTTATCTGCTGACTCAAAGGCTAAAATAGCTTTTTTATATGGACCGTTTGGAGTGTAGTAGTGGCTGCTTGGATATGGCAACAATGCTTAGATAGATTGCAAGAAGAATTACCTGCAACGCAATATAGCATGTGGATTAGACCTTTGCAGGCTGTACACGAAGATGACACATTGACATTGTTCGCTCCAAATCGTTTTGTACTCGATTGGGTGCGGGATAAGTACCTTGATAATATCAACAGCTTTCTAGTTGAAGTGATGGGTAGCGAAAGTCCAACGCTAAGGTTTGACATCGGCAGTAAGCCAACGGCTAAAGTTGAAAAGTCTCAACCTAGCGCACAAAAAGCGCAACAAAACGCCGCTCCAACCGCACCAGTAAAGCCTAGCTGGGAAAAAGAATCGGATCAACCGCAAGCTGTACTTGCTTCAAATATCAATCGTACGTACAAATTTGATAATTTTGTTGAAGGTAAGTCTAACCAGTTAGGTCGCGCCGCTGCTATTCAAGTGGCTGAAAATCCGGGTGGAGCGTATAACCCATTGTTTCTTTATGGTGGAACAGGCCTAGGTAAAACCCATTTATTACATGCCGTAGGTAATGGCATTTTGGCCAACAAACCAGATGCAAAGATTGTCTATATGCATTCTGAGCGCTTTGTTCAAGACATGGTGAAGGCGCTGCGTAACAACGCGATTGAAGAGTTTAAGCGTTATTACCGTAGTGTTGATGCATTGCTGATAGATGATATTCAATTCTTTGCTAACAAAGATCGCTCACAAGAAGAATTCTTTCATACATTCAATGCATTGTTAGAAGGAAATCATCAGGTTATCTTGACCAGTGATAAGTACCCTAAAGAAATAACCGGCGTAGAAGAACGCTTAAAATCTCGTTTTGGGTGGGGCTTAACCGTTGCGATTGAGCCGCCAGAGCTAGAAACTCGTGTTGCCATCTTACAACGTAAAGCTGATGAATCTAATGTTCATCTACCAGATGAAGTCGCTTTCTTTATTGCTAAACGTTTACGTTCAAATGTTCGTGAGCTAGAAGGGGCATTAAATCGCGTTATCGCCAATGCTAACTTCACCGGTCGACCTATTACCATTGATTTTGTTAAAGAGGCATTACGAGATTTACTCGCGCTACAAGCAAAATTGGTGACGATTGATAACATTCAAAAAACAGTGGCTGAATATTATAAAATTAAAGTGTCTGACTTATTATCTAAGCGTCGTACACGTTCGGTTGCTCGTCCACGCCAAATGGCGATGGCGTTGTCAAAAGAATTAACCAACCACAGCTTACCTGAAATCGGCGAAGCTTTTGGTGGACGTGACCATACAACCGTTTTGCATGCGTGTCGTAAAATTGTTGAATTACGCGAAGAAAGCCATGATATTAAAGAAGACTATTCTAATCTAATTAGAACGTTGTCTTCTTAATTACCATATTAAATAGAATCTAGGAAAATTACAGATCATGAAATTTACTATTTCAAGAGAGCTTCTATTAAAGCCATTGACACTAGTTTCTGGTGCTGTTGAACGTCGCCATACGCTGCCTGTATTGTCTAATGTACTGCTCGAAGTTGACCAAGATGGTCTAAAAATGACGGGTACTGATCTCGAAGTCGAGCTAATAGGTTTAGCGCCGTTAGAGGGCGAGGTGAGTGGTGGTCGCACGACTGTACCAGCAAAGAAATTTCATGATATCTGTAAAGGCTTGCCTGACGGTGCCAATATATCTATTGATGTTGACGGTGAACGAATGATCATTCGCTCTGGTCGTAGTCGCTTTGCGCTGAGTACCTTAAGCGCAGATGATTTTCCCAACATTGACAACTGGCAGAGTGAAACAGAGTTTGTTTTACCACAACACATTTTGCGATCGGTCATCGAAAGTACACAGTTTTCAATGGCAAATCAGGATGTTCGTTATTATCTAAATGGCATGTTGTTTGAGACGAATAACGATGAGTTTAAAACCGTTGCCACCGATGGTCACCGCTTAGCGGTAAGTAGCCGAAAGATAACCGCACAGCTGCCTAGCAAGCAGGTCATCGTACCGCGTAAAGGCGTTGTTGAACTACTACGTTTAATTGAAGCAATTGATGATCCGGTGACTGTTCAAATCGGCGATAGCCATTTACGTGCAAACATTAATAATGCGGTATTTACCACTAAGTTGGTTGATGGACGTTTCCCTGATTACCAACGTGTCTTACCACGTGGTGGTGATAAAGAAATTATTACATCGAGAACAGAATTGAAGGCGGCGCTATCCCGAGCATCAATTTTGTCTAATGAAAAATTCCGTGGCGTGCGCTTTAATTTCACCACCAATGAATTAAAAATAACCGCCAACAATCCAGAGCAAGAAGAGTCTCAGGAAATTGTGGATTTGAGTTACCCATTTGCCGACTTAGAAATTGGTTTTAATGTTAGTTATGTACTTGATGCATTAAATGCACTTAAGAGTGACGATATTAAACTGACCTTGGGAGATGCCAATTCAAGTGGTTTAATTGAAGCCAGTGATTCATCCGAATCAATGTACGTAGTCATGCCAATGCGATTGTAATTAGCTTTTCTTTACTATTTCCTACAATCTCTGCGTTGTATGTGCTCATTGACAGGCGTCAACTCCGCGCAAACGCCTTGAGGTTGAAGGAAAGTAGCTGCGAAAACGCTAATTCCAATGTTTCTTGAGCGACTTATCAAAAGTTGCACTCGCGTGTTAAAGGAATAGACTTGTTTGGAACAAAACCTTTTTTTCAAGGACGAAAAATGGAGCGTATAGGGATATATTCACAGCGTTTTTGTGGAAAATTAGTCTGTTTCCCTAAAACTTCAAAGAAAGCTATCTAGTATGTTACTACAACAATTATCAATTCAGGGATTACGTAACCTTAAGCCAGTAAAGCTCGACTTTGCCCAGCTTAATGTGATTTATGGTGATAACGGTAGTGGTAAAACGAGTGTGCTTGAGGCTATTCACTATTTAGCGCTAGGTCGTTCTTTTCGGACTCACCTTGCTAGTCGCGTAATCAACTATGATAGCGATGATTTTATTTTATTTGGTCGCACCCAGGGCCATGCAATTGGTCTGCAACGATTTCGCCAGGGTGATGTGACAATAAAAATCGATGGCCAGAAAGCCAAGAAACTTACCGAATTACTCGACCATTTACCTCTGCAATTAATTACACCTGAAAGTTTTGATTTACTCACTGGCGGCCCTAAGAACAGGCGACAATTTGTCGATTGGGGCGTGTTCCACATGGAACCAGATTTCTTCGCTATTTGGAATAGATGTAAGCGATTATTAAAGCAACGAAACTCCTTACTTAAGCGAAAAGCTAGCTACAAGGAAATATCCTACTGGGACCGCGAGTTAGTGCAATATTCCCAACAGCTTAGTGAACTTCGAAATCGCTATATAAATTCGTTTAATCGCGTTTTACAGGGTATAATAGAACGTTTTCTACCTGACATTGAGATAACGGTAAGTTATAGTCAAGGTTGGGATAAAAAAAGCGATTTAACTCAATTGCTTGAGAAGAACTATCCGCGAGATTTAGCCTTAGGTTATACCACCGCAGGACCACATAAAGCTGACTTACGATTACGTTGTGGAAAAATTCCTGTTGATGATGCGCTGTCACGCGGACAGCTTAAACTTTTAGTTTGTGCATTACGCATTGCACAAGGAGTTCATTTGAATACTCAAGTGGACAAGCAAACCATTTATTTGGTTGATGATTTGTCATCTGAACTCGATCAGCAAAAGCGGCAGGTTTTAATTGACCAGCTAGTAGATACAAATGCCCAGCTATTTTTATCAGTGATTGAAAGCGATCAGATTAAACAACAAACCAGTAAATATCAGACCAAGATGTTTCACGTGGAACATGGTGTGATAACTCAGGATAATTAGAACGAGAATAATATATGTCAGAAGAGAATAATTACGATTCGTCGAGTATTAAGGTTCTTAAAGGACTAGATGCAGTACGTAAGCGCCCGGGAATGTACATTGGTGATACCGATGATGGCACCGGCTTGCACCATATGGTATTTGAGGTTGTAGATAACTCAATTGATGAAGCTCTAGCAGGGCACTGTAATGATATTACTATTACTATTCATCTAGATGGTTCGGTATCGGTAAGAGATGACGGCCGTGGTATTCCTGTAGATATTCACCCTGAAGAAGGGGTTTCTGCTGCTGAAGTTATTATGACGGTTCTTCACGCCGGTGGTAAGTTCGATGATAACTCTTATAAAGTGTCTGGCGGTTTGCATGGTGTTGGTGTTTCGGTTGTAAACGCACTATCTGAAAA
>CAKZQF010000112.1 GCA_937139475.1 uncultured Gammaproteobacteria bacterium | reverse complement strand
GCCGTGCAAAACGGCTATCCTGCCGTTTTGTCCCCAACTTGCTTTCGCCTTGTTGCGTCGAACGCTGTTCGACGGACAGCGGCTCAAGAGAGTAGGACATTGCCAATCGCTTATTTCGGTTAGTTTCCTTAGTCCACTGGACTAAGGGACTGACCTCAAGATAGGTCTTGTACTTGTGGTGTGGGGGCTTTTTACGTTTTAGTGCTTTAATCAATTCAGTGGTAGTGATTAATGTGGCTGTATCGTGGGGCCACTCAACTAAAGCGCTAACGCGATGGCCTAATCCCGATGGCACCCACTGCTGCGCAGGGAGATATGCAAATGCCTGCTTATTGGCGGGGTGATTCTAGCGCGCTAAGGAATGCTTGGTATACGCCATTTGTCCAGCCGAAACCTTCCTGTACATCATATTCGCCACCACCGGCTTTATTTGATTGCTGACAGACATCGTACTTTTCCATTATTTTACCTGTGCTATCAAAATATTGTTCAATGGTTTGTTGCCAGCGCTGCATAATGGTATTTGCTAATGTTTGGTTTTGGTATTGCATTAGCCCTTGCACTGCAAACCAGTGTAGTGGAGCCCAGCCATTAGGGGCATCCCATTGCTGCTGACTCTCGACCAGCGTTGTTACAAGGCCACCACTTTTCAAGAAATCCTTTTCAATTACTTGTGCCATGCGGTCTGCTTGAGCTTCATCGGCGAGTTCAACAAATAGAGGTAAGGTGCCGGCGAGAGATTTGACTGGGCTTTGAGCCTTTACATCTAGATCGTAATCTAAAAAGAATCCCTCTTTTTCCGACCACATATAGCGTTGGATTGCTGACTTTCGCTGTTGCGACTTGCTTGTATAACGCAAGCTTGCATCATCGTTACCTAACATGGCGTAGTACTTAGCAAGCAAACATTCCTGTTGGTAGAGCAAGCAATTTAAATCGATTGGTAAAACCCTGGTCGTACGAATTGCACTTAAAGTGTGTGTGCTTGTTAACCATCTTGCACTAAAGTCCCAGCCTGACTCGCAGGCTGCACGAATATTGCGATAGAAATTACTTTTGTCTTGTGCGCTAAGGCCCTTAGCCAGTTCCATGTCCTCACTATATGATTCCGGCCTTGGTGTAGCATCGTTGTCCCAATAGCGATTCAACAAACTACCATCCGACATTCTCACTACTCGTGCATGCTCTGTGTGTGTGTCAGATAAAGAATCACAGCCTAGCATCCAGAATTGATATTCGGTTTCTATAGCTTTGACGGCTTTAGTTAAAAACTTCGGTTTGTCTTGTTTATAGGGCAAGACTAAATCGACTAGCAGGGCTAGCACTGGCGGTTGTGAGCGTGATAAATAATAGCTTCTATTGCCATTGGGGATGCATCCGTATTGGGTTTGCAAGTCAATAAAGTTATTGATCATTGACTCCACTAGCTGAACGTTATTCGATTGAATTAGGCCTAATGCGCTAAAATAACTATCCCAATAATAAATTTCTCTAAAGCGTCCGCCAGGTACAATATAAGATGACTTTAATGGTAATAGGGAGTTTGCTTCGAGGTTGTCTGCGGGCTTCTCTAACAGCTGCCATAGCTGTTGGATATGCTGCTGAACATCTATATGGCGTTCATTGGCAAAGATTTCGCTTTGTTGTGGCAGCAAGAAATATTCCTGAACAAACTCAAGTAGATTAAAATTTGGGATATTACGTTTATCTATCTCATATTGTTCCAGTATTTTTTTTAGCGATAACTTCGGAGTAGCATCCGCAAAAGTCTTACTATCATTGAATACATTAGCCATTTGAACGGCTTTGAATAATTCACTGGCAAAAAGCTGCTGGCTTTCGTGTGTGTATGAAGAAGTATTATTTGCCGTTTTCATTGAAATACCTTTAATGTTTTCGCGTGTCTTAGTGGTGCTTTTGTGTGGCGTTTTTGAAGAAGTATAGGCTTATAAAAATTAGGACCATTGGTACAATGGACATGTAGAACGCTTTGGTGCCACCAAATTCTTGGAATATGAAGCCTGTGATTATTGAACCCGTGGTGCCGCCAAGTGCAGAGAATATGACGATAAGCCCTGTCATCGCAGCGTGTTTTGAACGAGGGGTGTTGCTAAGCATTACTGAATTTAATACAGGGTATAATGGGGCCATCATTAGACCAATCAACGGCAGCAAGTAAGCAGCGGCTGGCGCATTAAGAACACTGGTGACCGGCACTTGGGGCAGGTTACTCGTTAGCGGTAAAATAAGTAGAATAATCAGTATCATAATTAGCAAGCAAACATTTAGAAAAGGATACCAATTCACATGTCTTAAGATTTGCCCCGCAAGTAACCGTCCAAGTGCTAATGCCCCTGCAAAAATACTAGTCATTTGTACGCTAATGTCTGTTGGCAACTGCAATACTTCATTATTAAATGTCGGTAGCCAGGTTCCAATGCCCTGCTCGATTAGTACATAGAGAAATACCGAAACAACGAAAATAAGGACCAACGGTTGGTAGCTCATTTTTATCATTTCAACGAAGCCAGAAAGTAAGCTTTTGTTTTGGTCACTCGACTGTGGCTTGGCAATCGGGGATACGGCAATTAGTAACAGCGTTAATAAGGCCATCATCGAAAGTGGGTAATAGACATTTAGCCAGTCAGTAGATTCTTTGGCCGTCGGGTCGACATAAGCACTAAATAGCCAATAACCCGACAAGCTGCCAAGCATAAAAATCCCCTCAATAGTATTGAGTAATGAAGAATGCGTTTTCGTTGAGTCAGATAGCTGGCCTATTATTGAATAAACAGACACTTTAACTAAAGCAAAAGATACTCCGATGCAGGCAAATAATAGTTTGATAATAAGAAAGCTACCCACTATGGGAGTGGTTACGCAGGCTACTGTTACTATCGTCAAACCTATCATTAAGGCTATCTTATACCCGATTCTTGGAATAACAGACGCAACGAAAAAAGAAACAAATGCAATCGATAGATCTTTGAAACCCTCTAAAGTACTTGCTTCGGGCTTACTGATACCTAAACTGTTGATGGATTGTAAAATAACCGTGCCGACACTATTAAGCAAAATAGAAAAGACAAAGTAACTTGCAGCAATAGCGCTAATGATAATAAATCGAGACATCAGATATATCCGTTTCTAAACATTTTGATTTAGTCTATATCTGAAAAAAATAAATTGCAAACGTTTGCAATTTATTTTTTATTTAGCGGCTCACACTAGATATTTAGTTCGAACGTGAAGATCTACGTGTAATTAATTCAACATCGATGACAACGGACGTCGCTTTTTGTCCTTCAAGTTGCTTGATTAGTTGTTCCACCATGACTTGAGATGCCAATTTGGTATTTTGTTTTATTGTCGTAAGTGAAGGGTGAAATAACTCTGCCATTGCGATATCGTCAAAACCAACAATGCTGACATCATTAGGAATACCAATGTAGCGTTCTTTTAGCGCTTTTAAAGCGCCAAGGGCAACCATGTCGCTTGTTGCAACAATACCGTCGAAAAACAGGCCCTTATCTAAAATGACAGAGCTAATGGTGTCATAAGCCGCCTTACTGGTGATATCGCAAGAGAGTGTTAATTCACTTGATGTATTTAAGTTATGTTCAATCAAGGCGCGGCGGTAGCCTTTGTGACGCTCATTCATTTCAGCATGCTCAGGATCACCTAAGAATAAAATGTTTTTACATTGTCCTTCGATGAGGTGTTTTGCAGCAAGATATGATCCTAATTCATTATTACTGCCGACTACAGCATAACTGGATGATGCGTTGGGATCGCCCCAAACAACTAATGGCGCACCGGATGCAGCAACCTGTTCAATGTTGCTCGTGCTCTTTCCCTGACCAATGACAATGATCCCGTCGGCTCTACTGCTACTTATAAAGTAGTTAGCCCAGTCCTCACTTGCCATTAAAGAATTTGAAAGCAGCAATTCATAACCATTTTTGTTAAGCACTTGGTTTAAGTCGCCTACAACTTTGAGGAGAAACGGATCACTTATGCTCTGGTCAGTGCTATCAGTCAGGTTTAGAATAACGGCAATAACGTTTGTTTTTTTTGTTCGAAGGCGACTGGCAGCTCGGTTCAAACTGAAATTATGCTCTTTAGCTAAAGCTTGCAGTCTCTCTCTAGTTTCCTTTTTTATCAAAGGGTTGTCGTTTAGTGCTCGAGAGGCTGTAGAGGTAGAAACTGACGCCAATTTAGCGAGGCCAGCTAGCGTTAGTTTGTTTTCATTAGTCAATTTAGGTTACTTCCAAAAATGTTTATGCCAATTTTGACTTAATAAGTATTGCATAATCAATTAGTTTTGCAATCTAAACAGTAAAGTTACGCAATCGTTTGCAAAAATTGTTTGCAAACGATTGCATTTGATGCAATATTGATCTGGGAGAACAAAATGTAAACTAATAAGAAGATTGACAGGGCATTCGCTGTTATCAATCTCATAGAGGGCGAGAACATGATCAAGAAATACAAACTAACTTCGATAGCTATGATTGTTTCACTTAGCTGTGCTGCTCAGTCGAGCTTCGCTGCGGAAACAACCACTGGCGAAGAAACAAAGAGCAAAGTTGAAAAAATTGTAGTGACCGGTACGTTTAGCGGTAAGGCAGTAATAAAGGAAGAAGCAAGTTTTGCGATCAGCTCGTTTTCCGAAGATGATATAAAAAAATTGGCCCCAAAGAGTACTGCCGATCTACTTAAGGCTGTACCCGGTGTGTGGGCTGAGAGTTCGGGCGGTGTCTCCGGTGCTAATGTTTTTGTTCGTGGCTTCCCTGGCGGGGGCGATGCACCGTTTCTAACAGTACAGCTACAAGGCGCGCCTATCTTCCCACCACCAACGCTTTCGTTTCTAGAAAACTCTACGCTGTTTCGATTGGATGAGACTGTTGAATTTATGGAAGCTCTACGTGGCGGTCCAAACCCAGTTGTTTCAAATGGGCAGCCAGGGCTCACTACAAACTTCCTTTTAAAGAAAGGGCAGGACGATACAGAAGGGCTAGTAAAATATTCGACGTCAGATTTTGGTTTGCAGCGTATTGATGGTGTGGTTAGCGGAAGCCTAGCTGAAGACTTGTATTTCATGGTTGGTGGTTACATTAAAAGCTCTCCCGGCGTTCGAGATGCCGGTTTTAATGCTGAGAAAGGCAACCAATTTACGATTAACATCACTAAACAGCTCGATAACGGAAAAATCAACTTTTACACCCGTCAAACAGATGATCACGGCGTTTGGTATTTGCCTTCACCACTAAATGTTGACAGCGTAGACAATGAATACACTCAAATTGGCACAAATAATCGGAAAGCAACCATTGCCTATGGAGTAGATGGCGAGACAGAGATTGTTGATTTTGGGCAGGGACGAGGCTGGGATGGTTCAGTATCTGGCGGCAGTATTAACTTAACGCTAGATAATAACTGGGATTTAGTTGACCGACTTATTTTCACCAAAGGAAATGCAGATACCTATGGTTTAGTGCCCAATGGTGATCCAGCGCTTTTATCTTCTGTTGCAGATAATGGCAATAGTGCTTTTGGTGCCGTTAGTGGGGCTGAATATGATGGTGCAACAATGGTTCAGCAAATAGGTCGCTGGGTCGTTAAGAAAGATATCGAGGCTTTTACCAATGACTTTACGCTAACTAAGTCCTTTGAAAATGGTACTTTTACTGCAGGTTTTTACTACTCTAGCTTCTCGGCTAAAGACTGGTGGGCACTTGGAAACCAAGCTTATCATGTCGTTGAGTCAGGCGGCGAAATGTTAACTGGCATTGATTGTAATGACAACCAAGATAGTTGTGACTGGAACTATGATATTAATAGCAACGGCGAGGGAACTACTCGTGCGATCTACACTGCTGCTTCTTATGAATTCTCTGAAGCATTTAGTGTAGATGTCGGTATCCGAAGAGAAAACCATGAGATAGTGTACAGCGTTGATGAAGGGCTTGATGGTACGATAACCAAAGCAATTTCTTATGATGAGACAAGTACAGCCTGGACCATTGGTACAAATTGGATGTTTGGGGACAGGCAAGGGATTTTTGCTCGTATCAGTGACGGCAGTAAGATGCCATTTTTTGATGATTTTAGAGATAATTATGATGCTTACCAAACTGGAGAAGACTTAATCAAGGAAGTTAGCCAGTATGAGTTAGGGTATAAGCGTGCTAGTGACAACTATGAACTTTTTGCTACCGCATTTTTCAACGAAGTCAAAGGGGATACTTTCGTTTCTCAACCAGGCGCTCCGGCAGAAATATTGACTAATGAAGCCTACGGCGTTGAGGTGGACTTTAATTACTTTACCGATAATGGTTTTAGCTTAAACCTTAATTCAACGATACAAGAAGCAGAGATCACCGAAAGCCCGAATAATAAAGGTAATGAGGCACAAAGACAGCCTAGTTGGCAGCTTCGAGTGACACCGAGTTATGATGTTGAGTTCGAAAATGGTATGTATGCGACAATTTATGGAACATTAGCAGCAGTAGGTGACCGTTATGCCAATAATGAGAACACTGTTATCTTAGCGGGATATGAGAAAATAGATGCTGGTGTTATTTTTAATGTGTCAGATGAACTTCAAATGCAGCTCTCGGCGAGTAATTTGACCAATGAAAAGGCATTGACCGAAGGGGATCCACGTGACTCCTTATCTTCAAATGGTCGCTATATCCTGCCTAGAAGCTTCAACCTTAGTGTAAGTTATCAGTTCTAACCGTTAACTACCTATAGAAAACAATAAAGGCTATTCATTGAATAGCCTTTTTCAATCCCCTTTTAAAATAGCGTTGGCAGTAAAGCCCTGTATCATCTTAATACTGAATAAAAACAACCCCCTTCACAACGCTAACTGCTGGTCTTTCTTGAGCAATATAGTGCAATGATTAGAAGCGCTTAAGCATTTCTATACTAGAATTAAAGCATCTGAATTAGGAGTGCTAAATGCGTTTACTACAAATAACACTGACCCGGCAAGCGCATGAACTTTTAGCGGATATATTGACGGGTATTGAAAGTGAAAGAATGTTACCAGGCATTGAAAATTCGGAGGCGGTTTTTTTACAAATTATTGTTCGGGCATCAAATGCCGAACCGCTAATGGATCAAATAGAAAAGCGCTTAGGCAAGCAGCATAAATTTACTATGTTGTTACTACCTATTAGCGCGACTATTCCTCGGCTACCTGAGGCGGACGAACAAGACGAAGATAAGGAAGAAGTTAAGCAGCTATCTGATAAGGGAGCAAATAGAGTGTCTAGGGAAGAGCTCTATAGCAACATTAACGCGGGCATTAACAATCTCCAATATTATGTGGCAATGGTTGTTATCGCTTGTGTCGTGGCGGCAATAGGGCTTATTCGCAACGACATTGCGATCATTATCGCGGCAATGGTTATTGCACCATTGCTGGGGCCCAATATGGCATTGTCACTGGCAACAACCTTGGCTGATAAAGAATTGGCAAAGGTCGCCGCTTGGTTGTCACTGCTCGGTGCGACAATTTCAATAATCATAGCGGCGGCTATTGGCTATTTCGTAGAGATAGACCCGAGTGTCTCGGCAATCTCAGCAAGAACAACGCTAGGCGTCTCTGATCTTATTTTAGCGCTTGCTTCTGGCGTGGCTGGCGCTTTAGCATTTACGGCTGGGGCTCCCGCCACCCTAATTGGCGTTATGGTGGCTGTCGCGCTGATGCCTCCGTTGGTTACTTCAGGGATGTTATTTGGCTCTGGTTATTGGAGCTTAGCGAGCAATGCGTTATGGCTCACTTTAGCGAATGTTATCTGTGTTAATTTAGCAGGCGTGGCAACGTTTGTGTGGCAAGGGGTTAGGCCATTAAGTTGGTGGGAAAAGAGTAAAGCTAAAAAGGCGAGTCGCAACGCGGCGGTAATATGGATAGTGCTGTTTACTATATTATTGGCGCTAATAAACTTTAACTTCATTGGGGCGTAGTCAAGCTCGCCCCCAAAGTGCACATTAGTTAGCTACGGTATAACGTTTTGATCAAATGAAAACCAAATTGAGTTTTGATTGGTCCGTGAACTTCTAGTATTGGCTTTTTAAATACCACATTATCGAAGGCTTTTACCATTTGTCCTGGTTGGAATTCGCCAAGATCACCGCCCTTTTTGCCTGAAGGGCACAAAGAGTGTTTTTTGGCTAACGTCGCAAAGCTTTCTCCCTTTGCTAACTTCTGTTTGATTTTCTCAGCTTCGTTTTTGGTTTTTACCAAAATGTGTACTGCACTAGCTTTAGGCATGATAATTCTCGATAGGTGGTTAATGACCCAGAGTATACAGCAGTTTGCGAGTGTAGTCGTTTTTTGGCGCGTTAAAAACTTGTTCGGCGTGACCAAACTCAACAACTTCGCCTTGATCTAGTACCATTACTTTATCGCTGATATGACGTACTACGTTGATATTATGAGATACAAAAATGTAAGACAGGCCCATTTCCTGTTGAAGTTTCAATAACAGATTGATGACCTGTGAACGTACCGACATATCTAATACGGACAACGCCTCATCTGCCACGATAATGTGTGGGTCTAACATGAGCGCCCGTGCTACTGCGATACGTTGCTTTTGGCCACCAGAGGTCATATGAGGGTAGAAATGAGCATGCTCTGGCAATAGACCTACTTGACGTAACTTATTATAAACCTCTGCTTCCCGGTCTTTCTTATTCATGTCTGTAGCGAACTTTAAAGGTTCTTCAAGCAAGTTACCGATTCGCATACGAGGATTTAGACTGGTGTTGGCATCTTGAAATATCATTCTAATAGCGCGGCAGCGCTGGGTATGGTTTTTCACTTCCAGCTGTTCACCCTCAAGAATGATCTGACCCGAGGTACGTTGCTCAGCACCAACGAGTATCTTTGCTAAAGTGCTCTTTCCCGAGCCAGTGTTGCCAACCACAGACATCGTTTGTTGTTCTTCAAGCTTGAACGATATTGGCCCCAATACGCGATGGTATTGCGGAATCATCCAACGGTAGCCCGTCCTAAAGGATTTAGTCAGGTTATTTACTTCAAGTAGTGTGCTCATTAACTGGGCTCTTCGTCATCGATAAGTGGAAAGTGGCAGCTAAAATAGTGGCCGCGAGACTTTTGCATCTGTGGTACTTGAACGCATTTACGCTGTGCTCTTGGGCAACGAGGCCCTAATCGGCAACCGATTGGCAAATGCTGCAATGAAGGAACGCAGCCGGATAATGTAGTTAATTGCGATTTGTGGCCCAGCATTTCATCAAAATGGGGCATGCTTTGCAACAATGCCATGGTGTAGGGATGAAATGGCTGCTTGAATATGTGTTTGGTTAAGCCTGACTCCACAGTCTGGCCGCAATACATAACGGTAATGGATTCAGTCCAACTCTCGACGTGCTCTAAATCGTGAGTGATCAGTAAGATTGATACTTCGTTTAACTGATTGAGTTTTCTAAACAGCTTGAAAATTTGTGCTTGAGCGCCTGCCTCGATAACCGTGGTTGGTTCATCGGCAATGAGTAAGCGAGGCTTATAGGCGATAGTCATCGCAATCATTACTTTCTGACAAACCCCCTCGGATAACTCATGAGGGTAGCTTTTCATGACACGTTCGTGGTCACGAATCCCGACTTGGTGTAACAGGCCGCGAATGCGTTCATTACGCCACTTTTTTTGTTGAAAAAAGGAAACCTTACATTCATCTGTAGGCAACGACTCATGTAATTGATGACCAACGGTATCATTGGGATCCAAGCTTGATTTTGGCTCTTGGAAAACCATCGCTATTTCCCTGCCCATCAGCTTGCGCCGTTCTTTGGCGCTTAGGGACAGCAAGTCAACGCCATTGTAACGCAAGCGATCAGCAGAGACATGCCAGCGGTCATTCAAAATTCCCATAATTGCTTTAGCAACAAGGCTTTTACCTGAACCTGACTCACCTACCAACCCTAATATCTCACCAGGGTTAATCGATAGATTGACTCGATCAACGGCCCTAATTCTGCCATGGGGACTATCAAATTCTATACTTAGGTTTCTGATATCGAGTAATGGCATTAACCTAGGCCCTCTTTTACTGCGCGTTGTAGTCCATAGCCGACGAGGTTAATGGCCAACACACTAACAAAAATGGCAAGACCAGGAATCGTTACATTCCATGGGGCTATAAAGATAAGGTCGACACCATCGGCGAGCATTGCTCCCCACTCTGAGGTCGGGCTTGGTACCCCAATTCGTAAAAAGCCAAGGGTGGCGATATCAATTATCGCAATCGAAATAGCCAACGTAGTTTGTACAACTAAGGCGTTTAATATGTTGGGCAAAATAACGTGGAAAAATACCTGAACTTGATTGGCACCATCAAGTTTTGCTGCAACGACATACTCTCTGGGCAGTTCGTGATGAACCGCTGTATGGGTAGCGCGCATAAACTGGGGCACCAGGGCAACGCCCACTGCAATCATTACATTGGTTAAGCTTTGGCCGCTAATGGCAACCAGAACTATCGCTAATAGCAAAGAAGGGATTGCCAATGTAGCATCAAGAATATGATTGAGTATGCTCGATTTTAGCCCCTTTGACATGCCAGAGAATACACCTAGAATGATGCCAAAAAATGCAGCGCACATGGTAACAATAAGACTAGCGCCAAAGGTTGTTCTAACCCCATACAGCAGATTTGAAAAAATATCGCGCCCAAGGTCATCAGTTCCTAAAAAATACGCAATATGGCCGTCAGGGTGCCAAGATGGCGGAAACAGCAGCGCATCGGTATGGACATAATGTGGTGGATATGGCGCAACAAACGGACCGATTAGCGCGACAAGTATTAGAATAATGAAAACCCACAGGCCTAATACAGCAACCGGGTAACTTAAAAAATGAAGCCAAATCTGGCGCATTGGCGAAGGAATAATTTCTTCTTGGTATATACCACTAGCTCGAGCCATCAATTGCACTCCTACGTTTAGGCGTGGTTGCAATTAACACGACATCCGTCAACACCGATACTAAAATGATAAAGCCTGCACAAATTAGCAAGCCAGCGCTAATGACTGGGTAATCCCGTTGATATATTGCGTCAATTAACCAATTGCCTATACCAGGCCATGAGAAAATTACCTCAGTGACCATGGCACTGGTTAATAAGGTGCTTAATTGCAGGCTTAACTGCGAGATAATTGGTTGCATCGCATTAGGCAGTGCGTGCCTGAACATTATGGTTGCAGGAGATAGGCCACGAGATTGGGAAGCCTTTATGTAATTAGCGTTTAACTCTTCACGCACTGCTGTTCTAGTGATCCGCATTACCATGGTGGCAGGGATAACAGCGAGTGTTAGCGTTGGCATGACGAGATGAGCAAAAGCATCGCGATAGGCCAATTGCTTATATTCAAGGTTTGATAACCAGATGTCGATTAACGTAAAGCCGGTAATGGGCTCTATTTGGTAGAGCAAATTGAGCCGACCTGCCACCGGCAGCCATTGTAGCTCGAGCCCAAAATACATGATGGCTATTACGCCAAGCCAAAATACCGGGATGGAGTAGCCAATTAGGCTGACACCTAGCACCATAAAGTCTGCCGGTTTTTGTGACTGTATTGCCGCCAACATACCCAGAGGGAAACCAACAATTAATGCGACAAGCGTAGCGTACACACACAACTCGATGGTCGCGGGTAGAAACTTTAATATTTCATCATAGATTGGCTGGTTTGTGGTAAAGGAAATACCGAAATTTCCATGAATACGCTGGTTGATAAAGGAAATATATTGATTAAACCAGTTTTTATCTAACTGATATGTTTGGGTTAATTCAGCGAGCTGTGCGGGTGATGCCTGTTGTTGACCACTGATGTTCGTTGCTAAATCCCCAGGTAATGCTACCAGCATTAAAAAGACTAAAAAGTACAACACCGCAACGGTTAATACGAATAAGTTAAATCGTCTGACAATATAGAACCACATGCTATTGGGCTCCTATTCTAGAGCCTGCTGATGCAGAACGACGGCTTTTAGCAAAGGCAATACCACCATAGGGGTTTAGTGGCATCCCAGTGATTGAGCGGTTTTTTACTTGAAAGCGCAGTGCATGAGCAATAGGTATTAGCGGCAGCTGAACATTGAGTTTTTCCAACACCTCGTGATAAACCGCAGTACGGTCTTTTTGATTGGTGCTTGAGATAGCCTTGGTAAATAACTGGTCAAGTTCTTGGGAACACCAATTGGTTCTATTGCTGCCAGAGGCTAGCGCTGCACAGCTAAATATGGGGCGGAAAAAGTTATCTGGGTCGGCGTTATCGGCGGTCCAGCCAAGTAGTACACTGTCATATTCATAGGAATTTAACTTGCCTAAAAAGACACTCCAACCATAACTAATGATGTTTACCTTGACCCCGATATTTGCCAGTTGCCCTTGAAGTAGTTCAGCGGTCTTTATCGCATTTGGGTTATAGATACGTTGCACTGGGGATGTCCAAATATCCATTTCAAACCCTTGCCCTAAACCCACTTCTGCTAAGAGTTGTTTAGACAGCTCTGGGTTGTATTTATATTGGGTTAGCTCATCATTATAAGCCCATGAAAGCGGGGGTAATATGCTATCTGCCTCGGTGGCACTGCCATAATACACCGCTTCAATAATGGCTCTTTTATTAATTGCATGGGCAATTGCTTGTCGTACTTTAGGTTGGTCGAAAGGCGGCTTTTTTAAATTAAAGGCAAAATAAGACACATTAAAGCCGGTTTGTATTTGCAGCTCTAAATTAAGGTTGCGCCTTAAAATTTCCAGCTCACTTGACTGAGGTAAGGCCGAAACATCACAATCGCCTGTGAGCAATTTAGCGATTCGATTGGTACTTTTAGGCGTAATATCAAAAACTAACTGCTCGATTGTGGGCGCGCCGCCCCAGTAGCTTTTGTTTGGTTTGTAACGGATATGATTACTTTGAAAGTATGAATCCAAGTAAAATGGTCCTGTGCCGATGGGCATCGTATCGATTTTTGCAGGCGTTTGTGATGCTAGTAGCTGATCACCATATTCTTTAGACAGTATCACTGCAAAATTAGCGGCAAGGTTAGCCAAGAACGAACTGTCTTTTTCCTTAAGGTGGATGGTTATCATGTGCGGATGCACTTTGACTATTTTTTCAATAAGACTGGAAAAGCCAACGCTTTGAAAAAATGGATAAGTTCCACCGGAAACCTGATTGTAAGGGTGTTGGCTATCGATAATACGATTAAAGCTAAATAACACATCATCAGCGTTGAAGTGTCTTGTTGGGGTAAAAATCTTATTACTGTGAAAGGGTACTTCTTTGCGCAAGTAAAACGTGTAGATTTTACCGTTTTCATTAATGTGCCAATGATGAGCAAGGCCAGGCATGATTGAGCCTAAGGCTGGATCGTATTCTACTAGACGATTATAGAGCTGATAGGAGGTTGCGTCAGTGGTGGTGCCAGTGGTTGTAAGCTGAGGGTTGAAGGTGGTTGGGTCACCCTCAGAGCAATACACAATGCCTGGTGCAACACGCTCACCATCCATATGATTTGGTTCACATCCTGCTAAAAACAAAAAGAATGGCAAAATGCTATATTTTAAGAAAAATTTCACGCTGTTTATCATGAGATACATGGCTTTCCATTAGTATTTGTAATGTAACGCCATGTATCTACAACATCAATAAATTTATTAAATAAATCAGCGTGAATGTTCACTTTATCGAAGGATTAGCTTAGCTCACATCCGATTCCAATAAATTGTACTTTTTTAACAAACCACGCAACTGGTGATAGGTAACCCCTAAATGCTCCGCAGCCTTTTTCTGGCTGAACTGAGAATAGGCTAACGCTTGCTTAATTAAGTCGATTTCAAAGGTATTAGTCACGTCTTTAAAGTCCAACGGAAACTTATGGCTTGATGGCGCAGCCGGAGTTACTGAAGCGACTTTTGATGGTGTTGACTCGTCGCCAGATGTTGGTGCTTGTCTTGTCGTCGCAGGTTGTGGTCGATACGGAGACTCAAATGGGTCCAATTGTATTTTTTGCAGTGGTAACGCAGCGTTATCATGACGATACAAAGAACGTTCTACCACGTTTTTCAGCTCCCGCACATTACCCGGCCAATCATAGCTGGTAAGAATTTGCTTCGCTTTGGCGCCAAAACCACCAAAGTACTCAAGCTCCAGTTGGCGTGCCATGTTAATTGCAAAAGATTCGGCAAGTAGCAAGATATCTTCTTGGCGATAGCGCAGCGGCGGTAGTGTAATAACGTCAAATGCGAGTCGGTCGAGCAAATCAGCACGAAATTTACCTTGCTCTACTAATGCTGGTAAATCTTCATTGGTTGCACAAATTAAGCGAACGTCAGTTTTTACCGGTTTTGAGCCACCAACACGTTCGAACTCTCCGTATTCAATAATGTTAAGTAACTTTTCCTGCACTCTTAAGGAGGTGTTGGCTAATTCATCAAGAAACAAAGTACCGCCGTGCGCTCGTTCGAACCGACCTTCATGACGTTTGTTTGCCCCTGTAAACGAGCCTGACTCATGACCAAACAATTCGCTTTCTAAGACGCTATCAGCCAAGGTTGCACAATTAAGTTTAAGGTAAGAATCCTGCCAGCGCTTTGATAGATAATGGATTCGTTCTGCAATTAGCTCTTTACCTGTACCGCGTTCGCCAATGATTAATATTGGTTTTTCAACAGGGGCAGCTAATGAAACATGGTCTAAAACTTCCAAAAAACTAGCGGCTTGACCGATTAGGTTATCTTTCTTGTTAAATCTGCTCATTGCACGTACTTATTATTGGTTTAATTCACTAAAAATTAGTCTAACAGATAAGTTTTATAATGAATATTATTTGTTTAACTTATTTAAAAGGCATAAAATCAAGGGTATAGCGTGTTTTTAAAACTTGGCATAAAAAATGTAAGTGTTAGGTTAAGTCAAATAAAACAGATTTATATTAGAGGATTATATTATGGGAATTTTTAGTCGTTTTGCCGATATCGTCAATTCAAACATTACATCACTATTGGACAAAGCAGAAGATCCGAAGAAAATGGTTCGTCTAATAATCCAGGAGATGGAAGACACACTGGTTGAGGTACGCTCTAACTCTGCTAGCCTTATCGCGCAAAAGAAAGAACTGCAACGCCGAATCACTCGTGCTTCTAATCAGGAAGCTGAGTGGCAAAGTAAAGCTGAGCTGGCACTAAACAAAGAACGCGAAGATTTGGCGCGCGCCGCTTTAATCGAAAAGCAAAAAAGTGGTGAGCTAGCGACTAACTTGTCAAATGACATGGAGCAAATTGACGAGCAACTTGAATTATTAAAAGGTGAAGTCGCGCAATTACAAACCAAGTTAGATGAAGCACGAGCTCGTAAGAAAAGCATGGTTATTCGCAGCGAAACTGCCTCTACACGCTTACAGGTTAAAAAGCAGTTAGATAGTGCTAAAGTACAAGACTCTATCGATAAGTTTGAAAACTACGAACGCCGTGTTGAAGATATTGAGTCGCAAGTAGAAGCGCAAGATATTGCTGGCCGTAGTCTTAAAGATGAGTTTGCAGAGCTTGAAGCACAAGACTCTATTAACGATGAATTAGAAGCTTTAAAAGCCAAACTAAAGAAATAAGCGGAGAGTGATATGCAATCAATTACAGCGTTAATCGTCATCCCGCTGGCACTATTCCTAATATTTGTAGCGCCAATCTGGTTATTTTTACATTACCGCAGTCAACGTCAAGTTAGCCAAGGCTTGAGTGATGAAGAGTATAAAGAGTTAACAGCGCTTGGCGAACAAGCCGAAGCAATGGCGGTAAGGATCTCAACGCTTGAGTCTATTCTAGACGCTGAGGCACCGGAGTGGAGAAATAAATCATGAGTCAGAATGAGCAGGTAAAACAGCTATATCGTATCCCAGAACAAGGAAAGATTGCTGGTGTATGTGCTGGTTTGGCCGAACGCTTTGACGTAGAAACCTGGCTAGTACGTGTTGCCGTAGCCTCTGCGTTCTTTCTTGGCGGCAGTGGTTTTATTTTCTTAATGTATATAGCCGCTTGGTTTATGCTAGATAAGAAGCCACCGCAACTGGCTAGCAGCATGAGTGGACTTGACCATAAAATCTCGATTAAATCGAAAGTATGGCAGCCAGGCCAGCCACCAAAGGAGGCGTTTCAAGAAGTGAAAAAGCAGTTTAGACAAATTGAATTGCGCCTTCGCCATGTTGAGACTTACGTAACGTCGTCGGAATATAACCTATCTAAAGAAATTGATAAGTTATAGAAAATCCGTCTTAGCTAACTCGCATAACCATTGAAAAAGCCAGCTTGATTGTAAGCTGGCTTTTTTGTGTCTAAATTATGTCATTTGAAAAAAGACACCTTTAAATATTCAAGTGAAATTTTCTGGTGACATATGATAAAAAGTTAGGTAGTTTGTGTTTACCGATTTCAGGATGATAATAAGAGGTAAATAATGATCGACTACTATAAAAAGAAAAGTGCCGAGTATTACGAAAAAGCCCGCGTCGCGTTAGAGAATGACGAAAATTACGAGCAGTTAATTAAAGAAGCCGAGGTTTATGACCAACGCATCATTGAATTAGAAGAACAATAAATAGGCGTTAAGGCATTGTTTAGCAGTATCAATGCCCAGTTTTATCAGTATTTTTATCGTCCCAAGATTTTTGGGATGGAAGTTTATTAAGCCAGCTTGCAAGCTGGCTTTTTTGTGTCTACTTAGTGAGCATCTTATTTTGGACGATAAATGTAGGGGCAGGTAATGAGGTCTTGTCCAACATTCAGAAAACGCCGTATTACTGTAAAGTAATACGGCCAGTCTTGTGTGTAATTTCACCGTTGTTTTCAGTAAAAAATGGGAGTTTAGGGGGGGCTAGCGTCACTTATTATAATGGAGGCGTTCTTTTTTTATTTTGTTATCGATGAGAGGAGGGCGTTGCAGATATAAGGTAAATTATTAGCTTGATTTACTTCGCGTTTAGCAATGATGCAAGAAGGATGAGAACATGAAAACTTTAAAATTCACTTCGGTTATCATAGGTTTAAGCCTCGCTTTTACAGCCCACGGCGCTAACTATACTTTTGTGCCGGCCAATGAATGGCCAACCACTAAAATCTGTGTTGCAGCAGCTCAGGATAATGGCTATAAGCTACGACAAAACGTTAAGATGGCTCATATGAGCATAAGTCGCGTGGTTAAAAAGGTGAAGTGTAACGGCGTTAGTATCACCGAGTTTGCTGTCCAGTATGGCGCACTTAAAACTGCAGCATCTATAGGCAGGTATCGTTCTGGAAGAGTGACCATTAGCGACTTAGTAAGTAAAGTAAATAGCTACCAAAAGCAACAATTGAAGTCTGTGGTCGTTGTAGCAGGTGAATAATACTTAGCTCCCTTAGAAAGGGCTTCACTATTATTCCCCCAGCGCAAGTTGATGACGTGTGCAAGGGAATGTGCGTTCGTGATGGGCTGGTGGACAACTAATTTTGGCTAATAATTAATCGCTAAACTATACTAAAACCTCCTGTTGTAGTTTGTTGTATTCAGGTTTTCTATAATTAACAGAAGGTTTAGTTTATGAAAGCGACAATACCATTGCTAGCAGTCATTCTCGCTAGTACACACATCACGCTTAGTTATGCCGGTGAATCTAATGAAAGTAAGATTAAAAGAGCTAAGTCCGCAGCACCAACAGCCATTAGTAATAATGCGTTAATATTAGATGCTGACGGTACGGTATTAAAGCAGGGCAGCAATGGCTGGACGTGTTTGCCTGATACCCTTCCAAATGATAAGAATCCAATTTGTAATGACGCAACGTGGATGAAAGCATTACAAGCATTGGGCTCTAAATCACCTTTCACTCCCGATAGAATTGGTATTTCGTACATGCTAAAGGGAGATTTTGGTGCCGGGGTTAGTAACTCAGACCCTTATCATAAGGATCATAAAAACGCTAAAGATTACGTAGAAACTGGGCCTCATTTGATGATCATCGTGCCTAAAGAAATGCTCAAAGGCTTGTCAACCGATCCTGCTTCCGGTGGCCCTTATGTTATGTGGGCCGATACACCTTATGCGCATATAATGATCCCAATAGATAATAGCAAGCCTGTAATGAAAGGACATAAGCACTAACGTTCTATCCCTAAGCAATAAAAAACGAGCATCGTTTTTTATTGCTTGCGTTATATAAATACTCACCAATCCACTTTGTCGCCAATACCAGAGAAACCCTGCCTTTAGATACGGGTTTGGGTTGGAAAAATGTCAGTATTAAAGGCTTGAACCGCACCGGATGCGCGCGAAGATAGGGAAATCGTTAAAATGAATATTGAATAGCGCTGAAATTATCTAAAGAGTGAACTAGTATTATTAATGTAATGCTCGGTAAGCTAAAAGGCTTAATCATGAACAATGCTCAGCTTAGTAAATTCACGGTAATTTATACCTGTGAACAAAAGTTATCGCTATTTAAAGAAGTGTTAATGTTACCAGTTCTCACCGCTGGGAGTCGTTTGGTTATTCCTATGTCGTTTAAGCAGGATAAAATCATTATTGCGGTTTGTGAGGGAGAGGTTTCGATACTAAATGCAATCGGTGACCGTATAATTTAGAGAAATTCCTCTTAGTTCGGTTATAACGCTATAAAGTAAAAAGCCCCGTAGACCAGTGGACTACGGGGCTTTTTTATATTTGCGCTAGCAGAACTGAATAGGCTATAGGCGGGGCTCCGCGCTGATTCAATATGCAATTAGCAACTTAAAATTACGCACTATGTGCTGAGTGCAAATACAGTGCTATGAGATAGTGTATTTGCGGACAATCTGCCGACCCCCCTTTGCAAGAAACTGTCATTATATTTCACGGAAAGGCAATAATGGTAGTGAGAAACCCTAACGTTTAGATGTTTAAGGTTTAATTTTGAGTTTAAGGTCATCATCAATCTCAAAATGTTGGTCGGGCTTTTTTCTCATTTCATCGATGGCTTTCAAGATAAGCCCCCTTAGTTCCTCCTTTTCCCATACGTTTCCTATAGTCAGGTAATATGTGTTGGCTCCTGAATTAATGGTATATGTTACTGTTTCATAGCTTACCGGATCACACGATGTTGCAGTTGTTTCTACGCTCGTGTAATCATCCTCCGTACTCAGTTGTGTTAACAACAGCGCGGTGATGTCTTCAAACCTTTTGCTATTTAGGTCTTTCATAATCACCTAATGTTTAACCCGGTAAATGTAAGTTTAGTCAACTTTTAGGCTTGCTGTGGAAGTGACTGAATATAAGGTGCTTAACTTATAATCGGACGGTAGTTTATCTTTCGCATAGCGGGATTTAGGTCGTTTAAGACAAGGTAGTGAAATAATCCCTGTGCGCAATGTATATCCTACCTAAAACGCTGACTTTCATGTTTTACCGATGCCGGGTTGCTTACTAGCATCGTTACATCGGCCAAAATCACTTTACTCCTTTCCGAGTAACTTAAAACCGCCTGTTCCTGTGGCTTGGAAGCCGATGGTAATGCCAAAGTGCTGCGCAAACCAACCTGCAGTCAACTTGGCATGTGCTTTTACTTCGGTATTGACTTCTCCCCGTCCAATATTTGAGGGGTTGGACAAGTTTGCACTACCACTTGCCGAGCACGGAAATTTTGTAGTGCAATGGGTCACATTGACATAAACATCTGGTAAGTAATGTCCCGCGGGGGCCTTAGAGTTTGCAGTCGGCGTCGCCTTAAACTTTCCTTCTAGCCGGACCTTTATCGTCACGTAATTTATCTTACCGAATATGGTGCATGCATCATTGACTTCCCAAGTATAAGTTCCTGATTTCCCACTAACTGCTCCCTCATAATTTAAAGGATCTAAATCAGCCTTAGATAATACGGATGACTTAGCGTCTGCCGATTTACCCACAGACTTTCCTTCTTTGATAATCTCCCAAGCTAGCTTAGAAGCCTCCAACGTTGAGCTTTGGGCTCCTAGTGTTAATTCATTGCCCTGCAATAAAAGCCGATTAGACGCTTCAATTTTTTTATCGTGCCAGTTTTCGTTAAGAGCTGTTAATTTATTATCAGAAGAAACCGCAAGTGTTGCATCATATAGCACTTCTCCGTCTGGACCCCGGAGTATTTCAATTAACTGCTTGCCAGTTTGGTGACTAATTAATGGCATCATATTCTCCTATTTATTTGTATAGCAAAGAACGAATGATGAAAACAACATCATTAAAGGTACAAATATAGCAGGCCATTTAAAAATCACTTGATTAAGTGCCAAAGCTAACAAGCTTTAAGGCGAAAGAATAATTAAGTCTATGCCGGTGGGTTAATAGGGGGGATAACTGTCGTTGGGAAATGAGCTAAAAGAGGTGACCTTTTAGCTCTTCGCACTGTTGATTATTGGTTAAGGTAATCCAACACTACTTGATGATGCTCTTTGGTTTTGAACTTGTTAAAGACGTGTTCGATAACGCCTGACTCGTCAATCATAAAGCTGGTGCGGTGGATGCCGTCGTATTCTTTACCCATGAATTTTTTAAGGCCCCAAATGCCAAAAGCGTCGGCGATGGCGTGGTCTTCATCTGAAAGTAGGGTAAAGTTTAGTTCGTACTTGTCAGTGAATTTGACTAGGCGCTTGGTGGCGTCTGGGCTAATGCCTAGCACGACAACGTTTAGTGCATCTAATTCGCTTTTTATGTCGCGTAGACCCTGGGCTTGCACGTTACAGCCTGGTGTCATCGCTTTTGGGTAAAAGTAAACCAGCACTTTTTTACCTTCAAATTGCGCCAAGGTTACTTCGTTGTCGTCTTTATCTAGTAGGCTAAACTGTGGCGCTTTATCACCAGCTTTTAATGTATTCATTTACTGCTCCTTGAGTTCGCTTTGCTCGAGTTGTTCAAAGCGAATAGTTAAATTTAGTTGCCCGGCTAACTCAGTAAAATGCTGCTTTAGGTCGAGCAAGTCAACAGTGTCATTTAAATTGATCACCATTTGAATTTGTTGATAGCCACTTTTGGCTTTCGTACGAAAACTTGATAAGTCGACACCTTGTTCTGCGAGGTATTGGGTGAACTGACCAATACAGCCCGGCGCGTCCTGGCCATCAAGCTTAATTAACATTTGCGTGGTGTAGTTAACTAGTTCATGCTCACTGGTGCGCTTCATTAGTGTAATAAGTTCGAGTTGCGCACTGCGAATACTTAGGTCATTTTCAAAGCGGGTGATGGCATTCCATTCGCCGCTTAATAGCAAAATTAAGGTAAACTCATTACCAAAGACAGCAAGTCGGCTATCGACAATGTTGCAATTAGTTTGCATTACTAATTGGGTTAGTTCATTAACGATACCTGGTCGGTCTGTGCCGATAGCGGTTACAACTAAAAAATTTGCCATGAACTTACTCTATTTGATTGAAATTAACACACTAGTTAATCTATCGCTTCAGCGTGGGTTAATATTTTGCAAACATTTTAACATAGTAAGGCTATAAGGCGATTAATTCCTTGAGTTTATTAGCTGTGATCCGTACTATGACTGACATTATTTTTGGAGGAATGTAAGTGATGTTTTCAGGCAGTATTGTTGCGTTAGTAACACCATTAAAAGCTAACGGCGAAATAGATTACCAAAACCTAGAACAACTGGTTGAATTTCATATCGAGCAGGGCACTCACGGTATTGTTGCTGTTGGTACAACCGGCGAGTCGACAACCTTGTCTATGAAAGAGCACATGGAAGTTGTGAAGCAGGTTGTTCGCTTTGCTAACGGTCGCATTCCAATTATTGGTGGTAATGGTTCTAACTCTACTGCTGAAGCCATTGAATTAACCCAAATGCAAAACAAAATTGGTGTTGATGCGATGCTCGGTGTTACTCCATATTACAACAAGCCGCCACAAGCGGGCTTAATTAAACATTATCAAGCGATTGCTGCATCAACTGATGTACCGCAGATTTTGTACAATGTGCCTGGACGTACTTGCTGTGATTTACTGCCTGAAACGATTGCCGAGTTAGCAAAAGTTGAAAATATTATCGGTGTTAAGGAAGCAACGGGGAACTTAAACCGCTTAGATGAAATCAAAGCCCTGTGTGACGATAGCTTCCTCACCTTTAGTGGTGACGATGCAACGGGCATGGAGTTTATGCTTAAAGGCGGTGATGGCGTTATTTCAGTAACCAATAACGTTGCACCAAAGCTGATGAGTCAGATGTGTATACACGCACTAAAAGGAGAGCGTGCACAGGCCGAAGCAATTAATCAACAACTGCAAGGGTTGAATGACAACCTTTTTGTTGAAGCGAATCCAATTCCGGTTAAGTGGTGTTTGGCGCAAATGAATTTATTAAATGATGGATTCCTTCGCTTACCATTAATCGAATTATCAACGCCGTACCATGAGCAGTTGTTAAACGCGATGAAACAAGCGCGTGTATTATAATAAAAATAACGGAGATCAAATGAGAAAGCTTTATATTGCCCTGTGTGGCGGTATCGTATTATCTGGTTGTAGCAGCTTTTCTGAGCGCCATCAGGCTAGCGGTAATTTTAAATATCTAGAGCAAGAACCTAGTCAAGAGTATGTATTGCCAGAAGGGTTGACGCCGATAGCTAGCAATGATCATTATAAAATTCCTGAGCTGGGAGCAGACGCCAATAAAGCGTTGGTCGGTCGTAAACTCGATACGCGCGCACCGGCGTTGGTTATGCCTGTTGCACCTAACTCTCTAACAAGTAACACCGCCGATAAAGCTGAAGTAGTTTTTGAATCATTCTTATCTGAAGCTGCATTTAGAGATGAGTTATGGGCGAAGATTAATCTTTTCGTTAACGAGAATAACTATGGTGTTGGCTTAAGCCGTGAAGGGCAACAGCTAACAACTCGCCAGATTGAGTCAGATCCATACTTCAAATTAATCTTTGGCTTAGAAGAAGAGTATGCGCTAAGTCAGCAGTATCAATTTAACCTGGCTGTTGATCCTCAAGGACATCGAGCAACGGTAAATGTTGCGTTGACTGAGCATAGTGAGCAAGGCGAGAGTGTTGAACTAAATAAGTTTGCTAAGCGTCGTTACGAGATAAGAATGCTAAATAAGCTGCTATCTCACGTTTACATGCAGCATAACAAAAAGATACTGGCCAATCGTGTTAAAGCAAAAGCAGGCTTGGTAACAGAAATGAGCTTTGATGAGAGTAACGATTCTGTTTATAAGGTTAACTCATCGTTTAACCTGGTTTGGGAAAAGCTTGCAATCGTGCTACCAAAGCTTGGCTTTGTTATCGATGACCGCGATAAAACAGTAAATACTTATTACACTCATTTTGAAGAAGTGGATACTGGCTTTTGGTCTGGACTCTTTTCAAGTGATGAGGAAGGCATTGCGCCGCTTAAGCTAACTGAAGATGAAAAGTATCAAATTATCTTAAAGCCTAGTGATAAAGCGAGTCTATTAAGCGTATTAGATGCTCAGGGCCAAAAACTCTCAGCTGAAAAGATTGCTGAGATGTATCCTGCCTTTAATCGGATCTTAGGTCAAAAGCAGCTTTAATAAATTGCTTACCAAAAGCCCTCGCAAGCTTCTTGCGGGGGCTTTTTTGTTGGCGTAGCCAAATGATCATCTTCATACTTTAGTCTAGTGGTTACATGGAAATTTTGATCCATTTGTATTATGATGGGTCAACTTTGCAACGAAAAGGAGGCAGTTTGTGCAACAGATTACGATTAGGAAAGCCACCATTACAGATTGCGCTGAGATAAGCGCACTGATCTCTCGCAACGCTAAATCATTATTAAATGATGACTTTGAAGGGGATGGTTTGGTTTTCTTTTTGAATGCCGTAACAGAGCAAGCGATACGCGAGTATATGGAGCAAGGATTTCGATACATGGTGGCCATCGCTAATCACGAAGTCATTGGCGTGATTGCGATTAAAGATTTTCGTCACATGTTTCATTTGTTTGTTGATAAAGACCATCACAATAAAGGCATCGCCAGACAGTTGTGGGATACAATTAGTCGCGAAAGTATCAAGCAAGGTCAAACGGAAAAGTTTACCTTAAACTCTACCTCTTATGCCTTACCTGTGTATCAACGTTGGGGATTTACAACAACAGATGAGTTACAGACTCGTCATGGGATTAGCTTTACGCCGATGGAGTTGGTGGTAGAGTAAGTCTTGGCAGTGACTAAACACTGTTGTTTAGTCACTTGATGCTTACCTGAATGGGTAAGCTCGTATTATTTTGCCGGCTTCTTAAATAAGAAAGTAAAGCGATCGGTATTACCAGTCACTGTTTTACGACCCACTTCGTAGCGTAGCTCGTCATCGGCGCGATAATGTAGATTTGAATAATCGACAAAATCAAATCCTGCCTGTTCAATCTCTTTAATCGCTAAAACGGGATCAAAGCGACGCCCATTTTCATCATTATCTTTTTGCATGTGACGACGTGTATGATCAATCACACCATAAATCCCACCCGGTGCCAATGCATCATAAGCCGCTTTGTTTAAGCGTTTACGAGACTCTTCTGTCAGGTTATGGTAATTACGAAATGTAAGGACAGCATCGAGCGTTGATACATCAAAGTTGATGTCATTGAGTTGGTAACCGCCAAGCTCTTTGTTGTAGCTCATATTGGTTTTAGGGCTAAGTACTTTTGCTTTTTCAAACCCCGCTTGGTTAAGTACATTCTTGCTCACGCGCGAAGTACCGATACTGACGTAGTATTGTCCTTTTTCTGCCAAGGCCGGTGCCAGTAATTTAGTGTACCAACCGCGTCCAGGAATAAGTTCCAGGACTTTCATATCGTCTTTGATACCAAAAAACTCAAGTGTTCTAACTGGCTTGCGGTTACGGTCGCGCATGGTTTCTTTTTCGCTACGAATTTCCGATTTCATTGCAGCCTTGATGCCGCTAGAAAGGCTATCGGCTTGTGCAAAGCCGCTAATTAACACACTTGATACTGCTAATGGTAAAAGTAACTTATTCATTTTACATCCTGTGGATTGACAATTAAGTGCTACGAGTATCGATTTTACGATGTCAAAATGGAATCGTATTTATGTAACATTTTATGAACTTAGCGTAGTAGGCTAGGCTAAGTTTTTAGCAAAATCCATAAACGCATCGCTCATACTTATCGGGTGTTCAAAATGGCGCCAGGAACTTAAAATAGCGTCATAGCCTTCCTTTCCAGCAATGGTGTAGGCAGAAGATACACCACGGTATATTTCATACTTTTCAAGTGGCTGCCAAGCATCGTCTCGTTTTACTTCAATGGTTGTTAGCCTTGAACCTTGTGGTTTATCGGCTTGGTAAGTAAATCGTAGGTTATGGCAATAGGGGTAGCTGCCATCGCCGGTGCCGACAACCCCGTTATTGGTGGCATTGTCAATCGCACCTTCCAGAGCTAAGTACAAATCCTTGCCATAGATGTCGTAGCTAACAATATGAATTTCAAACGGAAGCAAACGGCCACAGATGTCAGCTTCGCTTAATGGGCCACTTTTTAGCGACACTCTTACACCGCCGGCATTATGCAGGGCAAAATCTATTGGCATATCACGATTAGCACTGTGATAAAACGCTTCGCTCACTAAGGGAGCTATTTCACTACCTTGCGGCAGTTCTGGTGTTGGCAGTCTGGTATGTTGAAGTGGCTCTTTGAGCTGCGTAATAATATTCTTACGCATCTTAGCAATGGCCGGTCGATACTGGCTGTTGATGATTTGATTGATGTATTGATCTTCGCCAACACGTAAAAATAATGGACTATTTTGAATGTAGCGGTCGATTGCTTCTATTTGATGTCGCTCTAACGGCGCCTCTTGAGCATTTTCCTGCCAAGTGGAGCTAATTAGAAATGAAGTGCCCCCTGTTTGTTTAGTGACGTAGCCTTGCTCATCAAACTCAATCTTGTGCAGCCCGATTGATTCGGCATGCTTACCTGCGTGTAGGATAATCGTTTTATTGACGAACTGCTGCGGTAGCTCGGTAGAGGCTATGCCTATCTCGCTAAAATCGCCTGACAGGGTGTGGGAATGCCCACCAACGATAATACTTATTCCATCCACCTGCTCAGCTAACTCAAAGTCTCCCTGATGTCCCAAATGGCTTAATACCACGATGTGAACAATGCCTTTAGCATGTAAGTGGGCAATCGTCGCTCTAACGATTTTGATCGCATTTAGAAATATACAATCAGGGTCGGGGCAACCAATTTTAGCCATTTGATCAATGGTGACACCAAAAATAGCCAGTTGTTTATCGGCCAAGGGTTTTAACATATATTGTGCGATAGCTTGTTGGTTATCATAGCGTAGCAGGTTCTTTAAGGGGCGTAGTGGCGCTTCTTTTTCCTGATCTTCTTGGCTTAAATCCATGTTGCCTGCCAGCACAGGAAAGGACACTTTCTCGATAAAATTTGCCACCGGAGTGTTGCCTAAATCAAACTCATGATTACCAATAGTCATCGCGTCGGGTTGAAGTAGGTTGAGTAAATGCGAGTTAGCCTCGCCTTTAAAACGACTAAAATACAAGCTGCCTTGAAAGCTATCTCCTGCGTGCAAAAATAGTGATAAGTCGCCTTGTTTTTCTGCAATTTCCTTTTGCTTGGTGACTGCGGTTTCAATCGCGGCATAACCCCCGCAGTAGGCATCAAATTTTACTTGTTGTTGCTTTATGTCGAGCGAAAAATGAATGAGAGAAGGCTCGAAGTGTGAATGCGTGTCATTGATGTGAGCTAGGTAAAGCGAATAAGTCATTAATCCTCCAAATAAATACCCAAGTAGCTCAGGTATATATTGATCATAGCATGTCAACTTGACACAAAGGTTAATATTCACGATTTCTGTTTAATTTATTTGTAACCTTAGATTCACCAAATTGTCATTTAGTGACTTTATTGTGATGGGGAATTGATAAATGAGGCACTACAATGAAAACATTAAATTTGCTTGATAGCTATGAAAACGCAGATCAATATCAACACAGTCAGCCAACCATCAAACGTGGTGGCAAAGGAAATAAAAACAAGTCATGCTGGCGTCAAATTGAGCGGCTTAAGGAGCAGCGTCAATTATTGCGTCAAATCGGTGAGTTTGATCAAGAGCATGCCTTGGATGCGCTAGAAGCTGCATTTTTATAAAACAGTTACTTATTCAGTGGCAATGGTTTCTGTTTGTGGAGCTGGCATAACGTTTAGTTTTGGTAAGCACGCCAAAGGTTGCATGAAACAAGCATGGCAGAGCAATGTGTGCAGTGCGTAACCTTAATTGGCAAAATAAAGAAGTAGCAACATCAGCTGGGCACCATCGATTAAGGTGAATGCCCAGTAGTTGGCAGTAACTAATACCAATCAGATAAAGTAATTTCCCACTCTGAGTGGGAATAAACTTAGTCTGATTGGTATAATACGTATTGTTTTAGCGCTGTTGGCCCATGTTGCTATTGCTGGGAGTTAGCATCGATTAATGCAATCTTTAAAGCGAGCTCAGCTAAGCGATTGGCATAACCCCACTCATTGTCATACCACAAGTAGAGTTTAACCTGCGTATCATTGATCACCATGGTTGATAGTGCATCGACAATTGATGAACGGGGATCAGTGCGATAATCGATTGAAACCAGCGGGCGAGATTCATAGCCCAAAATATCTTTTAGCTCATTCTTTGCAGCGTGCTCAAATAACCCATTTAACTCATCAACCGTTGTCGCGCGCTCCATTTCAAAGACACAGTCTGTGATTGAGGCATTGGTCAATGGAACCCTGATAGCATGACCATTTAAGCGGCCAGCTAACTCAGGGAATATGTGAGTTATCGCGGTAGCCGAGCCCGTTGTGGTGGGGATAAGGCTCATTCCACAGGCGCGGGCACGGCGCAAGTCTTTGTGCGGGGCATCGATTATAGTTTGGGTATTGGTAATGTCATGAATTGTGGTCATGCTGCCATGCTTGATACCAATGTGCTCCTGCAATACTTTAACTACCGGTGCTAAGCAGTTGGTGGTACACGAAGCCCCGCTAATGATTTGATGTTGGTTTGGCTCGTATAGGTGATCGTTCACCCCCATGACCACATCAAGTACACCGTCTTCTTTTACTGGTGCGCTAACGACAACACGTTTGACGCCCTGGGCTAAATAAGGGGCTAAAGTGGCTTTAGATTTGAACTTGCCAGACGCTTCAATCACGATATCGCAATTGCGCCAGTCGGTATCTTCAATGGTGGTGTTATGGGAGATAGCAACCTGCTTTCCGTCAATGTCCATGCCGCTGTCTGTTGCGCTGGCGTTGTGTTGCCACTGTCCATGGATTGAGTCGAAGTTAAGTAAGTGCGCTAGTGTTTCACTATCTCCCGCAGGATCATTAATTTGCACAATTTCTATTTCAGGCATTGCCCATAAAACGCGAAAGGATAATCGCCCCATACGGCCAAAGCCGTTAACACCTATTTTAATACTCATAGAATAACTTTTCCGGTAATGCTTAATTTTTCAGAATTTAAATCGCTAAGTGTCAGGGTGATTGTATCATTTAAGCGGTAAGCGACCTGATCGTTGATGGTGATCGTCCCAAGTTCGGTATCGATTTTAGACCCTTTGCGGTCTTTGGTCAGATTGTTTAGTGGTAAGAATACGACAGCGCCATTGCATTGTATTTTTGCCATTAAACCACCGCGATTAATATTGAATACTTTAGCGTCGAATTGTGACAGATTTATTAAATCATCAGCAAGATAATCAAGATACAACCAATTATTTACATCACGTTCAACCATGCGTTGATTATCACGTTGCTCTTTTAGTAACTCAACGTCTGACAAGCTGATTGTTGGCGCGTTAAAATCACTGTGCAAAATCGATTTGATTAATCGGTGGTTTTGTAAATCGCCAAATTTTCTTATTGGTGAAGTCCACGTTGCATATTGCGCTACGCCAAGTCCGTGATGGGGCTCAGGCATATCCGAAATATTGGCATAGAGCTGGAATTTGCGCAGGCGCGCAGCGAAGTAATTGTCGTTGCGTGAAGTGAGTTCACGCTGGAGCTGACAAAAGCCTTCGGTCGTTAGCAAATGCTCTGGGTGATAGATATAACCGTGCTCAGCAAGCAGGGTTGATAGTTTGTTCGCTTTTTCTGGTTCAAAGCCCGGGTGCGTGTTAAATACACCGGTTGATTGGTTCGCTGCCAGTAATGCTCCTGCGCTGAAATTAGCACATAACATCGCTTCTTCAATGATATTACGAGCCACATTTTGATGCTCAACTATCACCTCTTCAATCTTTTTATCTTGATTTAGCACGAGGCGATAATCAGGCTGTGCATCGAACAGCTGGGTATTTTTAGCCCGCCACACACTGCGGGCAAAAGCCATGTCATTTAAACATGCTAATGCTTGCGCGATGGCTTCGCTAGGCTGCCATTGGCTTTCGCCACTAAGAAACTGAGCAACCTGAGCGTAATTTAGTTTCGCTTTAGAGGTTATCATGGCTAAACAAAATTGCGCATTGTCTAACAGTTTACCGCGCGGGGTGATTTCCATGGTACAAACAAGTGCGGGACGTTGCTGGTTTTCACGCAAAGAGCACAGGTCATGGCTTAGGTCTTCCGGTAGCATGGTGATGTGCTGGCCCGGTAAATAGTGAGTATAACCGCGTGAACGAGCCTGATTGTCAATTTCATCACCGATGTCGATATATGCCGAAGGATCAGCTACGGCTACCTTAAGTTGCCAATGGCCATTTTCAAGCAAGCTGATGCTTACCGCATCATCCATATCTAACGTTGACTCGCCATCGATGGTAAAAAATAGTTGGTCGTTAAGATCATGTCTAACATAGCCATGATCATTAATCGCCCATGGATTCGATTGCACAGGTGCTTTACTTGCCAGGTCCAGACCCTGTAGTTTGTATTTAGCCAATGTCACGAGCCACGGTGCACTGTTGTCATCGTGCTTACAAATTAAAGATTCAACTTTTGCCATTGGTCGGCTGTTGCTGTTTTCTTTGGCGTTTAAAGGGTGATTAGCTAGTCGTGCAAGCACATAATCACCTTCGCCATATTTACCCGCTGTCTCGATTTGGCTGGGCAGCGCAGGCCCCTTGTATGGTGCTGGCGGCACTAAAACTAACTTGTTATTTTGTTTGGTGATCTGGGCTATAAATGTAGTTAGTGCAGGGGTGACTAAAGAGACAGGTGTGGCTTGCTCTTTGTTTTTCTCACTACTGATAGTCGCTTCGATAATATCGCCATGCATCACTTTTTTCATGTTTGGCGGCGCAATAAAATAGCTCTTATTTTTATCTACTTCCAAAAAGCCATAGTTTTTGTCGGTGGCTTTAACGCGGCCCTCTACTTTAGGCAGTGTTTCTTGGATATCTTGTTTTAATTGCGCCAGCAATGCATTGTCTTTAAACATGTGCAACTCTCTAAATATTGATGGCGTGACTATAGGATAATTTAAGCGCCAATTCTAGTGCTTTGGTTGATTATGATTGAGCAAATAAAACAGTCTATACTCAAACCATGGTTTTAATAACGTGCTGCTAATATGAAACGTTCTTTGGTTATACCTGTGATAATGATCTGCGTGTTCTTGGTGGTGCCCGGTGCTATTGCATTGCTGTTGATGGAACGGTTTGAGGTGTCTTTTCCCACCTTAATTAATAAAGTCGCAAATAAGTTATCGATAGGCGAGCAAGATGCATTGTTTATCACACCGCAAGCAAGGTATGCCGACACTTCACTTGTCGGGATTCGCGCGGCAACTTACCCCAGAATCCTAGCTCATGAATTACAAGGTTGGGAGGGCCGCACACCTGCGCCATTTCTTAGCAAAAGATTACAAATCATCAACGATAAAAGACTAGGTTTTCGTATCAATTGTAACAACAAGCACCTGGCTTCTCGGCTTAATTGCTTTGCTAGTAAACCTAGTGAGCAGAGCTTTAACCGTTTACTGGACAGTTTAACGACCTTTCGGGTAGTTAAACCTAAAGTAAGTAATAGCCGCGGTAACGCGTGGCTCTTTTCTTTTGCACTTGATATTGCTAAATCGAGCCACTGGCTAAGCGACAGCGAATGGCAACAGCTAGATGCAATGGCACAGGCGATGTTGCTCGACTACTTGCAACTGCTCGATAATGACAGTGCAAGCCTATGGCACAGCCGAGCGAGCCTAGGCGCACAAGCCTTTCTTATCGCCACGGTGCTTAATCGTGAAAATGAGACAAATAAGCAATTATACCGCCGGGCACTAGGACATTTTCAGCAAACGTATCACGCTATTGTAATGACCGAAACGTGGCCTGGAGGCTACAATTATTGGATTAATAATCGTGCGTTTATTAGCGTGCTAGCGATGTCAGCCTATGCCAACGCTCAAATTCAAAGTCATGATAAAGCAGATATCATCGCCTCTATTAAACGTATCGGCTTGGCCCATATTCATTTTACCCGTCCCGACTTTAAAATGTCCGGTTGGGCAGACGAGGGGCCGCGCATTGACCTTAAGGATGAAACGGCGCGAGTTATCGATCTCATTGCGCAATTGACCAAGGAGCCGGTTTTTTTTCACTTTGCACAGTCCATTCGCCAGCGTTATGGCGCAGAGAGTTATTATTCAGGCTACCGCTGGCTACTTCCATGGCTTTACAGTCCAGAGTATCATGAGCCAACGAGTGTGCGTGCCAAACGCAGCAAAACCGATCTGTTGTGGCCAATGGCTCCTTACCTGAACAACAATATGTTATTTGGTCATAAGCTCAGAAATCATTTAGCGGTACGTAGTGGTTGGGGCACTGATGACACGGTAATTAGCTACCAGGCTGGTCACATATTTACCCACCATCAACATTACAATGCCGGCCACTTCACGCTATTTAAAGGAGCACCACTACTGGTTGATGCAGCGCAATACAATGGCTCAGTGTTAAGTCCACGTAGGCGACATATTGATATTCGAACGCTGTCTAAAAATAGTCTGTTGATTGAACAACCTGATGAAGTGGTCAAGCCCAATCACTTATTCAAGCAAAATGTTGCTGCTGGTGGCCAGCGTTTAGCGATGCCGACAGGTAGCGCAATAACGAGCGTTGCCCATTGGCAAGCACAGCGCAACGGTGGAATGCATTTGGGGGCAGCTGAGTTGATTCGTTATTTCAATGCGCCTGAAAATTATGTTGCCATTTCATCTGATTTAACCTCGGCTTATAACAGTACTCGGTTTAGTGCAGGGGGCAACAATGCCAAAGTCAAACAAGTCATTAGGCACCTTGCCTACCTAAATCAATATGATGTGATGTTTACGTATGACAAGATCTTATCGACAGACGCTAATTACCGTACCAAATGGCTCGCCCATACGGTGAACAAGCCACGGGCTCGCTCAATGAGGCAACTCAAAGGAACAGTCAACGATGGCATCGCATCAACCATGACGCAAAGCTTGCGAACCACCAACGGCAAAGGCCAACTAAGTATCGATATTCTTGCGCCACAACTCACCACGACGGCGGTTGTTGGTGGGGAGCGCTATCAGCATTATGTCGAGGCGGATGGTGATAGCAATGAGCTTAACGGGCAATTTTTTGAGCAGGGATATAAAGTGAAGCCTTGGTATGACAAATCACCTTGGCGTATTGAAATATCGCCAGTGGATCAACAACAGCTGACACGCTATGTGGTTGCAATGCAGCGAAGGCTAACCATAGACAAAGACGCGGCCTATCAGCGTTCCCCCTTAAGTGACAGCAAGGGAGGCGCTAGCCATTTGGGACCACTACTGGTGCTGTGGCCACATAGTAAACCTATTTGGCAGGCTACTCTTTCTGGCGACAGTGAGGAAATGGTGTTGTTTTTAGATAAGCCTGCGCAGTTAAAGCTTGAAGTTAAGGGACAGCCACAAGTCCAAGTTATACAGGGGCAAGTGGGGGTTAATTTAGTGGCGGCGAAGTTCTCAAAAGGCGCGCAGATTCGTGTTTCATCTGCGCGTTAGTGATAGGCTATTTTGAATAAACTAGTTTACCTGCGACATAGGTCTGCTCAACTTGGGTTTGCCAGATTTGGTTGCTTGGCACCTCAAAGATATTAATATCAGTCACAATAAAGTCTGCCCACTTGCCAGGCTCTAAGCTGCCAATTATTTTCTCTTGATGTGCGCCATAAGCCGCATCTAAAGTGAAAGAGTTAAGCGCCTGAGTTAATGTCATTGCTTCATGTGTTAACCAACCTTGCTTAGGCATGTTGTGGCGATCTTGGCGGCTAACAGCGGCGTGTAAGCCGTAAAATGGGTTGGCATATTCCACCGGAAAGTCGGAGCCAGAAACAATTTTTACCCCACTATCGAGTAATGTTTTCCATGCATAAGCCCCTTTGATACGCGCATGACCTACTCGGTCTTGCGCCATATTCATGTCGCTGGTAGCGTGGGTCGGTTGCATTGAAGGTAGCACATCAAGAGCTTTAAAGCGTGGTAGATCATCTACAGCAACTATTTGAGCGTGCTCTATGCGATGGCGCAGTGCTCGTGATGCATCATGCTTGTTGAATTTCTCGTAGTAATTGAGCGCTAAGTGATTGGCTTTATCACCAATGGCGTGTACGTTTGTTTGAAATCCTTTGCCAATAGCCAGTCCCATCTGCTTTTCCAGATCGGCCGGGCTATATAATAACAAGCCACTATTTTGAGCGTCATCGGAATAAGGCTGCAGCATCGCTGCGCCGCGTGAGCCTAAAGCGCCATCAGCTGAAATTTTGACACTGGAAATATTAAGCATGCCATCATCAGTAACCACGTGACCATTGTTAAGCATTTCATGGTAGCTAGAAGACGCTGCACTAATCATTGCATAAGCACGAAATGGCAATTGCTTTTCCTGCGCTAATGCGCGGTAAACTTTGTAAGTTGATAGACCAATACCGGCATCGTGAACGCTGGTTATGCCAAGCTTTAGTAGATGCGCAGAAGCTTGCAAGATAGCATGTCGTAACTCTTGCTCTGATTGCTGGGGAATATGAGACTCAAGCAAGTCCATCGCATTATCGATTAATACGCCGGTCGGTTCCCCCTGTGCGTCTTTAACGATTTCTCCGCCTGCAGGTGATACGGTATGGCGGGTTATTCCAGCAAGTTCAAGTGCTTTTGAGTTTGCCCAGCCAGCATGACCATCAACGCGACGTAACCACACCGGGCGATTTGATACCTTTTCATTTAAACTTTCTTTAGTGGGGAAGCTTTTGCTTTTCCATAAAACTTGATTCCACCCCCTGCCGCGGATCCAAGCCAAATCAGGGTTTTCACTGGCAAATTTGGCCACCGCTTCTGCACTCGCTTGCTCGGACGGGCTATTGCGCAATGAAATTCGTTGCAAATTCAGGCCTAACCCTGCAACGTGACCATGACCATCAATGAGCCCTGGTAACATTGTTTTTCCGTGAAGGTCAATCACATTGGCTTTGGCATACTTCTTTACCAATTGCTTAGCTTTTCCTGTCTCGACAACCTTCCCCTGAGTAACGTATAGGGCATTAAACTGGCTTAGTTGGCCTTGCGGTGTATGGTAGCCCTTGAAGTTTACATATAAATCATTGGCCAAGGTGTTGAATGAACACGCCATTAAAACTGTGGTGCTTAGTAGTATTTTATTTATCATCATTTTATTCACTAAGTTTTTGGTAAGATGGAGCTTAGGAAATAGTGAAGCAAGTTGCAACTAAAAACATATTGGTGATTGTGGTGAGTAACGTAGTGATTAAATTAGAAATTGTGTCAGATGTCAGTTGTCCTTGGTGTGCTATTGGTTACCATGCGCTATCTCAGGCAATTGCATCATTGCCTTCCTCTATGAGAGTAGAGTTATCATGGTTGCCGTTTGAAATTAACCCCCATATGAGTAAAGAAGGGCAGGGGATAGAAGAATACTTGAGGCAAAAATATGGCATGGACAGGGAACAACAGCTGCAAAATATCATGCACATTGAGCAACGGGGCTTAGCTGTCGGTTTTGAGTTTAAGCCGTTAGTAGAGCGCCATGTGTACAACAGCTTTGATTGTCACCGTTTATTACACCTAGCTCAATCGTTGGGATTACAAACACCATTAAAGTCCGCTTTGTTTGATGCCTACTTTAAGCGCGGAGATGATATTAGTGACCGTAAAATACTTAGCCAAATAGCCTTGGACGTTGGCTTAGATAGCGAGCAAATTAAATACGCGCTAGAGAATGAACAGCTTAGATTGCAGCTTAGCCGGCTGATGGAGGACATTAAACAGGCGGGCATAAATAGTGTGCCGGCGCTTATCATAAACCAGAAATACTTAGTGAACGGGGCAAGAACACCCCAGGAGTACACTGAAATTATTACGCAGGCACTTAACGATTAAATATCTTAATCGATGTTTAAGGTTTGACGTAGACGGTCTTGCATTACCTCAACCAATTTATCTGGTTGGAACTTAGAGATAAAGCGATCACAACCAACCTTTTCAACCATCGCGTCATTAAAACTACCACTAAGCGAGGTGTTTAGAGCGATGTATAAGTCTTTAAGTCGCTGATCATTGCGTATCTCATGAGTGAGCTTGTAGCCGTCCATTTCTGGCATTTCTGCATCTGTGATCATCATGAGTATTTCATCAGTAACCGTTTTGCCTTCATCGGCCCAGCCTTTTAATAGGTTGAGCGCCTGCAACCCATCGGTTGCTTCAATAATCTCAATGCCGACTACAGCTAAGGTTTGTTTGATTAGGTTACGTGCGGTGGTTGAGTCATCGACGATTAACACTTTTTTACCATAAAATTCTTGAGCTATCGTATGGTCTAACACCCCTTCTGAAATGCTGGTATCGTAACTGATTATTTCGGCAAGCACTTTCTCAACATCAATAATCTCAATAATTTTATTTTGCCCCTCACGCTCGAGTTGCGTGATGGCGGTTAAATAATGATGGCGTCCAGCTGTTTTAGGCGGTGGCTGTATGTTACCCCAGTCAGTATTCACTATCTGGTCAATTTTTCCCACAAGGAAGCCCTGCACAGTGCGATTGTATTCAGTGATTATCATGTTGCAATCTGCATTTATCTCTAGTGGTCGCATGCCGATTGCTTGTGGTAGATTAATGACAGGTATTGTCGTGCCACGCATATTTGTCACACCAACAACTGAAGGGTGAGAGCCGGGTAAAGCCGATAAGCGGGGAAGGCTGACCACTTCCTGCACCTTAAAAACGTTAATCGCAAAGCTTTGGTAAGATCCCAAATTAAATAACAATAGTTCAAGGCGGTTTTCACCGACTAGCTGGGTGCGTTGGTTGACGCTCTCTAAAACATTGGCCATGAGTTTTCCTGTACTAATATATTCGTATGCTCTATTCGCATTCGCTCAGTATATCGTATTAAAGTGGATAAAAGCGTAAATCTCATCAAATAACGTTCGCCGCTTTGATTAAAATCTTGTATTTCTAAAATATAAAGCCAACTAACTCGCAAATAGCATGCATAAAGAGTGAGTATTTGGTGCGATTGAGTATAATAGGCGCCATTGAAAGTAAAATATTTATAATAGGTGAAACTTAATGAGAATTTGTGCCGTAGATTTAAAAGATAATCACGCCAATATCTGTTTATTACATAAAGATAACGATGTTTTTGATATTCCTGACTGTCGTCAACAGCGTTTTACAGTACAGCGTGTTAATGAGCGTGAAGACTTAATGGCTTTCCAATTTGCCTTTAAAAAGCTAATGGAAGATTATAATGTTGACCGCGTTATTATCGCTGAACGTATTTCAAATGGTAAACACGCGGCAAAAATGCCAACCTTTAAACTCGAAGCTGCGCTTCAACTTTGTGCTGACCTTGATGTTGAAATTATTCCGATGGCTGTTGAGAAACAATGGCTTAAACGCTGTCCGCCAGCAATTGAATTCAAGCATACTGGTCTAAAACCATTCCAAGAGAAAGCATTTAATACCGCTTACGCTTTTTTAAGTAGTTAACTTAATTGAGTTGCCATTAAGCAACTCGAATGCGTACCACTTTCATTATTTCCACCTCAAACCCAGCAACTGATTCGGTTGCTGGATAATAGGTAAGATTCACGCGTTGCCCAGTGAGTTCTCGATATAGTTTTTTTCGTTTGTATTTAAACGGCACGTCAACACCATCGAGCATAATGGTATTTAGCAGCCAATCACCCGCTTGTCGCTGGATGTGAGAGGTTACCTTTACGGCGAGGGAATGTGTGAGTTCGGGGTGGTTTTTGAGTAGCTTATCAACGGGTAGCTTTGCCATGGTACGTAACTTACAATGAAAAATTTATTATAAACCATCCCTATGACTAATCAATTGCCTTATTTACGAGGCTATCCCCAACAGATTATTGAACAAGCACAGCAACTTATAAAGCAAGATAAGTTAGCTGACTACTTGCTTGCCCGTTATCCTAGCTGCCATCAGGTGACCAGTGAAAAAGAGCTCTATAACTATGTTCAGGGGATTAAAAACCAGTTTTTAAAGCAGTCAACGCCGATTAGCAAGGTTGCTTTTGATGACAAGATTCATGTGATAAATAATGCGCTGGGTACCCATACTTACGTTAGTCGTGTGCAAGGGAAGAAATTAAAAGCAAAACGCGAAATTCGCATCGCGCGTGTTTTTAAAAAGGTGCCTTTGGCTTTTCTCTCGATGATAGTGGTTCATGAGTTAGCGCATAGTCGTGAAAAGGAGCATAACAAAGCGTTTTATAAACTGTGCCAATATATGGAACCAGATTATTTTCAACTAGAATTAGACCTGCGCTTGTACTTAACGCAACTCGAGGAAAAAGGGCCAATTTATTAAGGCTTATTTCGGCTTTGCACCCGATTTAATTAAAGCTAAAAAGGCCAAGGGGTTAACCTGCTTGCTCACCGCTTACTCACTTATTGCTAAGTGGTTATGCACAGCTTATTCATATGTAACTGGTTGGTTTGTATAAAAATAAAGCAACTAGAATTCGGTAAGTTAAACTTTGAACAGCCTCAATGTTTCTACCATATATTGTGCTATTCTAGCGCGCTCTTTAAATGAATAGTCATAGTGAGTAGGTAAGCATGTCACAAGCCCCACATTTTAATTTAATTGCGGTAGAAGGAAATATCGGTGTTGGTAAGTCGACTTTACTACCAAAACTTGTCGAACAGTTAAACGGGCATAGCACGCAGCCTTGGCAACTTATCATCGAAGATGTTGATACTGATAGCGAGTTTCAGCGCCTGTTAAAAGCGTTTACGGTTGATCCGACTAAGCGTATTGAGTTTCAGCGTTACATTACTAATAAACGTGCTGAAATCTGTCAAAACCTAAATCCTGAATTCCACTATGTGATTGAGCGCTCATTGTTCTCTGATTTGGTATTCTGTCAAGCAAACCTGGCGGAAGCCTGTCGCCCAGATGGCAAAGATTTGGATTACTACTACGATATTCAGGATAAGCTAAATGACTACCCGCAAGTGAGCGCGGTTATCTACTTAAAATCTGACCCTGTGATCTCTTATACCCGTATGCTTGAGCGTGCCCGTGATGCAGAAGCTGGAACGTCACAAGAGTACCTTCAATTGATCTCTGATTGTCACGATACTTTCTTACCACATATTTGTCGTCGCTATAACACGCAACTTATTACCCAAGAGTGGACTGATTTTGGTTGTCATGAAATGCTAGCAAGACGCATATTAACAGACGTGTGCCCTGATATTTCAGCGCTAGTTGCTGACATCGCTTAAGCCCGTCTAAAACAAAAACGCCAGCTAATTAGCTGGCGTTTTTGTTTGTAGCCTCTGATTACTCAGGATCGTAACCTAAAATTGGCGATAGCCAGCGCTCGGTTTCTTCAATGGTCATGCCTTTACGTTTGGCATAATCTTCCACCTGATCCCGTTTGATGTCACTTACTCCAAAGTAGCGTGACTCAGGGTTTGCAAAATACCAACCAGACACTGCCGCTGTTGGGAACATCGCAAAGCTTTCAGTAATGTTTAAATCGATATCCTGATCTGGCGTTAATAGCTCCCACAGCAGACCCTTCTCTGTATGATCGGGACAAGCAGGGTAGCCAGGCGCTGGACGAATACCTTTGTATTTTTCTTTAATCAACGCTTCGTTATCTAGTGCTTCATCGCTTGCATAGCCCCAAAACTCTTTTCGCACTCGCTCGTGCATATGCTCTGCAAAGGCTTCTGCCAGTCGGTCGGCCAGTGATTTCAGCATAATGGCGCTGTAGTCGTCGTTGGCGGCTTCAAAACGCTCAATATGCTCGTCAATACCGACGCCTGCCGTTACGGCAAAGCCCCCCATATAATCTGGCACGCTAGATTCTTTTGGTGCCACGAAATCTGATAGGGCGAAATTGTTATTGCCACCCACGCGCTCTAATTGCTGGCGTAGATGATGCGTGGTCATCAATACGTCGCTACGGGACTCATCTGTATAAATTTCAATATCATCACCTACGCTGTTAGCGGGGTAGAGTCCGATAACCGCTCGCGCCGTTAACCATTTTTCATCAATGATTTTCTTGAGCATATCTTGCGCGTCGCTAAATAGCTTAGTCGCCTCGACACCTACTACTTTATCTTTCAAGATATTAGGATATTTTCCATGCAGTTCCCATGAACGGAAGAATGGTGTCCAGTCAATGCGATCTAATAGCTTCTCTAGTGGATAGTTATCAAAGATCTGCTTGCCCATTACGTTAGGCTTCGCTGGTGGGTTGTTGGTGTAATCAAAGGTGCTTTTGTTAGCACGTGCAGCTTCTAGGCTGACCAAGGTTTTACGATTACCTTGAGCAAGGCGTTTTTCGCGCATCGCATCATACTCACCATAGTGCTCATCAATACAAGGCTTACGAGTCTTATCGTTAATTAACTTGGTTACAATAGGTACACTGCGCGAGGCATCGGCAACATATAGGGCGCCATGCTCATAGTGCGGCGCAATTTTAACTGCAGTATGAATTTTAGAGCAAGTAGCGCCGCCAATTAATACCGGAATATCAATACCTTCGCGTTTAAAGGCTTTAACGTTATGCACCATTTCATCGAGACTAGGTGTGATAAGTCCAGATAAACCAATGACATCGGCATCGTTTTCTTTAACACACTTGATGATATCTTCTACGCTCACCATCACGCCTAAATCAAACACTTCGTAGCCATTACATTGCAGCACAATGCCGACAATGTTTTTACCGATGTCGTGAACATCACCTTTTACGGTTGCCATGACGACTTTACCGTTAGATTGTCCCGGTGTTTTCTCAGCTTCAATATAGGGATTTAGATAAGCAACCGCCTGTTTCATTACCCGCGCTGATTTAACCACTTGTGGCAGGAACATTTTTCCTGAACCGAACAAATCACCGACAATGTTCATGCCATCCATTAAGGGACCTTCGATAACCTCAATCGGTTTATCAAACATCACTCGTGCAGCTTCAGTATCTTCATCGATAAACTCGGTGATACCTTTTACCAATGAATGGGCAAGACGCTCGGCCACTGGGAGTTCACGCCAAGATAAATCTTGAACATGGACTTTCGATTTAGAACCTGCGTTACGATATTCCTCGGCAACATCGAGTAACTTCTCGGTGGCATCATCGCCTTGATTTAGTACGGCGTACTCAACTGCCTCTTTTAAATCTTGTGGAATATCATCGTAAATGGCTAATTGCGCCGCATTGACGATACCCATGTTCATACCAGCCTGAATAGCATGGTATAAAAATACGCCGTGGATTGCCTCACGTACCGGGTTATTACCACGGAACGAGAAGGATACATTAGAGACACCACCTGAAACGCCGGCATGTGGTAGATTTTCGCGAATGTAACGAGTCGCTTCAATGAAATCAACGGCGTAGTTGTTATGCTCTTCAATGCCCGTAGCGATGGCAAAGATGTTAGGATCAAAAATGATATCTTGTGGCGGGAAACCAACCTTTTGAGTCAGTACATCATAGGCGCGCTGACAAATCTCAATCTTGCGCTCATAGGTATCTGCCTGACCTTCTTCATCAAATGCCATCACAATCGCTGCCGCGCCATAGCGCTTAATCAAGGATGCTTGATAAATGAATTGCTCTTCACCCTCTTTTAGTGAGATGGAGTTAACAATCCCTTTACCTTGAATACACTGCAGGCCTGCTTCGATAACATCCCACTTGGATGAGTCAATCATAATTGGCACACGAGAAATATCTGGCTCAGAGGCAATCAGATTTAAAAAGCGCACCATTGCCTCTTTGGACTCAAGCATCCCTTCATCCATATTAATATCGATGATTTGCGCGCCAGCTTCCACTTGGTGTAATGCCACTTCAAGGGCGGTGGTAAAGTCTTCTTCTTTAATTAAACGTAAAAAACGTGCGGAACCAGTCACGTTGGTTCGCTCACCAACATTGGTATAGAGTGATTGTGCGGTAATGTTATAAGGCTCTAAGCCTGACAGGCGACAAGCGACTTCAATTTCAGGTAATTGACGTGGTGCTATGCCCGACAGGGCTTCACTGATACGCTGAATATGAGTTGGCGTAGTACCACAACAGCCCCCGACAATATTTAAAAAGCCGCTATTAGCCCACTCGCTAATATAACCAGCCATTTCAACGGCGTCTAAATCATAAGCGCCAAATTCGTTAGGCAAGCCCGCGTTGGGATGCGCACTGACCGGAAACTCACTGAGGCGCGATAATTCTTCAACATATTGACGAAGTTCTGCTGGGCCAAGGGCACAGTTTAAACCAATACTAATGGGCTCAACGTGGCTAAGTGAATTATAGAATGCTTCGGTGGTCTGTCCGGTTAACGTACGCCCTGATGCATCGGTTATGGTGCCTGAAACCATCACGGGCAGTTTATAACCTAGCTGCTCAAAGACACTTTCAACAGCAAATAAACACGCTTTGGCGTTTAGTGTATCAAAGATGGTTTCCACCATGATGATGTCACAGCCACCTTCAATAAGGGCATGGGCAGATTCGGTGTACGCTTCGACTAAGCCATTAAAGGTGATGTTACGAAATCCTGGATCGTTTACATCAGGAGAAATAGAACAGGTTCTATTGGTTGGCCCTAACACACCAGCAACAAAGCGCGGCTTGTCTGGCTCGCTAATAGCAAACTCATCGGCAACTTCACGGGCAAGTTTGGCGGAGACAAAGTTTATCTCACGTGATACTGACTCCATTTCATAATCAGCCATCGCGATAGTCGTTGCATTAAAGGTGTTGGTTTCAACAATATCAGCGCCTGCAGCAAAGTATTGGCGATGAATGTCTTTTATCGCATCGGTTTGAGTGATTGAAAGCAAGTCATTATTGCCTTTAATCGAACATGGCCAATCGGCAAAGCGCTGGCCACGAAACTCTTCTTCACTAAAATTGTGCGCTTGGATCATGGTGCCCATGGCGCCATCGAGGATCATTACACGCTCTTTTAGGATCTGCTGAATTTGTGCTTTTTTATTTGCTGCTTGCATGCTCATTACTCAAACCTTTTACATCTTTAAACTGTAGACGTTTAGACGTCTAAAACAATTAGACCATACTACAACGGTTATTGCTAAATGACGAGTGTTTATTACAGTCAATTTTGAATGGCTAAGACAGGATAGTTATTTGCTATAAGAATGTGGTGTTATACCAATCCGATTAAGTAGCTTCCCACTCAGTGGGAATTGAAATGGCTTTAGGCAAGGCAGATGAATGACGGATTAGTTATTCTATTTCAAGTTCATCTAATGCAGTATAAAGCGATTTCAAACCCGCCCAATGGGAGAAACTTAGTCAGATTGGTATTAAACCCTGTTGAACTGAAAAAGTGTGATGAACATTCTTCATCACACTGACTGCTCTTAAACGCTATAGCCACTGATTAATTGATTTAACCGTTGCGACATTTTTGAAACTTCATCGCTGGCCACTGCTGATTGTTGGGTGCTAGATGCTGTTTCTGTTGCGCTATCTGCTATTGACTGAATGTTGTCTTTAATAGCATCGGAAATAGCTGACTGCTGCTGTGACGCACTAGCTATTTGAGAATTCATTGAAAAAATTTCTGCGGTGTTGTCGTTAATGGTGACTAGTACGTCACTCAGCTTTTGCATTTTTTCGACACCCTCGTGAACGTTGCTGCTTGTACTTTTCATGGCTGCCGCGGAGGAGAGCACACCGTGCTGTAAGTTTTCAATTAATTCTTGTATTTGCCCAGCGGACTCTTGAGTGCGTTGGGCTAAGGTTCTAACCTCATCGGCAACAACAGCAAAACCACGGCCATTTTCTCCCGCACGGGCAGCTTCTATGGCGGCATTTAGTGCCAATAGGTTAGTTTGATCTGCAATGCTACAAATGACCTCCAGCACAGAGCCTATATTGGCAGAATTTGATTCCAGATTTTCGATTGAAACAACGGCTTGTGTTATATCCTCACCTAAGTCTCTAATCGACTGCGCCGTTTCATTTGACGCCTCAATTCCGCCTCGAGCAGACTGCTGTGCTAACTCTGCGGCATTAGCTGCATGCATTATATTTTCAGCAATGGCATTGGTCGCGCAGATCATTTCATTCATCGCTTGATGTGCCTCTTGCGACGCTAGGAGTTGATTCTGTGCGTTTTCACTACTACAAGTTGTTGCAATAGAGTTCTCGTGCGATGAATCGGCAAGGGTGGTTGAGATGGTTGAAATATCGCCAAACATCTGACGAAGCTTGAGAACAAATAAATTGAATGAATGTGATAGCTTACTTATTTCGTCTTTGCCGTCTTCATCAAGTTGCACCGTAAGATCACCAGCCCCTTTGGCGATTTCATCCATGTGAGCGTTGACCCGGTCAAGGCGAACCGTAATTGATTTAGAAATGATAAACAGTGCGCTTGTGATTGACAGAATGATCAACAATGACATCAACTGGGACAGGATTACCGTATCGCTACTTGCTTGTTTAACCGCCAGTTTTACTTTACCTTGCAGTGCGCCAAAAACTTGTTCAGTGGCCTTAATTGCATTGCGTAGTTCGCCATGCACGCCGTGCGTTGGAGTCATTCCTTTATCTTGATAGGCGGTTACTAGTGACTTGAAACTATCGTGATAACTTAGCGCGAGATTAGATAAAATGATTTTTTCTTGAGGCGATATGCTGGCCTGATTTATCTCATCATTAAATACCATCATGTTTTGTTCAAAACGCTCGACGTATTTATCTTGCAGACGGATTAAAAAATCTTTTTCATCGCGCCTTAAAACAAGTAAATGACCATTGAGTAGCTGCAGCGAGGCATCTTCAATTCGAGCCGTTGCTTCGTGTACTGTTTTTCTTAATTCGCCTCGCAGACCTGCATCAGGTGTTAGCCCAATCGTTTGGCTTTGCAAAACATAAGCTTGAAATTTGACTTGATACTCTTCTAATAGCGTAACCAACCTGGCGAGTTGACCACTGTCATCAATATTGTGCTGCCTGGTTTTTTCGCTTATCTCATTAAGTTGGCGCAACATCAAAGCGTAATTCTTTTGAAATTTCTCGTTATACTTTAAATCTAACCGAGCCATAAAATCCTTTTCGTTACGGCGCAGGGTAAGCATGGATAACTCGGCTTCCTTGACTAACATCGAGGTGGTAAATAAATCAGCCGTGGTCTTCTCAAAATGATAGGTTAAAGTGGCAGAACTTAAAAACAGACATACCGTTAGTATGGTTGCCAGAATAAGCTTTACTCTTATCGTTATGTTTTTGAATTTCATAGCAAATCCTTCGCTTTAAATTTTTATTTTAATATCAGAAAATCAATGGCTGAACCCGTTGAACAAGCTCGCCTCGAACTAACAGAAAAGTATTAGGGTTGGTTTTTTTTTAATCGATTTTATAAGTTAACGTAAGATATTGGTGAGGGCAATTAAGAAATGTAAAATTATGTAAAACAATTGGTTGTTTTATTAAAAGCAACAAACTACCGCACTTAAATAAGTGCGGTAGTTTGAAAGGCCACTGTTTATACCAGTTCCACTAAAATAATTAGCCACCTGTGCTGGTTAGAACGATAACAGCGTTGCTCTCGTTTATTCTTGCTTAGTTCAGCAAGACCATTTTATTAATGGCTATGGTGTTACTTAATAAAAAACAAGCGCATCCTTTCAGTTAAAAGGTAGTTTATTGGCACTAAAATTAGGGTAATGAAAGTGGCAAACAAAATACCAAAAGCGAGTGATACCGCCATCGGAATCAAGAACTGAGCCTGGGTTGATTTTTCAAATAACAACGGCATTAATCCGATAAAGGTCGTCAGTGATGTCAGTATTACAGGCCTAAATCTAGCTGCACCGGCCGTTAATACAGCCTCCATTAATGGCATTGCCTTTTCCCGGTATTGCTTATTAATATAATCCACCAATACGAGTGAATCATTAATCACCACCCCGACTAAAGCCATCATGCCCATAAGACTTAACATCGTTAAATCCATGCCCATTATCCAATGACCGCCAACGGCGCCGATAATGCCAAATGGAATAACCGACATAACGATAATAGGCTGTATGTAAGATTTGAACGGAATGGCCAGCAATGCATAGATCACAAACATTAGGATGATTAGGCCATAATACATTGAATCAAATGACTCTCGTTGCTCGCGCGCTTCCCCTTCAAACTTGTAGTGAATGCCTGGGTATTGCAACAATAAATCATCAATGAACTGGCGTAATTCTCCCTGAATAAGGGTCATGTTGGCTTCAGCCTTGTTAGCATCAGCACTTACCGAAATAGTGCGGTAACGGTCAATACGCATTATTGATGTCGGTGAAATTCCTGGTGTTAAAGTCGCTAATTGACTCAACGGAATGTTCTGGCCACTGTTGGTGGCGATTAATAAATTCTCTAATCCAGCAACTGATTGGCGCTCCTCTTTAGGTAGCTTTAACATGACCCGTACATCATCACGTCCGCGTTGAATTCGTTCAACTTGCACACCAAAGTAGGCAGCACGGATTTGCGAAAGTACGCTATTACGATCCAGTCCCAACGCATAAGCGTGGGCATTGAGCTCAATTTGTAGTTCTTCTTTACCTTGCGCTAAGGAGTCGGTGATATCAAAAAGCGCAGGGTAGAGCGCTAATTGATCTTTAAGCTTGTCGGCAACTTCGGACAAGGTGTTAAAGTCAATACCGGAGAACTGAATATCGATAGGATCTGATGTTCGACCTATTTCAGCACGGTAGGTTAATGATTGCGCGCCAGGGATTTCACCAATCATAGCCCGCCATTCTCGCATCAGCTGACTTGATCTGATCTTAAGCTCCCGTTCCTCTGGCGGCACAATTTGAAATAGTACCCGACCAAGATGTGAGCCTTGTGAGCGGCCATTACTGCCTGTGGTTGAGTTTATATCTAAAATCAGGTCGACCCCTTCACGCTCATAATATTTAGCTTTGAGTTTAAAGGCGGCGTCAGTCATTTTACTAATATAATGGTCTGTTACAGCGTACGGAGTGCCAGCAGGCATTGACAATGATGCGCGTGCCGTTTCACTTTCAACCCGCGGAAACGGGGTGTAACGCATCCATCCGTTAGTCAACAAGCTTATGATAACCGCCAGCACACCAATAAAGGCGAGCAGTGTTGAGAGCTTGTTGCGTAAACAGAGTCCAAGGACGGGCTGGTAATATTTCAAGATTGCTCGTTCAAAACCATCGGCGAATCGCTCTTGAAACTTAGAAAACTTACTGTCGTTTTTATCTTTGCGCAGCTTGATGTGCTTAAGATGTGAAGGTAAGACTAACTTTGATTCAATTAAGGAGAAAAGTAAGATCGGTATCACGACCACCGGGATTTGGGCAAAAAGATCGCCGCGTCGCCCTTCGATGAATGCTAAGGGTAAAAAGGCCGCAATCGTGGTTAAAATACCAAAGGTCACAGGGACTGACACTTCTTGAGTGCCTCGAATGGCCGCTTGTAATCCTGTTTCACTATGGCGTAAGTGAGAGTATATATTCTCCCCGGTGACAATGGCATCATCAACGACTATCCCTAGCACCAGGATAAACGCGAATAAACTGAAGATATTAAGCGTAACCCCCATAAGCGGCATTAAGAAAAATGCCCCCATGAAACTCACCGGAATACCGATAAAGACCCAAATTGCAATGGCTGGACGCAGGAATAGGGTAAGCAGCAAGAGCACAAGGATGCCGCCCTGAATCGCATTGCCTGTTAAGGTACTTATACGGTTTTTTACGATAACAGAACGGTCACGCCAATAAGTAAGCTCAACATTGTGGGGCATTTTAGGCTGCTGCTGGGCTAAATAGTTTCTTACCTTTTCAGCGACCTCAATTGCACTTTCATCGCCAATACGATAGACATCAACGAACGCCGCATTCTTGCCATTAAAGCGGCTTGAAAACTCACTATCATCGAAGCCATCAGTGACCCGTGCTAAATCTTTTAGACGAATTAAACTACCATCGTTTTGAGTGAGGATGACTATATTGTCATACTCATCTTGGCGGTACGCCTGGCCTGACGAGCGAATAAGAATATCGCCACCTAAGGTTTTGATGTTACCAGATGACAAATCACGCGAACTGTTAGCAATAGCCGTGGACACCTGGTTTAAGCTAATGTTGTATTGGCGTAAGGTGTCTTGGTTTACTTCAATTGTTATCTCGTAGGGGCGAACTGAATCTAACTCCACTTGCGTTATGCCATCAATACGCAAAATATCATCGCGTACATGTTCTGCCATTTGGCGGATTTCTTTTTCCGATTGCGGGCCTGCGACCACCACGCTAATCACTTCGCGCTGACGCTTGGGAATACTAACGATAGGTTTTTCTGCATTCACGGGAAAGTTATTTACCGCATCGACGCGGCTTTTTACTTCGTTCAACAAGCGCTGAGAATCAACGCCATTTTCCAGCTCTAAGCGAACGGCCACCGAACCTTCCGCTGAACGGCTTACAATCTGCTTTATCCCCTGTAAATCGGCAACGGCTTCTTCTAATAAGATGGCGACGCCTTGTTCGGCATCCTCAGGTGTTGCACCGCGTAGGCTCATGTTGATACTGACCTGACGAATCTCGGTACTTGGAAATACCTCCAAGGGAATACGAGTATTTAGTATTGTTAAGCCAAGCAGCAAGATTGTCCCCATCAATAAGTTGGCGGCGACATCATTACGCGCAAACCAAGCGATCATTATTGCTGCTCCTGTTTACGTTGCTGTTTATTTCTTTTTTCTCCATCACGCTGACGGGGAGTATCTAATCCTTTTTTGCTCTTGGTACCAAGTAAATTGACTTTGGTACCCGAAGTGACTTGGCCTAACGGCGTAGTAATTAGTGCCATACCGGGTTCTACGCCGCTGCTAATAAGGGCCTCGAGCTTGTTTTGAAAGGCGATAGTGACATTAGTACGCTGTACGGCACCATCAACATACAAATAGACATAACTCCCTTGATAGATGGCAGAATTAGGGATCACAACAGCGTCATCAATCGTCTTGGCTTGGATTTTTGCTGTGACAAATTGATTGATATTAAGTGAACGTTTCCCTGGCGAGCCAAAGGGCATTGCGACTTCCGCGATCAAACTTACCTGTTGTGTATTGTTATTGATGCCGCCACTGGTACGTTGCTCTTCGACCGCCCAATGTTGTGGCTCACCGCCAACACTATTAATGATGGAGATTGAATTTGACGCGCTGGTTTGATCCACCTGATGGTTGTTTGGTAAATCAATTAGATTGAGATGAGAGTTTTTAATCGGCAGTTTAATTTCGACACGATCTGTTGAGTAAATATCAGCGATATTAGTATTACTTGAGATCACTTGGCCAATATCTACGTGCTTATTAAGAATTCGGCCATTGTAAGGGGCAACAATTTGGGTGCGCTCTACATCTAGCTGTGCTTGCTTTAGATTAGCCGTTGCTGCTTGGAGTTTTGCCTTGGCTGCGGCCATTTGCGGTTTACGCAGCGCAAAATCACTGGCTTGCTTTAGCGTACCAATGTCACGGCGATCTTTAATCGCTTGTGCAGACAATGCCTGTTCTTCATTAAAAACAACTTGCGCCTGGGCAAGCTCTGCTTGCGCCGCCTCTACACGGATATTGTAGTCTCTGGCATCAACCGACACTAGTACATCGCCCTGCTTGAAAAAGCTACCTTCATTAAAGTTCTGGTTAACTTTAACTATTTTACCAGCAACCTGAGCATTTAATTGCCCCTGAACTTTGGCTGACACACGGCCAAATGAATCGAGTGTTACCTGGTACGGCTGTGCTTTTACGTTAAGGGTTTCAACAGTCATTGCCGACGGTGGGCGGCTACCTCGCTTTTTAGCGCTAGGTTTTGAGTACTTAATATAAAGAACGCCACCGAGGCCAATAACCAAAATAAGTAGCGAGATTAAATGTTTTTTACGCATAGTCGTCTTAATGTAAAGATAAAAATAATCGTGACACAATACAGGAACATGTAATAGTTGGCAGCTCTTTTACGTTGCTTTACACAGTTTGCTACTTTGAAATATTTTGACATACATTTTAGTTCTTGCTCAAAGCCCCCGTTGTATTAATTAGCTCTAGCGTATTGTTGATGTCGCAGGCTATAATGAGGCTAATTATTATCACATTTTATTATATGGTTTGATTTAGTTATGTTTGAAAACCTTACTGACCGTCTTTCCGCCACGCTAAAGAATATTAGTGGTCGTGGCCGCCTAACCGAAGACAATATTAAAGAAACGCTACGCGAAGTACGCATGGCGCTACTCGAGGCAGATGTCGCCTTACCTGTTGTACGCGAATTTATCAAGAAAGTGAAAGAGCGTGCTGTAGGTACTGAAGTTACTAAAAGCCTAAGCCCTGGCCAAGTTTTTGTTAAAATCGTTCAAAATGAACTTGAAGCGGCAATGGGTGAGATTAATGAAGGGTTAAACCTTAATGCTCAACCGCCAGCTGTTTTGATGATGGCGGGTTTACAAGGTGCTGGTAAAACAACCTCGGTTGCAAAACTCGCGAAGTTTTTACGTGAGCGTGAGAAGAAGTCTGTTTTAGTGGTAAGTGCTGATGTTTATCGCCCGGCGGCGATTAAACAGCTGGAAACCTTAGCAACAGAAGTTGAAGTTGAGTTCTTCCCATCGGATATTTCTCAAAGGCCAATTGATATTGCCAATGCTGCCATTGCGCATGCCAAGAAAAAATTCATTGATGTTGTAATTCTTGATACCGCTGGTCGACTTCATGTTGATAGCGAGATGATGGATGAGATCATTGATTTGCACAGTGCAGTAAAGCCTGTTGAAACGCTATTTGTTGTTGATGCAATGACTGGTCAAGATGCTGCAAACACTGCTAAAGCCTTTGATGAAGCATTACCATTAACCGGTGTTATCTTAACTAAGACCGATGGTGATGCCCGCGGTGGTGCCGCATTATCTATTCGCCATATTACAGGCAAGCCAATAAAGTTCTTAGGTATTGGTGAAAAAACCGATGCACTTGAACCGTTTCACCCTGAGCGTGTTGCTTCACGTATCCTAGGGATGGGTGATGTCCTTTCTTTAATCGAAGAAGTTGAACGCAAAGTTGATAAAACGAAAGCGGAAAAACTAGCGAAAAAGATTAAGAAAGGCAAAGGTTTTGATCTTGAAGATTTCCGTGACCAATTAGCGCAAATGCGCAACATGGGCGGCATGATGGGCATGATGGATAAATTGCCGGGTATGGGCAATGTACCTGATGCGGTTAAGAATCAGATGGATGATAAAATGACCGTGCACATGGAAGCGATTATTTCATCTATGACACCTGGTGAACGTGCACGTCCTGAAATTATCAAAGGCTCGCGCAAGCGCCGTATCGCTGCAGGCTCTGGTACGCAGATCCAAGATGTAAATAAATTATTGAAGCAATTTACCCAAATGCAGAAGATGATGAAAAAAATGTCTGGCAAAGGCGGCATGAAAAAAATGATGCGCGGCATGCAGGGCATGATGCCACCTGGCATGGGCGGTGGCGGCGGTTTTGGTGGGATGCCACCAAGATAACGTCCTCAATACATATCGATATTCTCAAGGCCAGTTTGCTAAGCAAGCTGGCCTTTTGGTTTTTAATACAAAATATGTGAGCTAAATACCCGGTAACTGTTGCAGTGACGCTCCATTCGCGTATAATTTGCGAGCTTTCTAATCTGGGTGCGTTCTATTTAACCTCGATTCTACAGCTCTAGCGGGTTCGAAATCTCGCGTAACCTGTAGGCAGGTTGAGAAAACATTTAGTTTAACATTATGGCCTTGGTCATACATTATTAGAGGAATATTTACCTATGGTAACCATTCGTTTGACACGTGGTGGCGCTAAGAAGCGTCCTTTCTACCAGGTAGTAGTAGCAGATAGTCGTTGCGCTCGCGACGGCCGTTATATTGAGAAAATTGGTTTCTTTAACCCTATGGCTCGTGGCCAAGAAGAGACTTTACGTCTTGATCTTGACCGTGTTGCACACTGGGTTGGCCTTGGCGCTCAAGCTTCAGACCGTGTAGCAAAATTAATTAAAGACGCTCAAAAAGCGGCTTAAGGGTAATTGATGAGTAATCAAACCGAGAATGTATTGTTAGGTTGCGTAGGTGCACCATACGGTATTAAAGGTTGGATGAAAATTACTACCTACACCGATGCTCCACAGAGCATTTTTGACTACTCTCCTTGGCTTATAAAAGTGGCCGGAAAGTTAGTTGAAGTAAAAGTTGCGCAATGGCGCGCACATGGCAAAGGGGTTGTTTGCCGTTTTGAGGAAGTTGAAGATCGAGATGATGCAGCGCGTCATACTGGATGTGAAATTTTCGTCAAAGAAGAACAACTTGAAGCGTTAGGTGAAAATGACTTTTACTGGCGTGAACTTATTGGTATGGAAGTAAAGAACGTTAAAGGTTACCACTTTGGGCATGTAGATGCCTTAATGGAAACTGGTTCGAACGATGTACTGCAAGTGAAGGCAAATGCCCGTGATGGGTTCGGTAAAAAAGAAAGATTGATCCCTTTAGTGGATGGCGATGTGATTAAAAATATTGATCGTGACGCTCGTTTAATTGAAGTGGACTGGGATCCTGATTTCTAACTACTTGGAGATAGAGTTATGTGGCTAGGAATAATTACTTTATTCCCCGACATGTTTAAAGCTATCACTGAGCAGGGAGTGACAGGACGAGCCGTTAAACAAGGCTTAATACAGTTGCAATGTTGGAATCCTCGTGATTTCACTCATGATAAGCATCGCACCGTCGATGATCGCCCATATGGCGGTGGTCCGGGGATGTTAATGATGGTGCAACCACTACGCGATGCTATTGATGCTGCAAAAGCAGCAGCTGGTGGCGACGCAAAAGTCATTTATTTATCACCACAGGGACGTCGTTTAGACCAAACTGGGGTTGAAGAGCTAAGCAAAAACGAGAAGTTAATTCTTATTTGCGGTCGCTATGAAGGAATAGATGAACGGATTATTGAATCGCTAGTCGATGAAGAATGGTCCATTGGTGATTATGTATTAAGTGGTGGTGAACTTCCGGCAATGACATTGATTGATGCAGTGTCGCGCTTTGTTCCCGGCGTATTGGGCAAGCAAGCCTCAGCTGAGCAAGACTCATTTGCTGATGGATTACTTGACTGTCCACACTATACGCGACCAGAAACCTTAGACGGTGTTTCAGTACCTTCAGTATTACTAAGTGGTAATCATGAAAAAATAAAGCGTTGGCGCCTGGAGCAATCTTTAGAGAGAACTCAAAATCGTCGACCCGACTTACTAATTAACCTAGCTCTGACTGACGAGCAAGAAAATATTCTTGCCAACCTTGCAAAAAGCAAGGGTTAGAAGAGTTTCAGTATAATCTAGGAATGAGAAAGATATGAAAAATCCAATTATTCAAGCAATTGAAGATGCACAGTTAAAAACTGATGTTCCAAGCTTCGCACCTGGTGACACAGTAGTTGTTCAGGTTCGAGTAGTAGAAGGCGAGCGTACTCGTCTACAGGCATACGAAGGCGTTGTACTAGCTGTTCGTAACCGTGGTCTACATTCAGCATTCACAGTTCGTAAAATCTCTAACGGTGAAGGTGTTGAGCGTGTTTTCCAAACTCACAGCCCATTAGTTGATAGCATCGAAGTTAAGCGTCGCGGCCTTGTTCGTCAAGCGAAACTTTACTATCTACGTAACCTTTCAGGCCGTGCTGCACGTATTAAAGAGAAATTGGCTAAGCGATAAGCTACCACTTTCCTACCCAGAATTAGAAAAGCCAGAAGAGCCCGCGTTAAGCGGGCTTTTTTGTGGGAAATTTATATCCTTTGCAGTAATAGCAATATCGCTGGCGTTATTGCGCCAATGACATCCCGGCGATGTTATGCCAGTAACCATTACATTCGACGTTTTTTTCTAGCGGATAATGATGTGGTGAGCTCAGCTGCTGTCTAAATTTTTCGATAAGTGCCAATGTGTCCAACGACTCTGGGCTTAGTCGCAAGACATCTACTCCTAATCGTTCTAGTTCTTGAACATCGTTAATTAAGTTATAACGATAGCCCGACATCGTTTGAATACCATTGAGCAAAAATACCTGTTCCCCTTCACGGGAATTCATCTTGAGACCATTTGGATGCTTGATACAACAATAGCGGCAATCGTCTTTGGGCCTGTTTTCACTGCGTGCTGTAAAACAACGGGCCGAGTAGGCAAGGGGAAGGTGTCCGTAGGCGAAGACCTCCACCTCAAACTGGTCACGAATGCCAGCTTCCGTTGCTTCTTGTAATAACGTGCGGAGCCAGTCTCCCGATAATTCAACAGGCATTACCCAACGTGTCATGCCCTGTGAGATAAGTACTTTTAGCGTTGCCAAGTTATAGCAGTTAATCGCCGGCCCAATGACGAAGTTGATACCGTGTTGCTGGGCAAGTTGTACCGCCGCCATATCATTGGCTTCGACAATAACTTTACCATTGCCTACTAGTTGGCGCATCGCCATTAATTCCGCCGGTGCTTCAAGTAATGCCATGGTCGACAGGATAACTTGTTTGCCGCTGGTGGTTAAGCGCTTAGCCAGCTCAATCCAGTCTTTTGGTTTTAACTCGCGGCGTTTTGAACACACCGTTTCACCTAAGTAGATAATATCGGCGTCACTATCCATTGCTTGGCTGTAAAAACTTTCTACCGTGTCTTTGGGCCAAAAGTAGAGTAGCGGGCCTAATGAGAATTTCATTTGTCTTTCCTGTTCTGTTTACGGGCTATTGCCACTTACGGTGATACGCGCCAAGGGTCGTTTGGCTGCCTTCTGATAAGCCAGCTAATGTCGTCATCCATTTTTCATTTATTTCAAATTTATCTGGTGCTTGTTTATAGGCATCCATCGCACTGCGCCATGTTTGTGCTATCTGCTCGACATAAGCAGGGCTGCGCTGACGGCCTTCTATTTTAAATGACACGACACCGGCTTCGACGAGTTCAGGTAATAACTCTAGCGTGTTTAAGCTCGTTGGCTCTTCAAGCGCGTGATAAGTATTTCCTTCAACTTCAAATCGGCCTTTACACAACGTCGGGTAGCCAGCATTCTCGTCATCGGTATAACGATCTATCAACACATCATTTAAGCGTGCTTCGGTGCCAAGCTCAGTCTTGTTCCAGCGTACGTATTTAGCTGGTGAGCAAGCCCCGGCCGTGTTAGGGGACTCTCCAGTCATATAAGAGGATAGATAACAGCGACCTTCAGCCATAATACAAAGACTGCCAAATGCAAAAACCTCAACCGGCACTGGGCTATTGCGTGCTAATTGTTTTACTTGCTGTACAGACAGCACTCGGGGAAGTACAACGCGAGCAATTGCAAAGTTCTGATGGTAATAATTAATTGACTCAAGGTTAGTGCTCGAGGCTTGCACGCTCAAATGACGTTCTATTTGTGGGTAATTTTCATAAGCATATTGTAATACGCCAATATCAGAAATAATGAGTGCATCTACGCCGGCATTTGCCGCCATATCAACAGCACCCTGCCAACGATCCCAGCCACCTGGGTGAGCAAAGGTATTAATCGCCACATGGATTTGTTTCCCATGTTGGTGCACATAATCCACTGCTTTTTTGAGCTTTGCTTCATTAAAATTTAGACCGGCAAAGTGCCTTGCATTGGTATCATCTTTCATACCGATGTAGACCGCATCAGCGCCATTATCGATTGCGAGTTTTAGCGCAGGTAGATTACCTGCTGGACAGAGAAGCTCCATTGATTTTACCTATAAGTATTCTGTTGGGGGCAGTCTAAGTGAAGAGTAGAGATTGAATAATTGATATTGGTTAACTAAGCAGTAAGTTTTGTAAAGGGAGCACGATGCTTTGATGAATATCAATTTTTTTTAGTTCACAACTGCCTGATAATACATACCAACTACCGAGAGGATTCATACATGCTTGCTAACGTTCAACGCCAGTTTTTTAATAATGCACCGAGTTTATTACGCCCACCGTTGGCTTTAATGCCTTTTTCCCTGCAAAAAAGAATATTAGAGCACACGCTAAAAAGTTTGTTTGCTGGGGCAAAGGAAGATGGCGATCTTGATTTTTTAAGCAATCGCTATCTTGAAATAAAAATTAACGATTTGGGTTTGCGTTGGTTTATCAGTTTTGACAATGGACAGCTTGTTGTTTGCGATAAGCTAGCGGCCACGCAGTCATGTGACGTTAGTTTTAGTGCCAATGGTGATGATTTGGTATTGATTGCCGATCGTAAAGAAGATCCCGATACTTTGTTTTTTCAGCGTCGCCTGATGATTGAAGGGGATACAGAGCTTGGTTTGGAGGTAAAGAACCTAATTGATAGTGTAGAGCTCGATAAGTTGCCTACTTGGGTAAACAGCTTTGTGCATTACTGTGCAGAGAATATCCTAAAACGTAATGCCCAAAGCCAATAACAGTGTGCACACCTTAAGCACACTGTTTGGTTAAGGTAGTTTATTGCCCAGCAAAAAAGGCATCTATAGCGGTTTGTAATGTTTGTGGGTAAGTTTGACCTTTAAAAGCATCTGCATAATTTAAATGCTCAACATAATAGGTTTCACCATTTTTGCTAAAGGTATAGGTAAACTTATTCTCTGTTGCCTCGGTAACAACGCGATCGATAATTGCCGTTGGTGCAAAGCTGGCGTTAGTGATACGTCTTGTCACTTGACCTTGTTCATTTAATAATAGTTGATAGTCACCTTTAGCGAACCCCTGTGGGTTGGCCTCGTCATTACTCACTGCAATCAGGCTATCGACTAAGGCAACGTGGTCAAACTCACCCGTTGTAAAGTCGTTCATGCCAACAAAAAGAAACTGACCATTACGATATTGCGCAGAACTAATTGTGCCTTGCGAAATAGCGGCATCATTAATGTAATTTACACTAGTGTCGGCTTGGCCATTGACTTGTAAATAGATGGCTGTTGTTGCCCAGGGGGAGCCCTTTCTCAGGTTGTAGTCTGCCTGTTTGGTTAGGGTGAATTTTGCGTGAAAGAAATTATCTACCGCGGTTGCCAATTCACTTGGGTAGGTTTTATCGCTAAACGCCAGTGCATATGGTTTATGCTCAACATAATAGGTATGACCATTTGCCGCGGTAAAAACGTAACCAAACTCTTTACTATCGGCAATGGTCACGGTGCGATTAATTACCGCGGTTGGCGCAAAGCTCGCATTAGTCAGACGGCGAATGTCGTTACCTTGCCCATCATTAAATATTGCATAATCACCAAAGGCGAAACCACTTGGTTTTGCGTTGTCATTAGCCGCTGCATTAATTGCTGAAACAAGGCTTAGCTGGTCAAATTCTCCGGTGTTGTAATCTCGCATGCCAATGAACATAAACTGGCCATCACGGTATTGGGCAGAGCTGATAGTGCCTTTGGAAATGGCGCTGTCATCAATATAGTTTGTCGTTTTATCTACCTGGCCATTGTTAACTTGGTAAAGGGCAGTCGTCGCCCAAGGAGATCCATCGATTAGCGTTTGCTCGATAGTTTTTTGTTGCTCTGCTGCGGCGTGCGTCGCTTGATCTTGTGAGGTAGAACAACCGGCAATTAGCATAAGAGAGCTAAGTGCGAATGCGCTAGCTTTAACAGTTTGGCTTAAGTTTTTATTTCGCATGTTTTTTACCTTATTGGATTATTGTCTGCCATAAACTCTAACAAGCCAGGATTACTCAGTGATTGCGCCAACATTACAAAGTTGTAATGTTATCTCGCTTTACTGGTATTTGATAAAGGTGCATCATGTTTGTACTTAGCGTTATGTAGACATCAGGCGCAAATTCAACAGGATATCGATGAAACTTTTAGTAATTGAAGATGACCCGCATATTGCTGACTTCTTAGTTGAGGGGCTTGAGGAGCTTGGTTATTTAGTGACTCATAGCGGTGATGGTAGCGAAGGCTTAGCACTGGCGAGCAGTGGCCAATTTGATCTAATTATTTTAGATTTAATGTTACCCAGTGTCGATGGGTTAACTGTACTAAAGCGGATACGTGGTGAAGGGCATCAAGTACCAATTATCATCTTAAGCGCCCGCCATACCGTCTCAGAAAAAGTGCTGGGCCTACAATCTGGGGCTGATGATTACTTAGCTAAACCTTTTGCTTTTGCTGAGTTAGCGGCGCTTTGCCAGATGTTACTTAGGCGCACAGCTAATCAAAGTAACAGTGAGGAACTTAGATATCATGACCTACGCCTTGATGTGGTGAGTCGTAAGCTGTATCGCAATTCACAAGAAATACAGCTAACCCAACGTGAATTCAAACTTATTCATTTATTTTTACAGCAACCTGAGCGTGTCTTTTCCAAAACTATTATTCTTGAAAGTATCTGGGGTTATCAATTTAATCCGCAAACAAATGTGGTTGATGTGTTGGTTTGTCGACTACGGGCGAGCGTTGACAAAGGATTTGATTTACCGCTGATTCACACGATAAGAGGGGTTGGCTATGTCCTTAGAAATGACAGCTGAATCTTCGATAGGCTATGCACAGCGCAGTTTATTTAGCCGCTTTTTTGCAACCATGCTCCTTTGCTTTGTTGTGATTATGATTGGCGTTGGTGGTGTGCTGTTCCAGCAGTTTGATAATGAACAGAAAAAGCTATTGATGTCCATTGCCTCAGAATATCAGCGTATTCTAAATGCCCATGATGGAAAAAAGCTTAGTGAGATCTCAAGAAACAATCCAGAGCAGCTGATTGAATTGCATATCGCCATGTTTAAGGTAAACGAAGATGCTTCCCTTGGCTGGATATCGGGTAGCCGCTTTAGTGTTGATAATATTGAACTGGCTGAAATTGATTGGCAACAGCGCAGTTGGACAGCGTTATTTAGCGCGCCTAATTATATGTCACTGCTACTTAATGGCGAGTCTAACTTCTGGTTGGTACTCGATCTCAACAGTCAACTTAAACTCAAGTACCAGCAATGGTACTGGATTGCCATGGCACTAGCCTCATTGTGCTTTATTATTGCGATAGTGGTGTGGCGCTTAATTAATGCCACCTTGTTACCGCTACATAAATTAGCCTCGGTGGTTGATAAGACGAACGACTGGTCACTTGATAGCCTAGAAAAGCTTGAGGTGATGCCAGACGATGGAAAAAATACTGGCTTGCAAGTGCTGCATGTTAGTATTAATAAGTTGCTCCGACGGCTGTTAGCGACCATTGATAGTATGGAAAATACCGTGGATGCGATTGCCCATGATTTACGAACTCCACTAGCAAGAATTAGTCTTAGTGCGGAAAAAACACTCTCTAACAGATCCTCAAATACTAACGAGTCAGCTGAGTTACACCACGCCCTGTCAGATTGCGCCGAGTCGGCGCAGCAGGCAAATCATATGCTCAGTACGCTAATGGGAATTCATGATGAAGCAAGTGGTAAATATTCGCTTGAAACCAGTGTTGTTAACCTTAATAAATTTATTAAGGAAACCGCATCTTATTATCAAGAGTTAGCTGAAGATAGAAATATTTATATTTGTACTAAGAACCTGTCACCATGCCTGTTAACGACTGATGCCGGGCGCTTAAATCAAATACTGGTTAACTTAATCGACAATGCATTAAAGTATAGTGAAGCAGGTAGTAAAATTAGGTTGAGTTGTGGCGAACTTAACGCCAAGGAAGTATTTCTTGAGGTGTCAGATCAGGGGATCGGTATTGAGCCAAAGTATCACCAACTTATTTTCAAGCGGCTGTATAGGGTCGATTCTAGTAGAACGAGTAGCGGTTATGGTTTAGGGTTAGCCCAAGTGAGTACATTATGCACAACGCTAAATGCTAAAATAGAACTAAGCTCTTCACTCGGCCAGGGCAGTTGTTTTCGGCTAGTGCTTGCAAAAAAAATTGCAAGATAATTTAACGCTTATCATTGAGATAATCGAGGTATTCTAGGCTTAAAAACATAGCACCTGTAAAATTAATGTTACATTAGAATTTTTGTACATTATTTGGCTTGCTTGCCCCGACCAAATAAAGTTTCTAGAGTGAAGGTATCGATGAAGCACAACTACAGATTGTGCATATTACTCTAAGGAAGCTTATGAAACCGTTATACCAACGTGACACCGCCCTAATCCATTATCAAGGTAAGCAAGGTAATGAACATGGAGCGTTAGTTGCGCCTATCTATCAAACCTCAACATTTACCTTTGAAAATCTAGAGCAGGGCTCAAAGCGTTTTGCTGGTGAAGATGAGGGCTACATTTATACGCGGTTAGGTAATCCGACCGTTAGGGAGCTAGAGCGTCAAATGGCCTCGCTTGAAGGCAGCGAAGACGCTGCAGCGACGGCCACTGGGATGGGCGCCGTTTCGGCGTCATTATTAGCAAATCTCAAGGCTGGCGAGCATGTAATTGCATCTAGCGCAGTGTATGGTTGTACGTTCTCTCTCTTAAACGAGCAACTACCGCGTTATGGTATTGACGTTACATTTGTTGATATGTCTGACTTTAAAGAAATAAAGCAAGCAGTGAAAGCAAATACCAAAGTTATCTTTCTTGAGTCACCTGTTAATCCTCACCTTCAAGTTTTTGATTTGGAAAAAATTATAAACATTGCGCGTGAACATCATATTATTTCGATTGTTGATAATACATTTCTAACACCACTGCTTCAGCGGCCATTGGAACTAGGTGCTGATATTGTCATTCATAGTGCAACCAAATACTTAAACGGTCATGGTGATGTTGTGGCTGGTATTGTTTGTGCGAGTCAGGAACAAATAGATAATATCAAAGGGACAATCATTAAAGACTTCGGTGCTAGCATGGCACCATTTGATGCGTGGCTGATTAGCCGCGGGTTAAAAACATTATCTGTTCGCATGGAGCGTCATTGTCAAAGCGCGTTAACGATAGCGCAATGGCTTAGTGAACACCCAGCCATAGCAAAGGTCTATTACCCGGGATTAAATGAAGAGTGCGGCAAAGCACTTCTTGGCAACCAAATGAGTGCTGGTGGCGGTCTGGTCGCAATTGAACTTCATGCCGACTTTGAGCAAACCCAAGCATTTGTTAATAAGCTTAAATTGTTCACAATCGCTGTAAGCCTGGGAGATGCTGAGTCGCTCATTCAGCACCCTGCCTCGATGACCCATGCTACTTATAGCCTTGAAGCTCGACACAAAGCTGGTATTGCGGATAATTTAATTCGTTTATCCATTGGTTTAGAAGCAGCGCAAGACTTAATTAATGATCTAGATCATGGGTTAAATGGGTTGAATAATCAGTCAGTAGCTGGCCTTGATCTATATCAACAAGCCTAATGCCGGATTGTTTACTATCTGTCCTAACAAAACAAATTGTGAAAAGGATTAGATGATGAACTGGGTTGATTTTATTTTAAGTAATGATGCGGCAATGGGAACTATTATTGGTTTAGCTATCTTAGCTGGAATCGCGGCGTTTATGGCCTATTACTTTATTTCAAATATCATGAAAGCTGAGCCTGAGTCAGAATAATACTTAGCTCATATCATCGATGAATAATTAAACCAGTTAGGGAAACCCTAGCTGGTTTTTTATTGTAAAAATTCCGCTGTTGAGTGTAAATTCTTTGGTACATGTTGACAGTGCTTTCTATACCAACACGTATTGTATTTTACTTATTTTCTATGTTGTAGTGAGAGATATCTAAGCAGCAATAAATAGGTGCAACATGGCCAAAGGAACAAGCTATCAAGCGAAATTACCTGATGCTCAGGGGTATATCGATTATAGCGCAACTGAACACGATATCTGGCGACAATTGATCACCAGACAAATGGATTGGATAGATAACACGGCTTGTGAGGAGTTTTTAGCTGGACTAAAACTACTTAACTTGCCAATGGATCGCATACCGCAACTTGATGAAATTAATCAAGTCCTATTAAAGAGCACCGGTTGGCAAACGGCTCCGGTTCCAGCGCTTATCGGATTCGAAGAATTCTTTACGCTGTTGGCGAATAAAAAGTTTCCAGTCGCTACTTTTATCAGAACTCAGGAAGAATTAGACTATTTGCAAGAGCCAGATATTTTTCATGAAATTTTTGGTCATTGCGCCATGCTGACGAACAAGCATTTCGCTGACTTCACCGAGCATTACGGCAAGCTCGGACTAAAAGCCAATAAACAGCAACGAGTATATTTGGCGCGCCTCTACTGGTTTACGGTTGAATTTGGTTTAGTACGCAGTCATGATGGTCTTCGCATTATTGGTGGTGGCATTTTATCCTCACCAGGGGAAACGAATTATGCTTATCATAAAGAAGCCGATATTAGGCCATTAGACCCATTAGAAGTCTTTAGAACGCCTTATCGTATCGACATTATGCAGCCTCAGTACTTTGTACTGGAAGATATGGCGCACTTAACTGAGTTGACTCGATTAGATTTAATGGGTTTAGTCGACCAAGCGATCGAGTTAGGTTTATTACCGGCGAAATTTGAACCCAAACAACAAGTACAAAAAAAGGAAACAATATGAGTTTAAGCCAAGCAAATTGTGAAGCGTGTCAAGTTGGTGCACCGACGGTGTCAGATGATGAGCTAGCGCAGCTAATTAAACAAATACCCGATTGGACACCTATTGTCGTTGACGGGGTAATGCAATTACAGCGCGAGTATAAGTTTAAAAACTTTAAACTGGCTTTGGCCTTCACGAATCAACTGGGCGCATTAGCAGAGAGTGAATTTCATCATCCAGGAATTTTAACTGAATGGGGTAAAGTGACAGTGACATGGTGGACTCATGCTATTGGTGGCTTACATCGCAATGACTTTATTATGGCAGCTAAAACAGACGAGCTACTAACCGTCGCTTAATTGCGTGTTTAGTATAGTTGCGCTTGGTACATATCTTCTCTAGAATAACGCTCATTAATTTTTAATGAGCTAACTGTTTACGTTGGCCAGATCTAAAGAGATATTATGAGTTTAGTACCAATGACTGAGCAAGGTGCGGTTGCACTGCGTGAAGAACTAGAGCACCTAAAGACTGTGCTGCGTCCCCGCATCGTTGCCGATATCGCTGAAGCACGTGAGCATGGTGACTTAAAAGAAAATGCTGAATATCATGCTGCGCGTGAAGAACAAGGGTTTTGTGAAGGTCGTATTCAAGAGATTGAAGGCAAGCTATCAAACGCCCAGGTTATCGACGTGACGAAAATGAATAATAATGGTCGTGTGATTTTTGGATCAACGATTACGTTACTCGATCTAGATAACGATAAGGAAGTGACTTATCGTATCGTTGGCGAAGACGAAGCTGATATAAAAAACAACCTGCTGTCAGTTAGTTCTCCAATCGCTCGTGCTTTTGTCGGCAAAGAGCTTGATGATGAAGTTACCGTAACTACTCCTGGTGGCGTCAAAGAATTTGAAATCACCAATGTAGAATACATCTAGTAAAGTTAATTACTATATATGCATAAGATGCCATTCCTGAAGAGAGTGGCATTTTTTTTAGTCGAGTATTACCATGCAGCCCTGTGAACTAGACCCCACACAATGTTTAAAAAGCACCGCTCATTTAGATTTTGAGCATCCGCTTGTCGCTAATTTTGTTGCACAACATGCGCTTGGTGAAACGTTATTTGAGCAAGCCGTCAGTTTATATTATGCCGTTCGCGATAAAATAAGTTACAACCCTCACCGTATTGATTTAAGTGTTAATGGGCTAAGTGCGAGTTTTGTTATTGAAAAGCGTCGAGGCTGGTGTGTCAATAAAGCCGTATTACTGGCTGCTTGCTGTCGCGCTATCGGTGTCCCTGCTGGTTTAGGTTTTGCGGATGTGAAAAACCATATTACGACAGCCAAACTTCGTCAAAGTATGGGCAGCGATGTGTTCTATTGGCACAGTTATGCCGTATTATATTTAAATGGCAAGTGGGTTAAGGCAACGCCTGCCTTTAATCAGCGTTTATGTAATAAGTTCGGGATACTGGCAGCAGATTTTGATGGTATCAATGACTCAATATTTATGCCTTTTAATGCAGCTGGCGATAAACATATGGAGTATTTGAACTATCGTGGGGAGTTTTATGACGTACCGTTAACAGAGATAGTTGCTACGTTTGAAAAAGAATATCCTCAACTTGATTGTAACCATTAAAAGGGCTAATTAAAGCCCTTTTAATGGTGCAAACTTTAGCGAGGCAGTGAGATGTTAGGCTCATCGCTTTGCTTGTAAATTACCAAAACATGGCCGATTGTTTGAACTTTAATCGCCTCAGTTTCGCGTACGATAGCTTCAATAATCAGCTTTTTCATTTCGCGATCACTGGTAGCAACTTTAACTTTAATTAGCTCATGATGTGCCAAGGCATTATCAATTTCAGCTAAAACACCTTCTGTTAGACCATTAGCGCCTAGTTGAATGATAGGCTTAAGATGATGAGCCAATCCTTTGAGGTGTTGTTTTTGCTTGTTGGTTAAATTCATTATTGGATATTTCACTGTATTAGGGGTTGAAAGAAACATATTTTACCCCCATATCAAACTTAATTCTATTAGCGATGTCCCAAATAACGGGTTAATGGCAACAAATAGCCAAATATGGAAAATTTATTCGATGCAGCATGAGAAGAAAAATCGTACAAAAAGTAGTAACCGTTGGATTGAAGAACACTTTAACGACCACTATGTACAAAAAGCGCAGAAATTAGGCCTACGATCACGTGCCGTATTTAAACTAGAAGAAATTCAAGCGAAAGATAAACTTATTAAGTCTGGAATGACCGTTGTTGATTTAGGTGCGGCGCCGGGCGGCTGGTCACAACTGGCTGCAAAGGTTGTTGGTGAGAAAGGGCAAGTTATTGCCTGTGATATTTTACCGATGGATGCGCTACCAGGCGTGGCATTCTTACAAGGTGACTTTCGTGAAGAGGCAGTATTAGATGCATTGCTTGGCCGTGTTGGTGACGATAAAGTTGATGTTGTGTTGTCTGATATGGCACCAAATTTCAGCGGTAATGTGTCGATAGACCAACCTAGTGCAATGTACTTAGTTGAGCTAGCACTTGATATGTGTCGTCAAGTATTAGCACCTAATGGCAGTTTTGCTGTCAAAGTATTTATGGGGGAAGGTTACGAAGAATATATGAAGGAAGTGCGCTCGATGTTTAAAGTGGTACGTACTCGTAAACCTGATTCTTCTAGAGATCGATCCCGCGAAGTCTATATAGTAGCTACAGGCTATAAAGTATAGTAACCTGAGCTATATGAAGCATTTTTGTAATTAAAGGGGACTTTTTGCTAATTTACTAAGGCAACCCTTTTGATAAGTTGGCATAATATGTCATAAGTAGCAGCGTTACTTCATTGTGAAGTGTGGCATTAAGCTAACAACGTATTTTTAATTTTAAATAAGAGAAGAGGTCATTACTTTGAGTGATATGGCTAAGAACCTAATACTGTGGCTCGTAATAGCAGTGGTATTAATGTCAGTTTTTCAGGGCTTTAGCCCAGATAGTAGCAACGCAAATAAATTGGACTACACATCGTTTGTAAAGGAAGTTGAGCGCGGTAGTATCGACGAAATTAGCGTTGACGAGTCGAGTAAAATCATTAGCGGTAAACGTCGTGATGGCACACAATTCTCTACCATTATACCAATGTATGACAAAGATTTAATCAACCAACTGATCACTAAAGGTGTGCGTGTTGAGGGGCAAGCGCCTGAAGAATCTAGCATGCTGACTTCTATCTTTATCTCTTGGTTCCCAATGATTCTTCTCATTGGTGTTTGGATCTTCTTTATGCGCCAAATGCAAGGCGGCGGCGGCAAGGGCGCGATGTCGTTCGGTAAGTCAAAAGCTAAGCTAATGGGCGAAGATAAAATCAATACAACCTTTAAAGATGTTGCCGGTTGTGATGAAGCGAAAGAGGAAGTGGCTGAGCTTGTAGATTACTTGCGTGAGCCAACTAAATTCCAAAAACTTGGTGGTCGCATTCCTACTGGTGTGTTACTTGTTGGTCCTCCAGGAACAGGTAAAACCCTAATTGCCAAAGCGATTGCTGGTGAAGCAAAAGTTCCATTCTTTACCATCTCAGGTTCTGACTTTGTTGAAATGTTTGTTGGTGTTGGTGCATCACGTGTTCGTGATATGTTCGAGCAAGCGAAAAAATCTGCACCATGTATTATCTTTATCGATGAAATCGATGCTGTAGGTCGCCAGCGTGGCGCAGGCCTTGGTGGCGGTAACGATGAGCGCGAACAGACGTTAAACCAAATGCTGGTTGAAATGGATGGCTTTGAAGGTAATGAAGGTATTATCGTTATTGCGGCGACTAACCGTCCAGACGTGTTAGATCCAGCACTATTACGACCTGGTCGTTTTGACCGTCAAGTAACCGTTGGTTTACCTGATATTCGCGGCCGTGAGCAGATCTTAAAAGTTCATATGCGTAAAGTACCTCTAGGCGAAGGTGTAGAAGCAAGCCTTATTGCACGTGGTACACCAGGCTTCTCAGGTGCTGATTTAGCTAACCTTGTTAACGAAGCGGCTTTATTTGCAGCACGTGGTCAAAAGCGTACTGTTAGTATGGAAGAGTTTGAAAAAGCGAAAGACAAAATCATGATGGGCGCCGAGCGTAAATCAATGGTGATGTCTGAGTCAGAAAAAGAAATGACCGCTTACCATGAAGCCGGCCATGCGATTGTTGGTCGTCTCGTACCAGAACACGATCCGGTTTATAAAGTAAGTATTATTCCTCGTGGTCGCGCACTGGGTGTCACCATGTACTTGCCTGAGCAAGACCGTGTTAGCCATTCGAAAGAACATTTAGAAAGTATGATTTCCAGTCTTTACGGTGGCCGTATTGCAGAAGAAGTGATTTACGGTGCCAATAAAGTAAGCACTGGCGCATCAAACGATATCGAACGCGCAACAGAAATTGCACGTAAGATGGTTACCCAGTGGGGCCTATCTGAAAAAATGGGGCCACTACTTTATGCAGAAGAAGAGGGTGAAGTTTTCCTAGGCCGTAGTGTTGGTAAGAACAAGCAAATGTCTGAAGATACGACACAAGCAATCGACACTGAAATCCGTGATTTTGTTGACCGTAACTATCAACGTGCTTATACCATCATCAATGACAACATGGATGTTTTACATGCTATGAAAGATGCATTGATGAAGTATGAAACCATTGATGCGAAGCAAATTGATGACTTGATGGAGCGTAAAGAACCACGTCCACCTGCGGATTGGACTAACGATGATTCAGCAAGTGATGATGGCGATAAGCCAAGTGCTCCAGCTGAAAAATCAGAGGTGAAAGAAGAGCCAAAGGTAGATACCAAAGTGGATGCTAACGACCCTTCGACTGATACACCTGCCTCATAATCTTAGCTAGTATTTATAAAGCCCCGAGTATTCGGGGCTTTTTTATGTTCAGGATGAACGGTATGCCGCAGTGGCATGGAAGCCAAAGCGCGGCGATGTTCAGGATGAACGGTATGCCGCAGTGGCATGGAAGCCAAAGCGCGGCGATGTTCAGGATGAATTGCATACTGATAATAATTCGAAAAAATAACCATGAAATTACAACATAAAGAAAAAGTATTAGATCTTACGCAGCCGCAAATTATGGGGATTTTAAACCTAACCCCTGATTCATTCTCTGATGGCGGCCGCTTTAATCAACTCGATAAAGCCCTGGAACAAGTCGATAGCATGCTAATTGATGGTGCGAGCATTATCGACATTGGTGGCGAATCTACGCGCCCTGGTGCGCCACTAGTTAGCGCAGAGGAAGAGCTTGAAAGAGTGATACCTGTGATTGAAAAGATACGCCAGCATCATGATTGCTGGTTGTCCATCGATACGAGCAAAGCTGTCGTGATGACAGAGGCGGTGAATGCAGGTGCTAACTTAATTAATGATGTTCGTGCATTACAACAACCTGGTGCACTACATGCTGCTGTGGACGCCAAGGTGCCGGTTTGTTTGATGCATATGCAAGGTCAGCCTAAAACAATGCAAGATGCACCGCAATATTTAGACGTGATAGAAGATGTATTAGATTTTTTCGAACATCGCATTAATCATTGCGTCGCTGCAGGCATTGAGTATAACCAGATTATTGTTGATCCCGGATTTGGGTTTGGTAAAACGATGGAGCACAACTTTTCTTTGATTAAGCATTTTAAACGCTTCGAACAATTTGGCTTGCCTCTATTAGCAGGATTGTCCAGAAAAAGCATGTTTGAGCACTTATTAGGGGCAAAGGTTGATCAACGTCTAGCATCTAGCCTTGCTGGTGCGCTATTATGTGCGCAACAAGGCGCAAATATAATAAGAGTACATGATGTTAAACCAACGGCTGACGTTTTAGCCGTATTGAAAGCATCACTGTAACTGTCGCAAAATAGGCGGCAATTAGATTTAGGGATTAAGGAAAATAATGTCACAACGTAAATATTTCGGCACCGATGGCGTGCGCGGTAAAGTCGGCGAAGGTAAAATTACGCCAGAGTTTGCAATGAAACTTGGCTACGCCGCTGGTAAAGTCTTCTCAAAAGTTGGTACCAAGAAAGTAATCATCGGTAAGGATACCCGCATATCCGGCTACATGTTGGAATCGGCACTTGAAGCCGGTCTATCTGCAGCTGGAATAAACACAGCGTTCCTGGGGCCAATGCCGACCCCTGCTGTTGCCTATTTAACACGTACGTTCCGCGCAGAAGCTGGTATTGTTATCAGCGCATCGCATAACCCATTTTATGATAACGGGATTAAGTTTTTCTCAGCTGATGGCACCAAGCTAGATGATGATCTTGAATTGGCTATCGAAGCTGAAATCGACAAAGGCATGGGCTGTGTCGAATCTGAGCTGTTAGGTAAAGCTACGCGCATCGATGATGCGGCTGGCCGTTATATCGAATTTTGTAAAAGTAACTTCCCTAATGCGTTGTCACTGCACGGCTTAAAGCTTGTTGTTGATTGTGCGCACGGCGCAACTTATCACATTGCACCCGCTGTCCTAAGCGAACTCGGCGCCGAAGTTATTTCCATTGGTTGTGAGCCAAATGGATTAAATATTAATGATGGCTATGGCGCGACAGATTTAGCTAATCTTCAAAAATCTGTTGTAGAACACCAAGCGCACATGGGAATCGCTCTTGATGGTGATGGCGATCGCTTAATGATGGTTGATCATGAAGGTGATGCGCTAGACGGTGATGAAACTTTATTTATTATCGTTCGTGAAGCGTTAAAAGCAGGCATGCTAGGTGGCGGTGTCGTTGGTACTAAGATGAGTAATCTTGGTCTTGAAATTGCGCTACGTGACCTGGGTATTCCCTTTGTAAGAGCTGATGTCGGTGATCGTTATGTGATGGAGAAATTATCCGAGCATAATTGGAAAATAGGTGGCGAAAACTCAGGTCACATTATCTCCCTGGATCATAACACCACAGGTGACGGTGTGATTGCTGCACTGCTTATATTAACCGCAGTATTAAAATCTGGCATGAGCTTACAAGAGCTTCGCAAAGGCATGACATTACTGCCACAGTTATTGATTAACGTGCGCTTTAAAGGCGATAGCGATCCGCTAGCCAATGAGCAAGTGTTAGCAGCGGTTGCAAGCGCGGAAAGCACGCTTGGCGATCGTGGTCGGGTGCTGTTACGTAAATCAGGCACCGAGCCATTAATTCGCGTTATGGTGGAGGGTGTTGATCTTGATGAAGTGACGCAACATGCCAATGACATTAGCGATGTTGTAAAATCGGTTTGTGGTTAAGTAGTAGCTTAAAAACTTAATTAGCGACTAAAAAAAAGGCGAACGGTTGTAAAACAAGATTTATTTGTTAATCGTTCTTGTAACCCTAGTCAAGAATCGTTACTATTGCCGCGCTTTATTGGAGAAACAAATATGAGTGGATTAAAACCTTTTATTGCTGCGAATTGGAAAATGAACGGTAATAACGCATTGATTAGTGAGTTCGCTCAACAATTTGATGCCGAAGCATTATCAGATATTGATGTGTTAGTTTGTCCTCCTAGCGTTTACTTGGAACGATTTTCATATCAAGTTGCCAAGCACAGCTCTGCAATTGCAGTGGGTGCTCAGAACTTAAACGAAAACGATTCAGGTGCATTTACCGGTGAGATTTCAACGGCAATGCTACATGAAGTAAATGCTAAGTTTGTAATTGTTGGTCACTCTGAGCGCCGTAGTATTTATGGTGAAACGCCAGAGCTTGTTGCGAAAAAATATAACGTAGCATTGACTAATCAAATTACTCCAATATTATGTACTGGTGAATCTGAGCAAGAACGTGATAATGAACAAACATTTAACGTTATTGCTAAAGACATCGATGCGGTAATCGAGCTTTGCGGTATAAAATCGTTCGAGCAAGGTATTATCGCCTATGAGCCTGTTTGGGCTATCGGTACTGGAAAGAGCGCAACGCCAGAGCAGGCACAAGAAGTTCATCAGTTTATTCGTAGCCATTTGGCTAAATATGACGATGAAGTCGCCGCAGGTGTAAGAATTTTATATGGCGGTAGCGTAAATGAAAAAAACGCTGCTGAACTATTCAAGCAAAATGACATAAATGGTGCATTAGTTGGCGGAGCCAGTCTAGTGAGCGAGAAATTTATGGCTATTTGCCAAAACGCACAGAGTAACAAGTAATGTACGAAGTACTTATTGTAATTTATTTAGTTGTAGCCTTGGGCATCGTTGGCCTAGTATTAGTTCAACAAGGCAAGGGTGCCGATATGGGCGCGTCGTTCGGTAGTGGCGGCAGCGGCACATTGTTTGGTTCATCTGGCGCAGGTAACTTCCTGACGCGCAGTACAGGTGTACTAGCAACAGTATTTTTTGTTCTAAGCTTGATTTTGGGTAACCTAACGGCAGAACGCGCTAATCAAACAAGCGAGTTCGAAAACTTAGAGACTCAAACAACTGAGCAAAGTATTCCAGTAGCTACAGATGTACCTGCTAAAAAAGACAGTGACGTACCTAAGTAATCACTGAATAAACAAGTTTCGCGGATGTGGTGGAATTGGTAGACACGCTACCTTGAGGGGGTAGTGCTTTAGGGCGTGGGGGTTCAAGTCCCCCCATCCGCACCAACACAAGGTTCTATGAGAACCATTAAAGACCCGATAACCTAATTAAAACAAGGTTGTCGGGTTTTTTTATGCCCTAAGAGAATCTATGGGTGTTTATTAAATCCACAAACTTTAGTAACATTCTTAGTAACACCAGCGCGGTGTTACTAAACTCAGTGTTACTACGAAGGGATTTAAACATGCCTAGAATCACTAAACCATTGACCAATACAGAGGTTAAGAACGCCAAACCTAAAGATAAGGAGTATGTCCTATCTGATGGTGACGGTTTAATACTGAGAGTTAAGCCAAAGGGTTCTAAATTATGGTTATTCAACTACTATCACCCCGTAACTAAAAAGCGCAAGAACTTAAGCTTGGGGCAATACCCAACATTATCTTTAGCAGACGCCAGAAAATGCCGCGCTCAATCCAAAGAAATGCTAACCCAAGGGCAAGATCCCAAAGAGTCACGAGATGACAAACTTGTACAAGAGGCGCTTGCTGCTAGTCATACCTTAAGAAATGTAACCCTTGATTGGTTTGAAATAAAAAAGACCAAGATTGCAGAGAGCACTGCTACCAGCATTTGGCGAACGTTTGAAAACCACTTATTTCCAACGTTGGGACATCGAGCAATAGACAAGCTTTTAGCACCAGAGGTGATAGCTGCTATTAAGCCGTTAGCTGCCCGAGGCACGTTAGAAACAACAAGTAAGTTGATAGGGTATTTAAACGGCGTAATGACCTATGCTGTTAATACAGGGCTAACTCATCATAACCCATTAGCTGGCATCAGAGCAGCATTTGAACCCCCCAAAGCAACAAACATGTTGACCATTAAACCCGAAGAATTGCCCGAGTTTATGAAAGCCATTTCTTTCGCCAGCATTAAGTTAACTACCCGATGCTTGATTGAGTGGCAACTTCACACAATGGTTAGACCTTATGAAGCATCAGGAACGTTATGGGCTGAAATCGACTTAGAAGAAAGAACTTGGACTATACCGCCAGAACGTATGAAGAAAAAACGGCAGCACGTTATTCCATTGACCGATCAAGCAATAGCAATTCTTGAGCGCATGAAGCCTTTAAGCGCACACCGAGAGCATGTGTTCCCAAGTGATAGAAAACCAAGTGAACCTTGCAACTCTCAAACAGCTAATCGTGCAATAAAACGCATGGGCTTTAAAAACCGTTTGGTTTCACATGGCATGAGGTCAATCGCCAGTACCGCATTAAATGAGCAGGGGTTTGATGCTGATGTTATTGAGTCAGCATTAGCCCATGTTGATAACAACGAGGTAAGACGCGCTTATAATCGTGCTGAATATTTTGCGCGCAGAAAAATAATGATGTGCTGGTGGTCTGATTTTATTCAAGCTGCCGAACGTGACATACCGATAGCCACTGGCGGTAAAGGCAAAGCATTAAGGATTATCAATGGAATTTAGCTATTACTTGGTATTTGTAGATGAAAGCAGAGATGATAATTCCCCTTTATTTGAACTTTGCTCTTGTATCGCGTCTATACAGCACTATTTCAATGTCGGTAGCCAGACAACATTAAGCGAACAGGGCTTTGCCTATGACGTTTCAGAGTGTTTACTGGCACATAAAGTGGGTAGTGCGGTGAGTCAATCTTATAACTATTCTACATACTTTGATCAGCGTAAAAAAATAATTGAATGGTGGGGGGCTTACGTTAGCGAATGCTCACATAGGATAGCCTCAACTATTGGGGCTATAACCTAAAGGAAATTTAATATGAAAATAGATACAAAGTATAAAAGCGGCCTTACTGCTGAGGAGATAGCGCTAGTTGCAATGGGTTTAAACGAAGAACATACAAAAATTCCAGTTCTTTGGAGGCGTTTTGCAGAAGAACATGATTCGAAACCTGAAAATAAGATTTCGCTAAAAGACAAAGTGCGAGAGGCAATGAATATCAAAGATGCTCTGCTCATGCAAATCTCGATAGCCTATCAACGCCTAGCTAATCCTGCTGAAACAACACAAACGACACTTATCGAGTTACTAGAGCCCAAATATACAGCATTAGACGGCAGTAACATTCGGATGCCAATACTAGAAGAAACCATCATAACAATAATCAGTGCGACTAGATGGCTTTACGTAAAGGGTGAAAAAGATAAAGCAAACTTACTTGATCTAGAGGAAAGTCTTAAATTATCCAAAATCGACGATTATAAAATCAAAGAAATCAGCGGTGCTGATTTTTGCAACGAAGATACACCAGACAGCCTTTACTATGGGTACAGCGTATTTAAAGCGTGCTGGCGTAACTTACCTAAAACTATGAAGACTCCAACTAAAGCACAGGTAAGAAAATATGTTATTGAAATAGTGGGAATCGATGAAAAGGAAACTGGTTTAATTGAAAATATTATTAATGCATCGCCTGCTAAGGGGTGTAAATACGGAAGTGTACAAAGTTCTAGTTTAGATGAATGGCTTCCCTTAAGCGATAGAAATAAATCAAAATAGGATCATTGGGATAATATGCTGTGGCATATTATCCCACCGTTAAATGACGACTCATTTCGTGAGAATTCAAGCATCCCATGTGAATCCCCCCCCACTTTTTTGATTCATTAAATCAACACATATATTACAACAATCTACCCGCGAAAAATTTTAATAAAACACTTGATAGATAATCGGTGGTTTTATTAAAAAACTATGTTTAAAGGGAGTAATCAAGTTCAAGTGTGGTTCACGAGTGTCATTCACAAATAGAATGGTTGTACACCATAGATGTCGGCGATAGCAAGAGTTTGAGGGATGGTGTGTCACCATTCCCCCCTAATGGTGACACACCATTGAGTAGATAAAATCCAAAGCATGTCATAAGCTTTTAATGTTCAGCAATGGCACCCGTTGCACTGCAATTATTCAAAAAAGAAAAGGATTTTCAAATGAACATACAAATCGTAAAACAACCCGCGCTACTGAAGCAATTTGCTTTCAGTAAATCCACTTTATTTAATCAAATCAAACAGGGATTAATGCCCAGTTCAATCCCATTAGGAAATCGTGCGATCGGTTATTTACAGCATGAACTTGATGCCGTTCTTCAGGCTCGCATCGCTGGACAAAGTCCGGCACAAATAAAGGCGCTTGTTACATCCCTGAAAGTGAAACGCACGGAGGATTTATTGAACATTGATTAGCATAAGTGTGCTGCACTCAAAGAGTAAAATTATATTGTTAATGCTCCTAGGGGCGGCGTAAAGCTTTAGCCCAAGTGATTTGGCTAAGTTGTAAGAAAAAGGCTACCGATTACCAGGAGTTACATCTTTGGCTGGAGCTGGGAAGTAAAAACCATTCTAAAGTAGATAAAAATAGAGGTGATTTATGGGATTTGAGAAAGGAAGAGAAAAAACAGGCGGCCGGCAATTGGGCACAAGAAACAAAGTTAACCTATTTGAACAATCGACCATAGAGCAAGCCAAAGCGGTGATTGCTGAGCATGTTGCCAAAGGAGACATCGAAGCGTGCAAGTTAGTATTGAATTTTTCGCTATCTAAACCAGCACCACATCTAGTAGGTATTGCAGCGCAAAGTGAGGAGATAAAACACGCAGTACTAGTAGAAGACATCACTAGGAAGTATAACACTGTTAGAGCAGTTGATTACTGAAACTTGGCCATTATTTGGCAGTAAGCAATGCTTATTTGGCTAGCTGAATATGATCTTTTTAAAGGAGTAAATCGATATGAGTTTAAGTTTTGAAGAACGAGCCACTGAGTTAGGTCGCATACTACTATGTCCATTTTGTGGTGGCAATTATTTGCACCACGACAGAATAGAGGTTTTTGAGCGTGAAGAAGACGCTGAAGCAGGCCTTCATTTAATAGTCGGAAATGGTAAAGTTTCAATTGATAATGAGCTTGAAGGCAATCCTAGCCGTTGGCGGCATGGTTTAAATATTCACTTCTGGTGTGAGCACTGTGAAGCCAAACCAGTACTATCACTCACACAACACAAGGGGAACACTTGGCTTGATTGCAAAGCACAAAAATAGAAAGCCTCGCAAGCGGCAAAATAAACAGTCGCAGTGAAGAATTAAAAAAGCCTACAGCTAAGTAGGCTCCTTTTAACTCGCTGGTGGTTAGCTCTTGACGGAAACAGCCTCCAGCATTATTGGAGTATATCAAGGATGATATATTTTTTATACGCGGCAAGTGTCGCTCAGACGGGAAATTTTTCCTATATAGCATGGAAAGACTTAGTTCTCCTTTGCTCAGGCTTACCTGTTACAGCTTTTAAAACGGCGAAAGAAGCCAAAAACAAATCAGCAGTTATTGCGTCACATGATGCCATTAACAAGCGTAAAGAGCAGGCGATTAAGCACGACAACTTCACGCTGTTACGATTAGACCTAGATGACACAGAGCTTGATATAGAGGGAATTAAAGCACAACTAAAAGCACT
>CAKZQF010000111.1 GCA_937139475.1 uncultured Gammaproteobacteria bacterium | reverse complement strand
GAAGTTGTCACCGATTGAAGCCCGCCTAAAAACTCCACAATCGCTCGATACTTGGCGTCTCGCTCATGTGGATTTTTTAGGCTCGCGGCGCTCTCCAAAACCGGACTGACATCGCCAGCCATAAGGCAGGGGAAGGAAGGTTTTGAGCCGCCCCTGGGCGGCTTGGTAAGGGTGCTGGCCGAAGGCCGTAAACTCACGCAGATCGCAAGATCGGAGAAGCCCCGCAGGGCCAGCTCTTTTTTGGCATTCCGCAGGGATGACAAAAAAGGGTAAGCGGGTTACTCTTTTTAAAAAGAGTAACAGAAAACGGGACATCATCATGGGGAAGGCAGGGTCAGCTAGAGCGCGTTCTGGGGATGCTTCATATGGTTCAGCTATGTCGGATCATGAGGAGCGCCTAGACTTTAACGGCACCAAAAGACGAATCCGTGAAGTCCCGCCTTTGATCTATTCTCCGCACACCTCTGATCATCCGGAACCACTAGACCGACACCCGAAAGACGACGAAGAAAAAGAGCGGCTACGACAGGCAGAGCTTGAGCGCATCAGGACGCTCATCGAGGTCGCCGAGGAAAAGCGGAACTTCAAGTTGATGGATGCCTATGCCGCCCATGTCGAAGGGGCAAAGCAGAGCAAGGCAGCATCGAAACTTTTCCTTCACGCCTTCATCCAGTTTCCAACCGACATCGAGATTACGCCGGAGAGCGAAGTCGAGATGCTGGCGCAAGCTGTGGCCTTCATCAATCGGAACTATGGCGGCAATGCTGTGTTCCACGCCCGCCTTGATCGCGATGAGAAAGGCCGGCACGGAGTCGATGTGTTCTACGCTCCACGGTATGAGAAAACGACCGCGAAGGGCGTGACCGAATGGATCAGTCTTTCCAAGTTCAGCAAAGAGATGGCACGAGATCGTCTCGGCAAACGTCAGAAAACCGTGAAAAACAAAACGACGGGCGAGTTTGATCCTGTCGTCGACGAGAAGACAGGTGAGCCTGTCATGATCTGGAATGACAGTGGGTATTTTCAGGGCCGTGCGTTGCAAGATGCGTGGCACGAACATCTGCGCGACGACATGGGACTAGAATGGGCTGAGCGAGGCAAGCGCAAGAAGAGCCGTGAGCCAGACAGAGTTGAACCTGAAGAATACGCCGCGCAGCAAGAGACTGCGAAGTTTCAAGCCGAGCTTGACCGTCAGCTCAAACCGAAGAAGTTCAAGCTCAAACATCCGACCGCAACATTCGGAGATGAACCAGAGCCAGAAACACCTCCTAAGCGGCCCTATGAGGACGAAGTGGGCAATCTGCTAGCCAATACTAAGCAAGAGGCGCTGAAGGCCGCTGAGAGGGCCGTAGAAGGCCGTAGGAAGGCTATGGAGGACGAAGTGGCCCAAATACGCTCAGAAGCTCAGCAGGAGCTTTCAGAGGCCCGTAGAGCGCGTTTTGAGGCTGAACAGGCATTGGATTTTGAAAGAGATCAAGCGCGGATGGAAGTTGAAGCTGCAAACACACACGGAATTACCGACTATCGCAGCGCTTATCGGGATGCCGAAGAACGGCAAGCGTTTAGAATTTCTTCTCTCGAAACCAAACTGGCAACGGCTGAGAAAAAGTCAGCTCTATGGGAAGGCGGCTTTCAGATCCTTATCAAAGCTCTCAAAGCAATCTTGTCTGACGATTTGTATCAATCGGTGAAGCAGACATTCGATCCAGAATTTGACCAGTTCAAAGAAGACCTCAGTAAACCACCTGAGCCAAAAGCACCGCTTCAGAATTTTGAGCGAAACAACCCAACGCCTTCTTGATCTCTTCTAAGCAAATCAACCTTTGCCACCCGCGATGGGGTCTAATGGCGAGGTGAAACGGCTCCATAAGCACCAAAATGCATCCATATTTTTATCAAAAAGCGCGTAGCGCCTTTCTTGTTCTATAAGTTCTATAAGTTCACGGCCTGTAACATATTGTTTTTCCTCAAACTTCGCCGTTTGAAGTGTGGTTTCGGGCCGCAAAAGTGTGGTTTCGGGCCGCAAAAGTGTGGTTTCGGGCGGAAATAGAGTGCTTTACACGTGTGATAGTTAGCCTATAAAAACACACCATGGGAAAAACATTAAAAGTGGCCGCAGATCGCGCCTATGATCAAACGAAAACCGTGCTGCCTGGAGAGGTTGCCCAAGGTGTCTACATGCAGAACGCGCCGAGCCTACAGGCGCTCAAACTGATGCACCTGATGATTGGCAAGGCGGGCGGGCGAATGGCTGATGATATCACGCACAAAATGCGCCTGTCAGATGTGCGCGCAATAGACGGCATGAAGAACCACGATAGAGCCAGCCTCACCCCACTTTTTGCAGAATTGGCGGCGGCTGTGATCATCAGTGATGACCTAGAAAACCACCTTGTGACAATCGGTGGTATGCTGGATGAGGCTCAGATTGATTACCGCGATGAAGTCAGCGGTGATCTAGCTATCTCATGGGGCTTTGGCCGCACATTTCGGCGCATGGCACAGGAATCCAATCATTGGGCCATTCTGGACCGCCAAGCAGTGTTCCATTTGGGAAGCCGATATTCGGTGCTGTTGTTCCAACACATAGCCAGCCTGCAAAACCTTACATACGTTTCCAGCAAGCGTTTTACGGTACCAGAATTACGGGCAATGTTTGGCATCCCAGAGGGGAAGCACAAACGGTTCGCAGATTTAAGGAGAAACGTAATCACGCCTGTCATTGCAGAGATAAACAGCGATGTAACACGGCTACAACTGACGCTCTCCTACCACAAAATAGGGCGCACTGTGGCAGAGGTGGAAATTGCTTGGGATGTCAAAAAAGACCTGACCAAAGTGAGGGCTGAACAAGATCGCCCGAAAGTTGGCCGCAAAGCGCGGCGGGATGGCTCGGCAGAAACACCAGCCTTGGCCTTCCCTGCATCTGGATCAGTTAAAAGCACCAAACCGTGGGACAGTATCGCGCGTGACAATGCCCCACGCCTTCAAGGGAACCATGTACCTGACCTGCGTGTGCTGGCTGATACATTTCGTAAGTGGTGTGAAGAAAAGTCTATCCCTCTTGATGCTCCAAGCATTGAAAAGACGTTCACCACATGGTGCAAAAGTTATTCGGTAAGGTGAGCATGATGCCAAGTGAACGCCCAGTGGGCACGCCCATGTCTCCTGCACATGCTGCCCGATTGAAAAATGTGTCACGTCGAAAGATCATGAGGGCAATAGATCGTCATGAATTAAAGGCTGTACGAGACAATCGAAACCATTGGAAAATAAACTCGCAAGACCTTGATAGGTGGGCAGACGCCCAGTGCGCGCCCAATGAGCACGCCCACCCTGTTTTGCCCACATTGCCCACCTCTGATTTACCTTCGAAACTAGCTATCGCAGAGGCGCAGCGCGATGCTGCCAAAGAGCAGTTGATGAGCGTTCAGGAGGACCGCGATAGATGGCGCGAAATGGCGGAAAAGTTGGCCGATAAGCACCGCCGCAGTTGGTGGTGGCGATAGCGTTCACAAACCTTCAACAACTGGTATGTTTTTGAACGGGGTTTGTGACGGCGGAAAACCGTAGTTTTCCTGACCGTTCCAAAAACGAGCGTTTTTGGAAATGCTACTTTCAAGCAAATAAATCTCTTTACTTGCGTGAAATACACGAATAACGTGAATAACACGAATTTCACATAAGAGGTGCCCGATATGGCCAAACTCGTTACATCCGTCGATCAAGTTATCCAGAACATCATCGACTACCCAAATTTTATAGAAACATCGCCTGAACTCAAGGATCGCTTGGCTATGCATCGTGCATGGTATGCGTACAAAGTTGAGGATCATTGGCACTTTGGTAATTCCAAAATTATTGGCTACGCTGGTTTGTCACCAGAGGCTTACCTTTCAGAAGGTCATGACGGACGGCAAACCGAAGCCACTCTTCAGAAGTGGTTTATGGAGATCGGCCCAGAGGATCCCCTGTACGACGAACTCTGGGATAAACTATCTGAGTTCTTGGACGGATATGGAAAAAACCCATCAAAGCTTGCACGTATCAATCTACCTCTTTCAGAGCTTCAAATTGAGGCAGGAGGGAACACCGATGCTTTGTGTAACCTTATCGTTGAAGTTTCCAAAGGTCTTGCCCCTGAACAGATCAAAGCCGTCAGAAGGCGCTTGAAAGCTCTTCTTTGAATATCAAGCTTGTGGCTGCTTTACGCGGCCACAAGTCAATACAAGTTCAAAAACGAGGGATTTTGACACTTTAAGGCAGCCCTAAATTACTCACAGGCTATGCCGTCTCCATCACGATCAAGGCCGTAAATGTCATTGCCTATAACACGGATAGGACCACGGACATATTCTGGTCCGTTCCCCCCACCTCCTGCGCAATCAACATCGCTCGCGTTTGGGACACAGCCTGAATAATTACTGTTACACCCAGAAGATCGCGAGGTCGTATTGCGAGAAGGAGCTTGCGTACGGTGGCAGTGATATGGTTGTGACCCTGCGTGGCACCCGCTGGAGTTTAATCCGCCTGAATGGCTTAGAACAATGGTTGGGGTTCCCAAAGTTAGACCAGCACTCAGTGCAACGAGCAAAATCTTCATAATATTCACTTTCGTCAAGTTTGATTGGAAAAATACGTGCGGAACGTGCCTCTATTATTCAGCTAATGGCTGCGTTCCTCAAGAGCTTTGTGAAGCTTACAGCAGAGCAAACCAGACTTTACCCACACTCGCGGCCGGTTCCAAAAAGACCGTTTCTGAACACCCTCAAATGCTTGCATTTTATGCAAGCATTTCTTATGTTGTCTCATGAACAACAAGCACCGCAAAACACTTACCACCGTTTTTACCGATCCCGTGTCTGGGACGATTGAATGGGCAGCAATCGAAAAGTTGCTCATTGCGACGGGAGCGGATGTGATCGAGGGCAACGGTTCGCGGGTGCGCTTTGTGAAGGACGGGGAAGTTGAGACGTTTCATCGTCCGCACCCAGCCAAGGAAGCCAAGCGGTATCAAGTTCGCGCTGCCCGCGCGTTTTTGGAAAGGATCGGGGTTACGCCATGACAAACACTATGACTTACAAAGGCTATTCTGCCCGCATCGAGTACGACGATGAAGACGGCATCATGACAGGTCAGGTTGCTGGCATCCGTGACGGCGTGGGCTTTCATGCTGATAGCGTTGAAGAGCTGAAAGAAGCGTTTCATGAAGCCGTCGATGATTACGTCGAGACCTGCACCAAGATAGGGAAAGAGCCACAAAAACCATATTCTGGCCGTGTGATGTTCCGCGTCGATCCTGAAATTCATCGCAAGGCAGCACTGGCCGCAGAGCTGTCTGGCAAGAGCTTGAACCAGTGGGCCGAAGAAGTGCTGAACCGAGCGGCTCATAGTGGACAGCCAGCATGATTAAATATCTCTCTATAACGGTTATGATGCTAGCAAATCACCTTCACGCGGAAACTTTCCCTGAAATGGGGATTCCAGTTGGCTATTATACGTATAAAGGTCTTTGCGCTGAAACATTTGACGCGAGTGGCGGCCTTGGCCAGATGTCATTTTTGTTTGATGGTCAAAACCTCAACTCAGCCAATAGCAATTGTAGGATACGGTCCGTAGATTTCATCTCAGCTGGATATCTAAACTCAACAACCACCTGCACAAACAACAAAACTGGCAGCCAGACAAATGAGGTCTATACGCTGTTACCTGACCAAACTGGACGCCCCCGTATAAAACTGACAGCCACCTACGTGAATGGCAGATTGACGAGTGAGGGGAACCCAGATTGGTTTCATCTATGCAAAGCACTAGGGCCTTCCTCATGACCAAGGCAGTGCCATTTCGCGTCCGGTGCAAGCTCTGCAACACCGTTGCCGAGAGCTGGCATCGGTCCCAAGTTCCAGAGGGACATGAGGAAGGCTTAGCGTCTTGCAAGTGCGGTAAGGTGCAGTCGGATTCGATGGGAGTAGGTCCAAAAATTGGCCGCATTCTCACAGAAGAACCCGAAGATAATTGGGAAGTTGTCACCGATTGAAGCCCGCCTAAAAACTCCACAATCGCTCGATACTTGGCGTCTCGCTCATGTGGATTTTT
>CAKZQF010000110.1 GCA_937139475.1 uncultured Gammaproteobacteria bacterium | reverse complement strand
GCGGTGCTTAATGGCATGGTAATGCTCTCTTTTATTAAAGAGTTAACTGAAAAAGGCATTACGCTAATTGAGGCGATAAAACAAGGCGCAAGCCAGCGATTACGTCCAGTGATGATGACAGCACTCGTTGCCAGCCTTGGCTTTCTACCAATGGCGTTTAATGTGGGCACTGGCGCTGAAGTGCAACGCCCACTAGCCAGTGTAGTTATAGGTGGTATAGTTTCCTCTACGTTGTTGACGTTAATCGTACTACCAGTGTTATATTTGCTGGTGTACCGTTTGGGGGCTAAAAAAACATAGGCCTATTGAGCACCGGAGCTAGCTCCGGTGCTTTTGCTAAATTTTAGGACTGTTGCAATGAGTAATGTGAATAAAGTCTTACTTAAAGGACTGTTATTAATACTAAGTTTGATGACTTGCTTCTCGTTGCTTGCTCACGGCGTCGATGATAACACCAAGGCATTTTTGCTTGTAAATCAAGAGATATCAATTATTCCTTTTATGTACATTGGTGCTAAGCACATGATCAGCGGATATGATCATTTGTTATTTTTAGTCGGTGTTATCTTCTTCCTCTATAAAACCAGTGATGTATTGCTTTATGTCACGCTATTTACACTTGGTCATAGTGCAACATTACTTCTTGGTGTGCTCAACAATATTGAATTTAACCCCTATATAATCGATGCCATAATCGCGCTATCAATAGTGTATAAAGGATTTGATAACCTAGGTGGCTTTAAAAGCGTATTAGGCTTTACCCCTAACCTAAAGGCTGTGGTATTAATTTTTGGGTTGTTTCATGGCTTTGGCTTGGCAACTAAAATTCAAGAGTTTAACCTGCCACAACAGGGCTTGGTTGAGAATATTATTGCGTTTAATATCGGCGTTGAATTGGGGCAATTTATCGCGCTGGCGCTAGTGCTTATCCTAATTTCATTTTGGCGGCGGTTTGATAGCTATATAAAGTTCTCATTAGTGACTAATACCGCCCTAATGAGCGCGGGCCTGGTGCTGCTAGGACTGCAACTCGGCGGCTATTTTATCGCATAACATAATGGTAAACCTGTAGGAAAAATTATGACTAATAACGTGCCAACGCATTCAAAAGCAACATTACTTAGGGCCTCATTGGCGGCTATTGCGACTGCTGTACTTATTGTGGTGTGTATCGTGTTGCCAGCCGAATACAATGTTGATCCAACGGGAGCCGGTGGTGCGTTAGGGCTAATACAGCTTGCACAAGCTAGTGAGCGTATTGAAATATCTGATGATAGTAGTAAAGACAGCTTTGTTACTAGTGCTGGCAAGCGCAGCGATAGTGTCGACATCGTAATCCCTGCAGGTAGAGGACTAGAATACAAGCTGATTATGGAAAAGCATACACACCTTGAATATCAATGGAGTACCGTGAGCGGTGAAGCGCTTTATTTTGATTTTCACGGTGAGCCTAAAGGGGATACTACTGGCTATTTTGAAAGTTTTGCCATAACTACTTCCAGTAATATGAAGGGATCATTAACCACGCCATTTGCTGGCTCTCATGGTTGGTATTGGAAAAATAAATCCGACAGTGATGTCGTGGTTCAACTTTCAATTGCTGGCCATTACAGAATCAAAGGTTAAACGCTGGTGGCGACATTGAGTTGGATTATAGCGTGTCGACAGGAGAGAAATTAAAGACTTTGGTTATTTCTTCCCTTAATTATCAGGAGCCACAAAACTCACTATTGTCACGTTGAATTAGAGAAAGTTTGGGTTTAAGTCTAAGTGTTTTTTATTAAACAGCGTTGTAATATGTCACTTGATTGTTCAATCTCGGCACCGAAATCGATTGTTAAGGAGGTTTAGTATGACTCAAGAAAATACGCTATTGGCACAGTACGCTCATGGCAGTTTACTGAACACGATTGAAAAGGCGCTGCCAGACTTAGGGAAAACGAAAACAAACCTGAGTATTTCAGATTTGGCCGCTGCGGATGAGTTTCATATTGGTGGGCGTACCGCAAGTGAGCACCTTTTTAAGCAGGTAGAGCTGAATAGTGCGAGTAAAGTACTCGATATTGGCTGTGGCCTTGGAGGTCCGGCTCGTTTTGTAGCAACTAAATACGCTTGCGAGGTGACGGGTATTGATTTGACCGAGGAGTTTATTGATACGGGCAATGTATTATCGGACTGGGTCGGTTTAAGCAAGCAGGTTAATCTCTTTCACGGTAGTGCCTTAAACATGCCCTTTGCTCCTGCAAGCTTTAGTGGCGCTTATATGTTGCATGTTGGAATGAATATCTCAGATAAGACGAGTTTATTTTCTGAGGTGGCTCGCGTGCTACAGCCGCAATCCGTGTTTGCAGTTTATGATGTGATGCGGGACAAGTCTGGTGAGTTGTCGTATCCCGTGCCGTGGGCAAACAATAGCGATGAGAGTTTTTTGGCGACAGCAACACAATACGTTAACTCATTACAAAGTGCTGGCTTTGAGGTTTTGGGCTTAAACTCTCGGCGTGACTTTGCCCTCAATTTTTTTGAACAAACAGCTCAGCAAAATCGTGAAAATGGCGGTCCGCCACCTTTAAGTTTACATAATATAATTTTGGCCGATGCTCGGCTAAAATTTCAAAACTTAGCCTCAAACATCGTAAATCAGCTTGTTGGGCCTGTAGAAATTATTGCAAGAAAATTATAAATGTCTGATTGCTAGATGCGAATCACTGTCCATTTTTTGCGTTTCAGTTTATGCTGTGGCGCAACTGTGGGTTGTAAAAAGAGTTTATCGAGTGGTTTATTTATTACGTATAGCGTTGGTTTGTTTAGCTTTATGTTCGACCAGTGCTGCGCTAGCTGAAAAAAACTGTATTGATTGTCATACTCAGCAGGGGCAGGATTGGCAATTATCGGACCACGCTAAATCAATGGCGCTGCCCACGAGTCAATCAGTGGTTGCTGATTTTGATAATCAAACCGCGATCCACTATGGCCAAACAGCGTTATTCTATCGACTGGATAACCGCTATATGGTGGATGTTAGCTACGATAAAAAAACTCAAACCTACCCAATAAAATATACCTTTGGACATTTTCCCCTGCAACAATACCTAGTCGAGACCGAGCAAGGTCGATTGCAAGTGCTTCCTTTTGCTTGGGATGCGCGTCCACTTAGCCAAGGTGGCCAGCGTTGGTATCACAATTATGCTAATGAAGAAATTCGTCCAGAAGATCGCTTGCATTGGCGTCAACCCTTACAAAATTGGAATGGTATGTGTGCTGACTGTCATTCAGATGGCCTGAAGCGCAATTACAACAGTGAGAAAAATACCTTTGACAGCCAATGGACGGGGATTAATGTTGGCTGTGTATCCTGTCATGGAGAGATGAACAACCATAGTAAGCAAACCGTCGCCTCTGTAACAAAAGACACGGGACGCTGGCAGCGGTTGGTTGGCCAAGATACCGCTACTTGGCTTGGTAAAATTCGAGACAACCAGTTTATGGACAACTGTTTTGCCTGTCACTCATTACGCTCTCCACTTGTTGACGGGATTACGCCAAATACGCCATTTTTGGATCAGTTTAGTCCTCAATTACATCAAGCGCCGCTTTATCATAATGATGGCCAAATCAAAGAAGAGGTTTATGTCTACGGGTCATTTTTACAAAGCAAAATGTTTGCGCAAGGGGTTAATTGCCTAGATTGTCATGATAAACACACGATGAAGTTAAAAGTTCAAGGTAATGCTTTGTGCCTGCAATGCCATAGTCATGATAAATTTAACGTAAAATCACATCATCAACATGAACAAAGTTCATCGGGTGCGCAATGCGCAAATTGCCACATGCCCACTAACCGTTACATGGGGGTTGATGATCGACGAGACCATAGTTTTAAAATACCGCGCCCTCATCTTTCAAACGAATTTTCCACGCCAAATGCTTGTGTTGGTTGTCATGAAAAGCTCAACATAGAATCGATAAAGCAAGTGTCAAATAGCTGGGCGAGTAAACAGTTAGCGCAATGGCATGGTAAACCCAAAGCAATTCGCATTAGCGAACGTGATTTTATGCGCTTGCAACAAGGTCAACAATTGACGCTTGAGCAGCATTTAGCGATAGTTGCCGATGCGTCACTGCCGGTGATTACGCGTGCTACTGCCCTAAGAATGCTAAACAATACGACAGCGCAGTTAACACCGGCTTCTATCAAGCGCTATCTTGAACATAGCGAAGACTTAATACGTATTGCTGCCGCGCAGGCAGCACAGTTAATTGCATTACCTGCTAGAGTTGAAGTGTTAACCCCTTTACTTGAAGACAAAATTAAAGCTGTGCGAGTAGCTGCTGCTCGTTCGCTGGTGGATGCTAGTGTTAGCATCGCCAATTTAGCAGTGTTTAAGAAAGCTTTTTCTGAACTTAAACTTGCCAATGAATTAAGCAGTTGGCGTGGAGAAGGGCGTTTAAATAAAGCGATTGTCGAGTTAACCACTGGTGATAGAAAAGCGGGTGAGCAATCTCTAATTGCTGCTATTAAAGTTGACCCTTACTTTGAGGCGGCTTATATAAACCTTGCCGATCTTTATCGCTCTTTAAAGCGTCCAATGCAGGTTGTTTCTGTACTTAAAAAAGGGATTAAGGCACTGCCTAAATCAGGCGCACTGCACTACTCCTATGGTTTGCATTTGATCCGTACAGGCCAGCGCAGCAAAGCAACTGGATATTTTGCCAAAGCGTTAATGTTTGCACCTGGCACCGAACAATATATTTATACTTATGCATTGGCGTTAGACGGTGAAGGGAAAACCGCGCAAGGATTAGCACTGTTAAAACAGCAGATCATTGCAATGCCGCATTCTAAACAGCTAAGAGAGTTAGGGATTTATTTAAGTCAAAAAATGCAAGACCGAGAATCATATGAGTGGTTTCAACGCCTCGGACGCTAAAGCTCGCGATGCTTTATTTGGCGCATAAAAAAGCTCATTACCTCGACATAATGAGCTTTTAGGGGAGTATTGAATCTAGAAACTGTAAGTGGCTGATAAAACCAATGAGTTATTAGATTTCCACGCAATGTTGTTGTTCTCTTTCCAATCGTAATTGCTCGCTAGGTAAGCAAGAGAGATATCAACATCAGCAACTGAGGTTGAAACGGCAATTGAATAGTCGACATAAGCATCATCATAAGATTCACCGTCATCGCTATATTCAAATGCACCACCGAAGTTGTAACCAGCGTGTAGGTCTAGGCTCCAGTTATCTGATAGCGCAAATGAGTAGTTACCTTCAATGTATGAGTAGTCCTCACCGCCATTAGCGTAATCATTTGCATACCAGTACGCAACATGTGCATCGCCAAAATATAAGCCAACGCTAATTTCATTGTAGTCTTGTGAAACATCGTCGCCTGGATAGTTATAACGATACAATGTAACGTCGTATTCTAGTGATTCATTAATTGCGCCAGCATAACCCATATAGATATCCAACTCGATATCTGCACCGGTTTGATCTTCAACGCCGTAGCCTTTGTCAAAGTCGATAGTGCTTGCCCAAGCGCCAGCGAAGAAACCATTGTCATGACTGTAATCTACTCCCCCTTGAAGCGCAGCGCTACCTGCAGACTGAGATACTCCACGGAAGCGATAATCACTTGTTGCACCGATATTTCCGGTCACCTCAGCCGCCACTGTAGGAGCCAAAAGTGCAGCGGCAAGAGTAAAACAGCCAGCTTGTAAGAATTTCTTTTTATTAAATTTATTGTTCATCGTACTTCTCCATTCAACTCGTTTGTGACCGGCCATCAAATTCATTAATGAAAAGCCCTTCACCTTCCGCGTTATATGCTATTGATTTGTAGTTAATATTTCATTTTGTATTTAATCTACTTTACTAATTAATCGCTTTTTATGTAAATAGATTGAGTAACACTCTATGTTAAATAAAATTAACATTAAAGTGTTTTGTGCATAATTTTACACATTTGTTGCTGTTTTCTTTTTGGTTACTCTTTGGTAATTACGCTGAGCGTTGTGTTTATCGCTTATGTTTTAGGGGGTTATTGAGTTTTTTGTTGTGGCGCGTCTCGCTGGCTATCTTTTTGTGTGAAGTATATAAGTAACATGACTGGTAATTTGTTTGTGGCTTTACACTTTAGTTGTCATTTTTTTTGTTTTTATCCCAGTGGGTTGAGAGGGTGTTTACTTAAGGTGTTGTTTGTAATCTAGTTTATGTGCTGTTTTATAGTGTTTGAAGAGTAGATGTAAATGTTTTTGTGTAAACTATTTTGACCGTGCCTTATGGCGTCCTCCGTTTGTTTTTTCACCTGAAAAATAAATTATTCATTAACTTTTTTGTTGTAATCTTTTGTTAATTAAAATATTTTTTATTTTATGTTACTTCGTTGTTAATGATGTTGCGTTAAAGGGTTGCCTATGCATTTTAATCGGTGTAGTGTGTTAAATAACAAACATCAATGCACTGAGGTTTGTAGTTTCATCTAAATTAATGTGTTTTTAGTGTCTTAAATGTCGTTTTTTTTGTTCAATTATGAAACTAACGCTAGAGGGCAATAAAAAAAGTACCCATGTCAGGGCTTTAAAGCATAGATTAAATTGGCTTTGACTTAAAACAACAATAAATATGCCTGTTAGTAGTTGGGCAAGACAAAGACCTCGGTAATTAGATTGTGTGATTGACCGAATAGGAGAAAGTATGAAATTTTTGAAGAAAGCAACAGTAATGGCAATCGTTGGTGCGAGTACGTTAACCAGTGTTTCTGCATCTGCTGAAGAAGTAGTGAGAATGTACAATTGGTCTGATTATATCGCTGAAGATACGTTAGAAAATTTTCGAAAAGAAACAGGCATTCGTGTTATTTACGATGTGTTTGACTCAAACGAAGTGCTTGAAGCCAAGCTGTTATCTGGCCGATCGGGCTATGATATAGTTGTTCCTTCTAATAGCTTTCTTACGAAGCAGATTCAAGCAGGTGCCTTTGATAAACTCGACCGTTCAAAACTAACTAACTATAGCAACCTTAGTAAAGAGTTAATGGTTAAGCTCCAGAGTGCTGATCCTGGTAACGCACACTCCGTTCCCTATTTATGGGGAACCAACGGTATCGGCTATAACGTAAATAAAGTTAAAGAGATTCTTGGAGAAGATGCTCCAACTGATTCATTAGAGTTAATCTTTAACCCAAAGTATGCTGAAAAGCTTTCTAAGTGTGGTTTAGCAATGCTAGATTCACCTGATGAAATGCTGCCACAAGCGCTTGCTTACTTAGGCATCGATCCAAATAGTCATAAAAAGGCTGACTTCAAAGCCGCTGGTAAGCTAATGGCGAAGGTTCGTCCGTACATTACTTATTTCCACTCTTCACGTTATATTACTGACCTTGCTAATGGTGATATTTGTGTTGCTTATGGCTTCTCAGGAGATGTATTTCAAGCAGCGGCTCGCGCCGAGGAAGCAGGGAATGGTCAAGTTATTGATTACTCAATCCCTAAGGAAGGCGCTAACCTGTGGTTTGATATGTTGGCAATCCCAGCTGATGCCACAAATAAAGAAAATGCCCATAAATTCATTAACTACTTAATGCGCCCAGATGTTATTGCTGGTATTTCGAACTATGTTGCTTATGCAAATGCAAATACGGCGTCTGAGAAATTGGTTGATAAAGAAGTGTTAAATAACCCTTCAATTTATCCTGATGAAAACACCCTAACCAACCTTTACATGCAAAAAGCTCGTCCACTTAAAGCTCAACGTGTGATGACTCGTGTTTGGACTAAGATTAAGTCTGGTCGTTAGAATAAAGAAAGGGAAGCTCGCGCTTCCCTTTATTGTATAAAGTTTAAGTATCAAGTTATATGATGGACTTGGTGGAGAAGTAAAATGGCCATTACCGCAGGCAACGCACAAACAAATTCCAATCAACCCAATACCACTTCCCAAAATAAGAAAGAAGTTTTATTAAAAATAGAACGTGTTAGTAAATTATTTGATGAAGTTAGAGCTGTCGACGACGTTTCGTTAACTATTACAAAAGGTGAAATCTTTGCATTGCTAGGAGGCTCCGGCTCCGGTAAGTCGACCTTATTACGCATGTTAGCGGGGTTTGAACGTCCGTCAGAAGGACGTATTATTCTTGATGGACAAGATATTACCGACTTACCGCCGTATGAACGTCCAATAAATATGATGTTCCAATCATACGCGTTGTTTCCGCACATGACCGTTGAGCAAAATATTGCCTTTGGCTTGAAGCAGGACAAAGTGCCTAAGGCTCAAATTGATGAAGTGGTAGCTGACATGTTGCGCTTGGTGCATATGGAGCAGTATGGCAAACGCAAACCGGAGCAACTTTCTGGCGGGCAGCGTCAACGTGTTGCGCTTGCGCGCTCTTTAGCGAAAAAGCCGAAGCTTTTATTGCTTGATGAGCCGATGGGAGCATTAGATAAGAAACTACGTACCGAGATGCAATTAGAGGTTGTTGAGATTCTTGAACGGGTTGGGGTAACTTGTGTGATGGTAACGCATGATCAGGAAGAAGCCATGACGATGGCTGATCGTATTTCGATTATGAGTGATGGCCGTATTGTGCAAACCGGTTCGCCTTCTGATATTTATGAAAGTCCAAAAACGCGCTTAATTGCTGAGTTTATTGGTTCGGTGAATATGTTTGAGACGCAAATCGTTGCCGATGAGGCGGACCATATGATCCTATCGCCAAACGGCTTAAGCAATCAGTTTTATATTGGTCATGGTGTTACAAGTAACGCTGAGGATAAAACGGTTTGGTTGGCCGTGCGTCCGGAAAAAACCATTATTGGGCGCCAGCAGCCTACCTCGCAATACAATTGGGCCAAAGGGGTTGTTGATGATATTGCCTATTTAGGTGGCCTGTCCGTTTACTATATTAAGCTGGAAAACGATCAGGTGGTGCAGTGTGCTATGCATAACCGTGAGCGTCGCTCTGAGCATCCGACCTGGGATGAAGAAGTATTTATCAGTTGGGAGGCCACAAGTGGTGTGGTATTAAGAACATGATAAAAAATATGCTTTATGCGCTTTCTAAAGGGCGCACGTGGACCTTAGGGGTCCCCTATGTTTGGTTATTCTTATTCTTTGCCGTACCGTTTTTAATTGTATTGAAGATAAGTTTTTCCTCCGCCGCTATTGCAATTCCGCCTTATGAAGCAATTTATGAATATGCCGATGAGTCATTGCAAATTCTGCTTAACATGGGGAACTACCTGTTAATATTTGAAGATTCGCTATACATTGATGCTTATATCGGATCGTTAAAAATGGCGTTCTTTTCAACTATTGCCTGCTTGTTAATTGGTTTTCCAATGGCCTATGCGATTGCTAGAGCGCCTAAATCTTCGCAGGGAGTATTGTTACTCCTAGTGATGTTACCTTCATGGACTTCATTCTTAATCCGTGTTTATGCATGGATGGGAATACTCAGTAATAATGGCTTGCTGAATAACTTCTTGTTGTGGGTTGGGGCTATTTCTGAGCCACTGCAAATGCTTAACACTAATTTTGCGGTATACGTAGGGATCGTTTATACCTATTTGCCCTTTATGATTTTGCCGCTGTACTCAACGCTTGTGAAGCTTGATGGTAGCTTGCTAGAAGCCGCTGCTGATTTAGGCTCTAGAAGTTTAAACACTTTCTGGAAAATCACTTTGCCATTATCAAAAGGCGGCATTATCGCTGGTTCGATGTTGGTCTTTATTCCGGTGGTTGGAGAGTTTGTAATTCCTGAACTGCTGGGTGGACCTGATTCATTGATGATTGGTAAAGTCTTATGGCAAGAGTTCTTTAATAACAGAGATTGGCCTGTCGCTGCATCACTTGCCATGATTATGTTGGCACTATTGATTGTCCCAATTACGTTATTCCATCGTTATCAGTCTCGCGAAATGGAGAAAGGGCTATGAAAAAATTAAAGTTTTCTTCAGTAATGCTGTGGGTGGGATTAGCGTTCCTTTACATTCCGATGGCCATCTTGGTGTTTTATTCCTTTAATGCCTCTAAGTTGGTTACGGTTTGGGGCGGATTTTCTGCCAAATGGTACGGTGAACTTTTCAAAGATCAACAGATTTTGGATGCGGTTGGTACGAGTTTAACCTTGGCATTTTTTAGTGCGACCACTGCGGTTGTCTTAGGTGCGATGGCAGCATTTGTAATGACCCGTTTTCGTCATTCTTTTGCCAAGTTAACGCTATCTAATATGATAACCGCACCATTGGTTATGCCGGAAGTGATCACGGGCCTTTCGCTAATGCTGCTATTTGTGGCAATGTCGGACTTATTAGGCTGGCCAAAAGAGCGTGGCATGGTCACGGTTTGGATTGCTCATTCAACTTTCTGTGCTGCCTATGTTGCGGTAGTTGTTTCGGCAAGGCTGCGCGAATTAGATCGTTCTATTGAAGAGGCAGCACTAGATCTTGGTGCTAAACCTTTAAAGACGTTTATGTTAATCACGGTACCAATGATATCGCCAAGTCTAATTGCTGGCTGGTTCTTATCATTTAGCTTGTCACTTGATGATCTGGTTATCGCCAGCTTTGTCTCTGGCCCTGGCGCAACGACATTACCAATGGTGGTGTTCTCTTCAGTGAGGTTGGGTGTATCGCCTAAAATTAATGCATTAGCTACCATCATTATTTTAGCGGTATCATTAATCGCATTGCTATCTTGGTATTTAACTCGCCGTAAAGAAAAACGCGCTAAAATGATATAGTGATACTAATTACGTTAAGTATAAGTATGTGATTGGTATAATCTAGTCGATATTAAGACCCGGTTGGTGTTAGCCTACCGGGTTTTTTGTCCCACTTATTTATATCCATTGCACCGATTGAACAAAGGGAGGGCGTAAACATTATTTTTCAAATTGGGAGGGGTATATTAAAAAAAAGGCCTAGTACCATTGCTAGTACTAGACCTCTAGTGTTATTTCTGGATTAGACGAGTAAAGTCTATAGGTGCCACTTAATTAAGAAGTTAGCATTCTTTTCGTTAACACCAGGGATACCAAATTTATTGTTCCAGTGTACATACTCTACGCCAGCAAATAATTTACCTTTATCAACACCCATGTGTTGGCCAACATCATATTTAAGTTGCGAAGTGAAGTTGTAACCACCAACACTAGTTGGAGTGTCGCTATATGCATCCAGGAAACCATCATAAACAACACTGTCACCCATTGGGAATGCCCAGGCTAGTGTTAGCTGTTCGTTGCTGTCGCTGTTTTGGTTATTACGCTTGTATAAAGTAGCGTCAAAGAATTTTGCGCCTGGAATGTTTAAGCTAACACCAGCACCGAATAGGTAGTTATCAAAGCTACCGTCGATATTACCAACACCTGGGATGCTAATTGTTTGGGCATTAAATTCCCATTGTGTCGCAAGGAAAGCGCCTTTTACAAAGCCATCTTTTTGCTCATAAACATTATAAGTAAAGCCAAGCTCACCATAAGTTTCGTGATTGTTGTCATTTTCATGCTTTAGACGATCTACAAAAGCAAATATGCCACCCCAAGAATGCCCGCTAGCATGCTCTAGAGTAAAGACTGTTTTATCGCTATCGCCAACCTCGTAGTTGCTACCTTTTAACAATGAGAAGCTGTTATCACTCCAAAATTGCTTAGCACTTACCGTGGTTGATAAAAGAGTCGCTAGTGCAACTGCTGAATACTTTAATACTGACATAATCGTTTCCTGTTTCTCTATTGTAATTATTATCACTATAGGGCGTGATATTTGGGTAGTTCTATACTCTCATTATCGCTTAGTTAGCCGATGCACGATAAAATTTGTAGATCAAAATCAACTTTTTGAAGTTATATCGTGAAACCATGTTAGTTTTACTTGACACGAGTGTCAAATAATAGTTTGCGAAAATGTTAAATTTTTGATCGTTATTCAGGTGGAGTAAGCGTTTCGGCGCTTTATTATTAATCAATAATCAAGGCGTTTTCGCATCTTTTTCTGTTGGCTTCGTTGATTTTTGCTATCAAGCCGCCTCATCTTTGAGCCAAATGTTGGTTTTGTCGCAATCCGCTTTTTATCTACTTTGTTGGCTTTTTTAACTAACTCTAACAGTTGTTCAAGAGCTACCTCGCGATTGAGATCCTGACTTCTGCTGCCCTGACTTTTGATGATAATCTTGCCAGATTTGCTAATTCGATGATCTGATAGTGATAATAGTTTATCTTTTAAGCGTTGCGGCAAAGAGGTACTTGCGTTGATATCAAAGAATAGATGAACAGCTGTTGAGGTTTTATTAACATGCTGACCCCCTGCTCCTTGGGAGCGGACGAAATGAATTTCAATTTCAGCTGCAGTGATAGTTATGCTATTAGATACCTTAAGCATTGTGTCTTCTTTTATTTAGGCTTTCACTAAGCATTTTAGCAATTAGTGCACTACGCTTAAAGGGATAGTTCAATACAATGAAGGGAATATTATGCTGGTAAATAATAATGATAACCGAACATTTGCGAGAATGGATGTAGAAAGCGACGTTAGATTCAAAGTCAATGGCGAAACCGAGTTATGCAAAGGAGCGCTACTCAATCTAAGTGCGCAAGGGCTCGCTTTTGAAACGAAAAAAGATCTAGCTAGGGATACCGAATTATTTTTAGAGGTTAACTCTGGTGGCGCATCGGTACCGCCGCTACTGGCCAGTGCAAAAGTTTTACGTTGTAGCGAATCTTCACAAGGGCGATACCATATTGCTTGCGCAATGAAGATTAGTGCTTAATTGTTTGGCAAGTTTTATCAGCAAATCAACTCACCACCGCAACGGTTGGTGAGTTTTTTGTTTAAAAATTGATACTTATGTCCAGTGTTTATTCCACTCTATTTTGCTAGCATATGCCCAATTGAATAAATGTTGAGTTATTTATCTATGAGTACCGCCATTATTTCTCACTTTGATTGTCGTCGTCATAAAATGATAGAAGGGCACCCTGAAGATCCGAGTCGAATTGATGCTATCTCTGATCGTTTGATTGCTAGTGGGCTTGAATATAGCCTAGATCATTTCGATGCTCAACCGGTCGCAAAAGAGCATTTGTTACGTGTCCACGATAGCCTCTATCTTGCTGAACTAGAAGAACTTCAGCCTAGTGAAGGATTGGTGAATGTAGATGCCGATACCCAAATGTGTCCACAAACTTTGCGTGCTGCAAGACGTTCGGCTGGAGCGGGCGTACAGGCTGTGGATTTGGTGGTCGAGACTGAACATAAAGCAGTTTTTTGTAATGTGCGTCCGCCTGGGCATCATGCCGAGCGTCATGAGGCCGGAGGCTTTTGTTTTTACAATAATATTGCGGTTGCTGCGGCTTATGCACTGGAGAAACTCAATCTTGAGCGTATTGCTATTATTGATTTTGATGTTCACCATGGTAATGGCACAGAAGATATATTTAAAGATAATGATAAGGTGATGTTTTGCTCCTTATTCCAACATCCTTTTTTTCCTTACTCTAACCCCGATGCGGTAAATCCACTGCATATCAAATCCCCAGTCAGCGCTGGTGCCGGTTCAAAAGAGTTTAGAGATATTGTAACTGAGAGTTGGCTACCTGCACTTAAAGAGTATAAGCCACAGATGCTATTTATTTCTGCTGGATTTGATGCTCATCGTGACGATGACATGGGGGAGATTAATCTTGAGGATAGTGATTATAGCTGGGTAACCAACCACTTGGTGGATTTATCTCACGAGTTAGATTGTGTTGGGATCGTTTCAATGCTTGAAGGCGGCTATGTGCCTGGTGCGCTTGGTCGAAGCGCTGTTGCTCATGTGAGAGCCCTTGCAGGAATTTAGGCTACTTTGTAGTAAGTTGCTGTTGCTGCTAGTTGCTCATTTAAGATTTGTTTAGCATGAGATACACAACTACCGCATTGGCTACTTACAGCAAGCTCTTCTTTGAGGACTTTAAAAGTCTCTAAACCATTATCTACCGCATCGCGAATATCTTGGTCTGTAATGCCTTTACATATGCAAACGTACATGAAAACTATTCCTATTAAGATTTGATGGGTAGTATAAATGATATCTATTTGCATTTGAAGTGTGTTTTGTCTATTTTTTGAAAATATTTTGAGTTATTTTTGAGCAGTTGAAGTGTTGGAATATTTTACAATTTATAATCAGTGGGTTACCCCCTCCCTATGCAGGAAGGGGATGATAATAAATTTTTTACTCGTGCTTATAATCATAAGCCTGTAAGTCTAGTTTCATCTCTACCCAGCCTTCTTCCATGTCGAATTTCACTTTAAAGCCCAGTTTGCGCGACAATGAAACCATGCCAGCATTTTGTGGCAGGGTGAGACCCATCATCATGCTCGTCTCACGGTTCTTACAGTAGTCAATCATTTTGAGCATTAGGCGTTTACCTAACCCTTGCCCTTGCAGATCACTGCGAATAACTACGGCAAACTCTGTTTCATCGTTCTCTGGATCTGTGATTGCACGAACCACACCAAGGGTATGAAAGTTATTATCGCTATCACGATAGGAGGCAATAAAGGCCATTTCACGGTCAAAGTCAATTTGCGTCATTTTTGCCATTTCGTCATGGCTTAGTTGGCCCACCTCACCAAAGAAGCGTTTATAGCGATCCTCCTGACTTAAACTGTTATTAAACTCAATATGAGATTGCTCATCTTCTGCTTTTATCGGGCGCAATAATACATCCCTACCGTCACGTAAAGTGAATATCTCTTCTAGCTCTCGGGGGTAGGGGCGTATCGCAAGACGCTGAGCGCCATCGCTTTCACTTGGCTGGAGTTCTATATTAACATCCAGTAGGGTGACGTCCTCCCCGCTTACAAGCATCGGGTTTATATCGAGTGATTTGATTTCTGGGCAATCAATGATGAGGTAAGACAATTGAGTAATAACGATTGATAGTGCGTTGATGTCTAGCGCTTGTAGCGCTCGTCGATCTTTAATCTTTCCTGTTTTTAATGCGCTGATTAGCATATACCGTGCTAACGCCGTATTAAGAGGCGGCAGTGCAACGGCGGCATCTTGGTTTAAATCCCATTGGGACCCTCCCTCCCCAATGTACAGGACGGGACCAAAGACTGCGTCGTTATGCATGGCAAAACGTAATTCCTGGGCGCCAGCGGTGTTTGCCATTTTCTGTACGATGAGACCTGAAATGGTAATTTTCTTATCGAATGACTCAGCCCTTTCTAGCATAGCCTTTGCCGCGAGTTCCACTTCTTCCTCACTAGCCAAATTAAGGACTACCCCCCCTACATCAGATTTGTAGGTCAGATTCGCAGCCCCTATTTTAAGGGCAACTGGAAAACCAATTTTAGCTGCAATCTCCTTTGCTTGTCGCGGTGTTTCCACTAGGTAGGTATCAATTGTCTTTAGGCCATAACTCGTTAGTAACGGTTGTGCGAGATTAAGATCTATCGATTGATGGCCTTGCTTAATCAGTGATTGTGCTAACTCTCTCACTTTAATCGGGGCCGTTTGATAGTGACGAGATATTGATTTAGGCGTTTCTTGTAACAGTCGTTGATTGCGGCGATATTCGACCATATGCATAAATGCACCTATAGCGCCCGCAGGTGTCCTATAAGTCGGAATACCGGCCTTGCGGATGATTCGTCTGGCCTGATACGCCGCTTCTTCTCCTGTCCAGTTGGTTAAAATGTTAATGCGCTTATGTCGGGGATGCGCCTTGATTGCATCTACTACGTGCTGGGAAAACGCTTCACCGCTGGCCACTGCACTTGGTGAGTGGATAATGAGTAGGGTGTCTACTTCATGCGAGTCTAGAATCAGTGATACAGCTTTAGAGAATCGCTCTGGGGTGGCATCGCCTGCTACATCAACGGGGTTTGTTGCGGTCCAGTAGTTGGGCATTAACTGACTTAATGAGCTAAGAATTTCATCTTCTAGTTGAGCTAACTTTCCACCACGGCTGATCAAGGCGTCTACCGCCATAATACCTGGAGCGCCGCCATTGGTAATGATAGCTAAACGCTCACCTTTAAGCTGCTTTGTGTTAGCCAGTGTTTCAAAAGCTGCGTAAAGTTGATGTAGATCTTTTACCCGCAGCATACCGGATCGTTTGAATGCTGCATCGTAAACGACATCTCTACCCGCATGCTGTCCCGTGTGGTGCTCTACTGATATTGCACCTTCGGTAGTACTGCCTGATTTGATCACGATAATTGGCTTTGATCTGGCCGCACTTCTCGCTGCGGACATAAAGTGACGGTGATCTTTTATACTGTCTATGTAGAGTAGAATTGCTTGTGTTTTATTGTCCCGCCCAAGGTAATCAAGCAGTTCGTTAAAGTTAATATCAATGGTCTCGCCGACCGAAATAAAGTGTGAAAAACCAATGCCTTTATGATTAGCCCAATCTAACATTGTTGTAGCGATTGAAGAAGATTGGGATATTAAAGCAACTTTGCCTGGAAGTGCTTGTTGATGTGCAAAACTGGCGTTAAGACCAAGGTGCGGTATTTGAATTCCAAGGCTACTACCACCAAGTAAACGGATACCATATTTCTGGCAAACATTAAGCACTTGCTCATTGCCCGATAGGCCATCAACGACCGGTAGCTTATCTATGCCGGTAGCAAGAATAATCGCGTAGGGGCAATTTAGCTGGCCGAGCTCTGTCAGCGTTTTGATCACGTGTTTGGCATTGTTCGCTAAAATAGCCAAATCAGGGGTTTGAGGGAGCAGGCCTAAACTCTTATAGGCCAGTACCCCACACACAGAGTCATATTTTAATGAGACAGGCATTATTGGTCCATTGAAGCTACCTTGCAATAAATTGCGCATCACTAAATTGCCAGGCCGTCCGGGTTTATTTGAGGCACCAATAACGGTAACGGACTTGGGGGATAGCAAATGGTTAATGGGGTTGCGGCTCATATCAATATCCTGTGTAATATTACCAATCTAGAACTAACACAGTGTATTACTATAAATAGATTAATGCTTTAACTTAGTGATTAAATGTTGATCTATACCAAGACCTATTTCATGGTGTGGTACACGGTGCTTGGTTTATCCACATTTGGCAGAGAATTAAAATGGCATACCTATCACAACTTAATATTTATCCTATAAAATCCCTGGCTGGTATATCGGTCGATAGAACTGAAGTGGGAGAGTTGGGATTGGCTTTTGATCGGCGCTTAATGCTTGTTAATGCAAAAGGGCAGTTCCTGACCGCTAGAAAATGCCCGCAGTTATTAAGCTATACAACGCGCTTGGTGACAGGAGGGGTTGAAGTAAAAGCTAGTCAAGAGTCTAGCATGACTGTGGAATATAGTGAGTTTAAACAGGATATACAGGTGACACTTTGGCGTGAGGAGTTGTTACTTAAATCTGCTTCTAAACCAGTAAATCAATGGTTTAGTACGTTACTTGGGCAGGATGTACGTTTAGTGATGCTCACCGAAAATTGCATCCGCTTTCGGGAGAAGCTAGAACAGCAAGTTAACTTGTCCGATGGTTATCCACTGCTTCTTATCGGTGAGAGCTCTTTAGCAGAGTTGAATCGTCGTGCGAGCGAGTCATCATCAATGGAACAGTTTCGGACCAACCTTGTGATAGCAGGCGCCGACGCATTTGCAGAAGATTGCTGGCATAAAATCAAAATAGGCGAGGTTATTTTTGAATTAGTTAAGCCCTGCGAACGCTGTGTTATGACGACCGTCGATTTGAGTAACTTTACCCCTCGCTCATCCAGAGAGCCGCTTGCGACACTAGCTCGTTTCAGGGCTGATCATAAAGGTCGTTTAATGTTCGGTGAAAACTTGATTGCCAAAAATACGGGAGTTATTAAGGTTGGCGACCCTATTGAAGTCATTTCAACTCGCACTAGTGCGCAGTATGGCGCAAAGTAGACTCAGCTTCAGTTAAGATTATGTGCATTATCATTGTTAAAAAGCGTTATACTAGCGCCCATGAAATTTGATCATTAATTAAGGACATTAATCATGTATTCATTATCTAAAAAAATTACTGCAATCGCTATTGCTACAGCAACATTGACACTTGGCGCTTGTCAAACCATTGATCCATATACTGGGGAAAAGAAGACAAATAAAGCAACCACCTACGGTGTTGGTGCCGCAGTAGTTTGTGCTTTGATTGGTTCTAAGAAAAATAGCAAGCATGCTCGCAACGCTGGACTTGGTTGTGGCGCAATTGGTGCCGGAATTGGCGCCTACATGGATTCGCAAGAAGAAGCGATGCGCAAAGAGATGGCTGGAACTGGCGTTCAAGTGCAACGCGAAGGTGACCAAATTCGTTTAATTATGCCAGGCAATATTACTTTTGAGACAGCTAAATTTTCGATAAACAACAACTTTTACTCGACACTAAATGGTGTAGCGCGCGTTCTAGCGAAATACCCTGATACCCAGCTAATGGTTGGTGGTCATGCTGATAGCACGGGTAGTGCAACGTTCAACCAGACTCTTTCTGCCAACAGAGCACTTTCAGTGGCTAACTACCTTCAATCTCAAGGTATTGATAATACTAGGTTAATGAGCCGTGGTTTTGGTTCTGACATGCCTATTGCTTCTAATGACACTGCGGCAGGGCGTCAATCAAACCGTCGTGTAGAGCTTGACATTGTTGCCAAGAATCAATAATTCCTACCATCGAGGGCTAAAGTTGTAACGTCTTGTTACGACTTAAGCCCTTATTCCGCGTATAAAAACTCTGATTTATTAGTAATTCAATTTCATTTTATGATAGTTTAACTAATCGTGCCTTAATACCTATGTAGTACCCTGAGAATTGTTATGGTTATAAAGTTTAATCTAAGTTCAATTAAAATATTGCTTGTTTTTATACTTGCACTATTTTCTATCAATTCTTTCGGCTCCACTCTCGATACCAAACAAGATACTCGCAGCATAAAAGCACATACAAAAGTTAGCTTTTTGGGCAGCGA
>CAKZQF010000109.1 GCA_937139475.1 uncultured Gammaproteobacteria bacterium | reverse complement strand
GCGCGATTAGCTCAGTTGGTAGAGCGCTAGCTCGACATGCTAGATGTCACAAGTTCAAGTCTTGTATCGCGCACCACTCCTCTTTCAAAGCATCATGCTAACCTTCACACCGCTATGACACGCAATCATTGCGACAGTTTGAATAAATCAATGCAGTTACACCATTTAGATCAAAATAGATTGATAGCAATTGCTTTAATAACGTGAGCTATTTTGTAGCGTTGATAAGCGGATTATACCAATTCCATTAATTAAGTGGTCTTGCTGTACTTAGGTAGAATAAATTAGAACAAGGCGCTCGATTGACCAATAGCTAGCTATTGGGATTGAGAGCAACGCAGGTATTGTTTATTTTAACTAGTACAGGTGGTTAGTTATTTAGTGGAATTGGTATTAGATAAACAACGCCGCTATCCTTCGTTTAGAACATGAAAAACGATCAATTAATCAATGCAATTATTATTACCACTCAAACACACGATCGGGTGGCAAGACTATAAGGTGACACGGCCATTGAAAGAATGACTTAGCGTTGTTCCATCGACATATTCTAATTCACTACCCACCGGTACACCATGAGCAATACGGCTAGCAGATACGTCGTAGTCTCGACATAGGTCCGCGATGAAATGAGCAGTTGCCTCGCCCTCGACCGTTGGATTGGTAGCGAGGATGACCTCTTTCCATTGTGGCTGCTTAAGTAGCAACTCCAGCTTGTCTAAGCCGATATCTTTAGGGCCAATGCCATCTAACGGAGACAGGTGCCCCATCAAAACAAAGTATCGTCCGTAAAAATGTCCTGTTTGCTCGAATGCGACCACATCGGCGGGCGTTTCAACAATGCACAATTGCCCGCTGACAGCGCGTTTAGGGTTGCTGCAGATATGGCAAAACTCATCCTCGGTGAAGGTTCGGCAATCACGACAATGCTGTACTTGTGCCATTGCTTGATCTAGCGCTTTGGCCAGACTAAGACCACCTTTACGGTCTCGCTCTAACAGATGAAATGCCATTCTTTGTGCAGATTTTGGGCCCACACCGGGCAACACAGCTAACCCTTCGATTAGCTGGGTTATTAAAGGGCTAAATTTCATCCCTTAAAATGGCATTTTCATGCCTGGAGGCATCTGCATGCCGCCAGTGACACCGGCCATCTTTTCTTTAGTAGTCTCTTCGACACGACGGGCCGCATCGTTAATTGCTGCAGCAATAAGATCTTCTAGCATCTCTTTGTCATCTTCCATAAGATCCTGATCGATGTTTACACTACGCACATTGTGATTCCCGGTCATCACAACTTTTACTAAACCAGCACCAGACTCGCCTGTCACTTCCATGTTAGCAATTTCTGCTTGTGCTTTTGCCATATCATCTTGCATTTTTTGGGCTTGCTTCATTAAGTTGCCCATACCGCCTTTACCAAACATAATGTCTCTCTGTTGTGTATATAATTAATCTATTTCATTTTACCGACTCTACTGTCATAGACAATAGTTGCGCCGCGTTAAAGCCTAATTAATTGCCTTAATCGTTCGGTATTTAATACTTTCTTCATCAACAATGGCACCAAATTGTTCAATGAATTGCGAAATTGCTGGGTCGTCTTTTATACATTGACTAGCCAAACTCAACCGAAGCTGATGTAATTCCTGCGCTATTGTGAACGGTGTCTTCGCCGCTCCGTCGCCTATGTTCACTGCCAGCTCAATCGGTTGCTCTAAGATAAGGCTTAGTTTTTTTTGCATTGTCTGAACTGCTGTTTCAACACCAAGATGACGGTGCTGTGTGGCCAGTGTTAATGTGACGTTGTTACCGGTGATTTCATAACTTGAATGAATTCCTAGCTGACGGATCCGTCCACCAAGTGCCATAGCATCAATTAAATTACTCCAATAATCCTCAGTGTTGGGTGCAAGTAGCGTGGCAGGGTCATCCACCAACGCACTCGCTACAGATTCATCAGATGCCAAGATTGCTGGTTCTTTTGACCTGGTGACAACACCAACAACCTCATCGACATCCTCAATGATTGGCGCTGGCGTTTCTTTGGGTATTTCATTACGCAACAAAGAGTCAGATTTCTCTTCACTCTTTGCTGCCTCAGTCTTTTTTACGCTGGAATCCGTCTGCCCTGCTGCGCGTGCTTTCTCAGTTAACGATTTTTTTGCCTGCAGAAACTGGTCAATCCCAGAAACTGGCGCGCTTTTCACCGCTGGCTGCTGCACAGGGGTTGGTTGCAAAGGTTCTGGTGCGGGTACAAAGCCCGACTCATCCACGTAGTCTTCCTCATGGGCCATCGCCATGGACATATTTAACAGCTCATCATCACTAAAACCAGCTGGCGCACCTGAGTCGCCTCCACTGACGCTTGCAACGGCTTCATTAGGCGTATTATCTTGGGAAGGTTGTGACCGCTCGCTTGGTGCAGCGACATTTTGAACGTCATTGACCGGTTCAATTTGCTCAGACACCTGTGGGCGTGCGTTAGATTGCGCCTTTATCGTCTTGGCTTGCTCGATAAGGCTACTTTGCTGTGATTCGAGATTCGCTATAACAGCCTGTTCACTTTCACTGGCATGTTTTTGCACGTTAGTCTGCTTTGCACTAACTGGCTTTGTTTGAGTTTCAGCGCTTGAGGGCTTTGGTGGCTCAATTTCGTTTAAATCAGTTTTTTTTTGCGCTGGCATAAAGGCAAACAGGCGCAGAATGATCATCTCAAAGCCAGCGCGTGGGTTCGCGGCCCAAGGCAACTCTTTTCGCCCTTCCAATACAATGCTATAAAACAGCTGTAATAATTCTGGCTGTACGGCCTTAGCAAACTCCCAAAGTTCGGCAGGCTGATTTGCTAGCCTTACCGACTGTTTAGCAATCTGAGCTAAGGAAGCAAAATGCAGATCTAATGAGATTTGTTTAAGCAACTTGTCATAGTCAGGCGAAAATTGATTAATTTCCTCCAACAGCTCGAACACCTGTTCGTTCTGCTGCTGATGTACCAGCGCTAAAATCTTAAGGCTATAATTGGGGTCCAGCGTACCGAGCATCCGTTGCACATTTGCCTGACTAAGTACACCATCACCATAGGAAATAGCTTGGTCGGTTAAACTTAACGCGTCACGCATACTACCATCGGCAGCATTAGCCAACATCTGTAAAGAACGGTCATCATGTGCAACAGATTCATGCTGCATAATATGAGCTAGTTGTTGGCCAATTTGCTCAACCGACAGCGCTTTTAAATTAAATTGCAGGCAACGGGAAAGTATTGTTACCGGTAGCTTTTGCGTTTCTGTCGTTGCAAACAGGAATTTAACATGTTCAGGTGGCTCTTCTAGCGTCTTTAATAATGCATTGAAGCTACTTCGTGACAACATATGGACTTCATCGATAAGGTAAACCTTATAACGGCCACGCGTTGGTTTATATTGCACGTTTTCGAGTATTTCTCGGGTATCTTCTACCTTTGTTTTTGATGCAGCATCAATCTCGATTAAGTCGACAAAATTGCCTTGTGATATTTCGACACAGCTACTGCAGGTACCACAGGGGGTTGCACTCACCCCCGTTTCACAATTTAACGCTTTTGCCAACAATCGCGCGATTGACGTTTTACCTACACCACGAGTCCCACTAAATAAGTAAGCGTGATGCAGGCGCTGTTGTTCCAATGCGTTAATTAAGGATTGGAGTACATGCTCCTGACCCACAACCTGCTCGAAGTTCGTTGGGCGCCACTTACGTGCCAATACCTGGTATGCCATATTCAACTCTCCCCTGCTAGAATAAATAAACGCTCAGTCGCTTATTCGCCGTCGAAAGAAACAAGTGTCGTCAATTCAACATCTAGCGCTTTTAATCGCGTTTCGCCACCCAAATCAGGAAGAGAGATAACAAAAGCCGCGCCACTAACCTTTGCGCCTATTTGCCTAATTAGCTTTATCGTTGCCTCAACAGTCCCACCCGTAGCGAGTAAGTCGTCTACGATTAACACTTGGTCTTGCGCAGTGAGGGCGTCTTTATGAATCTGAAGAGTATCGTCACCATATTCAAGGGTATACTCTTGCGAGATCGTTGCTCTTGGAAGCTTGCCAGGCTTTCTGGCGGGTACGAAACCAACACCCAATGCAAGAGCCAGTGGAGCGCCAAAAATAAAGCCTCTGGCCTCGGTGCCAACTACCTTGGTAAAACCATTACCTTGATATTTTTCTGCCAATAATGCGATCACCAAAGCGAAAGCCTTAGGATCCTCAAGTAATGAGGTGACATCACGAAACATAATGCCTGGCTTTGGGTAATCTGGCACTGCCAATATACTGTTTTTAATAGTGGTTAATGACTGCGTATCCATAAAATGCTCTTCTTGATAAGGGACTAACAAACTTAGTCTTTTTATTAACGTGGCAGTATAATTGAGTCTCTTTAAAAATGATAGATAAGGGGTCTATAACAGGCCACTAATTACCCAGCAGTAGCTAAACCTAAAGAACCAGACGAAACCAAACCAATCATAACAACGCCCTATATTGCAAGTTAACTGAGCTTTTTGTTCGCAAACTTGATTAAACACGGCTATTCTTTTTATAGTGTAAAGCAAGGAAAGAATCATGAAACAACAAGATAGTGCGTGGTCAGAGCGTCAAGGCAATGACCATAACGAATCGCGACGTGAGTTCATTGGCAAAGCGGCGGTTTCAGCCCCCGTATTAGCCGCTTTTATCAGTAAACCGAGTTGGTCGATCGACAATAACTGTATCAGTTCAGGCACCCTCTCGGGCAACCTTTCTAATCATGGTTGTCAGGCACTTGCGCGTGATGGAGATTGGTGGGCTAATAATCTTATCTTGTGGAATAGCAATCAGATTCCGGGAGTTATACCAAGCACAGAGTTCAGAGCAATTTTCGGTACAAATCCGTTAGCACGTTTAGACTCAAATGATAAGTACTATACCGAAGGAGATAACGGTGAAAACACTTATCTAACAATAGGAATACATACGTCGATAGAACAAATTCTCCAGGGTATAACAACTAGTAAGCCGCCGCGCCGTAGTAGCGATGTAGATAAAGCCGTGGTTGCTGCTTATTTGAATATGATGCACCCCGGCATTGCTTACCAAGGCTACGCTGATGTTAATGAGTTATTCGTAGACTACACGACAGCGCTAAATAATTACCTAGTCTCCTATGATAATTCAATATTTGATGAACTCTATACTAAGTTAGAAGGGGCAAACGGCTACAATAATAATTTGGACCAACAACCCGGTGTCTAACACATTAACCTATCGTTGTAACATGGATGTGGCGACAGACTGGGCCGCATTTGAAGACGGGGTTGTGCTATTTAATCCGAATAACTGTAACACGGTGCTCTACCACCCTGTTTTACACCGGTTAAAGCCGCTTTTTTTACAAGGTCAGTTTTCTCTAGCTGATTGTTTAGATGGCGTGCTTCATCGCGATACTGCGCTAGTGTTAGAAACACTTGATTCATTGGAAGAGTTAGGGTTTGTACAAAGGATAACCAACTGAAGATCTCAAATTTAACTAAATCAGAATTCCGTAAACGAATGAGCGGATGTGGAATACGTTTTAAGGTTGGGCCATTTAACGTTCAACTAAAAACTAAAATAGAGCCCCTAGGCAATAACATCCGCCAACTGTATAGTGATTCAACCCTGCTAGACGAAACACAGTTCGTCGATTTTCACTTATCTCTCACCCAGCCCCGACACCTTCGTCGCTTTATCAGACCGCAAGTAAATTTTATTTTTGATCAGGCAAGACCTTTCAAACCGCTACCGCTGGATCAGGCATGCGCTTTCTTTGAATGGGGTCTAAATTGGGCCATTGCGCAACATGCGATGCAATACTTGATAATTCATAGTGCTGTTTTAGAAAAGGATGGCAAAGCCATTATATTGCCAGGTTTGCCCGGCGCCGGTAAAAGTACCCTATGCGCTGCGCTCAGCTATTCTGGTTGGCGCTTGCTATCAGATGAGCAAGCCTTAATATGCACTCAGTCCGGAGAGGTATTTCCCATTGCTCGACCTATATGCCTCAAGGACGAATCGATAGAGGTAATAAAAGCGTTTTGCCCAAGTGCAGAGTTTGGCCACATAGTACGGGGAACGAGTAAAGGCGATCTCGCACATATTAAGCCACCGCTCGATGCCATAGCCCGAGTAGATGAAACCGCGCAGCCCAATTTAATCATTCTGCCCCGATACGATAAGGCACTGACTGATACGGTGTTAACATCCATAAGTCGTGGGGCAGCGTTGGTAGAGTTAATACCTCACTGCTTCAATTATACAACGCTTGGGCGCCTTGGCTTCACCACACTCAAACAAACAGTACAGCAGAGCCAGTGTTATAAGATTAGATATAAAAGCCTAGAGCAAGCCATTGCCCAAATTAACCAACTACATGAGGAGAGTACTTTTGCCGACGATCCTCAATAGACTGCTAAAAGATCCAGCGCTAGCGACCGACATGACTATAGCACAATGGGAAATGTGCATCCGTCAGGCATTGGTCAGTAATATGACTGGCAGGCTATGGTATATACTGCAGCAAGCTCAAGTAACTGACGCCATACCGCACAAGGTGCAATTACATTTTAACACTGCTCAAATCAAAGCTGATTGCCAATCTCGAGATATCACTTTTGAAGTGCAACAGCTAACCCAGTGTCTCGCTGAAATTGGCGTGGAGCCAGTTTTTCTTAAAGGTGCCGCGTACGTCATTGCCAAATCGGCACACCAGGGTCGAATCTGCAACGATATCGACATATTAGTTGCTCCGGACAAACTCCAAGCGACGGAAAGACAACTAGGGAAAGAGGGTTGGATAAGTGAAGATATAAACGCCTATGATGACCAATATTATCGAAAGTGGATGCACGAACTGCCCCCGATGGTTCACCTAAACCGACAGACTACACTGGATGTGCATCATCATCTTCTACCAAAGACGGTCAAAAATAGCTTTAATATAGATCTCATGTTAAACGCCGCGCAGACATTCGATTTTGTCACTGATGTCCAGACAATTCGCATTAAGACGCTATCCTCAGTCGATAGAATATTGCACAGTTGCTGCCACTTATTCACTGAGGGAAACCTTGACAAAGGTTTACGGGATCTAACCGATATTCAAATAATGCTAAAGGATCTGCATCAAAAGCATGGCCAAGAAGCTAGCTCACTACTGATAAAACGGGCATTCGAGTTAGGCCTTGATGATCAACTGATGCTAGCAACTCGCTACATCGCCAGGTTACTTGCTAATCAAATAGATTTATCAGCTTACCTTGAGTTTAACTGGCCCACTAGCCCATTCTCAAGTATTCGCAATGCCATATTGGATTGGTGCTACAAACGCTTGTTTATTCCACACCATCATAAAGTTAAAGGCGTTAGCTTTTATTTCGCTGATGCTATCATTCTGTTGCGTAGCCATTTACAAAAGATGCCAATGCGAATGCTCATCCCCCACCTCGGCATCAAATGTTGGCTCGGGGTAAAGGAAGCAATTGCCCAAAAGTAATTGGGGGAGCCAGACCCTGACTACCCTTTTATTTTAATTCAATTAGCCGTCCGCCGTTATTGCGCCAATGAGTTCTTGTAAAACGTTGTTCGCATCATCAAGGTCAATTTGGCAAGTACCAGCCGCATCATGACCACCACCGTTATATTTAAGCATTAAGTCGCCTACGTTAGTTTTTGATGAGCGGTCAAAGATAGACTTGCCGGTAGCAAACACGATATTTTGTTTTCTAAAGCCCCACATCGCGTGAATTGAAATGTTACACTGAGGGAATATGGCGTAGATAGTGAACCGATTACCGGCGTAAATTGTTTCTTCTTCTCGCAAATCCAATACAACCAGGTTCTGATGGACAGTGGCACAGCGTTGAATCTGTGCTTTAAAAAGCTCCTGCTGTTCTAAGTAGAGCTTAACACGCTCTTTGACATCATCATTCTGCATTATTTCATCAATGCCGACCTTGCTGCACAGATCAATTAACTGCATCATTAAATCATAGTTAGATATCCTAAATTCCCTAAAGCGACCGAGACCAGTACGAGCGTCCATGATAAAGTTTAGAAGATCCCAACCTTGCGGGTCCATAACTTCTGCCATATTAAATTGAGCAGAATCCCCTTTGTCGACAGCTGCCATCATATCATCCCATGCGTTAGGGAAGGCACGATGGCCACCATAGTATTCCCACACCACACGAGCTGCAGACGGAGCAGATGGGACGATGATATGACTTTTGATGCCCTCTTTGTTGCGCTTCGTCTCAGAAGCATGATGATCAAAAGCAATATGGACACCCGGTACATAAGGCAAATTAGTTGTGATGTCCTTGTCGGTAACCGCTATCTTTTCATCCTGCATATCTTTTGGGTGAACAAATAACACATCCTCTATAAGTCCAATGTGCTTAAGCAATACGGCAGACACCAGGCCATCAAAATCACTCCGTGTTATTAACCTAAATTTTTCTTGTACCATACTATGCAACTCCCTCAACTAATTATATAAGGCGATCTTCAGCCTATGTTTAATAATATAGTATTAAGTATTAGCAAAAAAGAAGCAGAACAACAAGTCATTTTATGTTGAGTAACCAATAGGTCCGCAATCACTTCCGGACAGTGACGGGCAGCATATAACAACCCGCTACACGGACTTACGTCAGTTGAGGAAGTTTAAGCTTTGGCTGGCTAAGGAGTCCAAATAAAAAAGCCCGCTAAAGGTAGCGGGCTTGAAGCAATGAATCTAGTGACTAAAAGCTGTATTTTGCAGTTAACTGTGCATAATCTGAATCAATATCCATATCGGCCTGATCAAAATTACCTACTTCAAAACCGATTGCTAATTGAGGTGTATAGTTCTTAAACAAGTTTACGCCCCAATGGCTACGGTCAGCCTTTGCAAGATCTGTCTCTGTATGACCATAGAATACGTTACTACGAACGCCATCACTCCAGAAGTGGCGATAAGAAACTAAATAAGACTCGGTCTCTTCCACTTCATTATTATGCAAATCGCGAGCGGCAACTACACCGACATAACGCCCTGTTTCACCGCCATGGATCTGGAATCTTACGTCATTTTTATCGCCCACTTTAATTCGCCCGGCAACACCATAGCCAAAGGCGTTATGAGATTCGCCGTCTACACTATTTAATTCACGGAAAAGTGCAGCAACACTTACGTTACCCCAGTCCCCTTTAAACGTATATTTACCGACTAAATCAGGCACAGAATCGTTTAGGTTGTCACCTTTATCTGACTCTGGGTTCTCAACAGCAAGTGCGAAACCGCCGTTAGTATAACGAACCTGGGTTTGACGAATGAATGCCGCCGCCACCAATGGGCCACCAAAATCAGCTGCTTCAGCTAACGCGCTAGTATTTGCAAATGTTGTCCACGTTTGCCCTACCAGTACGTTTTTATACTTGATAAAGGCGTGACGAAGGCGTGGGCTATAAGAGTTAGAAACAATCTCGTTACCCGTTGCATTACTTCCTAAGAAGTCCATTTCAATAAAGCCTACCACGTCGCCGTGTGTATACTTTGTGTTGAATCTTGATTCTCTAGCCGATAACTCTGTTCTAGAAATGTCTGCCGGTACACCCAAGCCAATCCAGTAGTCATCTACCAAGCTATTAACGTCGCCGTTAACGTGTCTTAAGTCTGCTTTTACGTAGCCGCCAAACTCTAATGTATCTTTATCCGAAAGCTTAACCTTGTAGCCTGCTTGCGCTGTCGTAGCGATAGCAGTTAGTGCGATAGCCGTAGCAATTCTGTTCATTTTTAATTTTTGTAATAACACTTTGCTTCTCCTTGATAATTTCAATATTACTATCAAACAAAGGTTAGACTTTTGGAATCGGCAAAAAGTCGTACGACTTAAGTAAAACATATACTGGAATAAGCATAAGTGCATTAGGGTAGATCGCCCGCGCAGTGTGCATAGGTATCGCGCTCGGAAAGTACTAAAAAAAATAAAGCACTGCATATAATGAGCAAGCGCTAAGGTTTATCTTAGACCAATGGATGATAGCGTTAACGATATAACAGCCTAATTACTATTAAGAAAATGGCTTTATTAACTAGAAAATGCAATGGCTAAATCAACTGTTGCTTTGTGACGATTGAGGATTAGAAATAGCTGAGATTGTAATCTATAACGGTATTCGAACTAAAGACAATGCAACCAGCAAGGCATTAAACGTGTACTTGTCACTGTACGGAGTCAGGTGAAGACGTTGAATTTTTCCTGATTGGAGTTGGTGGGTCATGTAGGATTTGAACCTACGACCAGCAAGGCATTTAAAGTGTACTTGTCACTGTACCGAGTCAGGTGAAGACGTTGAATTTTGCCTGATTGGAGTTGGTGGGTCATGTAGGATTTGAACCTACGACCAGCAAGGCATTGAAAGTGTACTTGTCACTGTACGGATTCAGGTGAAGACGTTGAATTTTTCCTGATTGGAGTTGGTGGGTCATGTAGGATTTGAACCTACGACCAATGGATTAAAAGTCCACTGCTCTACCAACTGAGCTAATGACCC
>CAKZQF010000108.1 GCA_937139475.1 uncultured Gammaproteobacteria bacterium | reverse complement strand
GCGGAGTGGACGGGACTCGAACCCGCGACCCCCGGCGTGACAGGCCGGTATTCTAACCAACTGAACTACCACTCCGCTGTAACCTCGATATTGCTATCGTGCCCCAGACCAGATTTTGTTTTTCAACGTTCTCTCGTTTGGTGCGGGGTGGATAATACGTATCCCTCAAAGGTGAGTCAACCAGTTTTTCAATCTCATGCCAATATTTTGTTTAACCGATGAAAATAACGACAAAATCAGTAAATATTAATCAATATATTAGAATCAACTGCTACTTCTTAGCTTTCGCTTTTTTGGCTTTGCCTTTCTTATCTTCTTCTTTTGCTACTTTGGGTTTCTTAGTGCGTAGGAATAACCACATCATTAGACCACCAATTAACAGAATCAGGACATTAACCAATGCAATAATGATAATTAAGCGTGTTTCACTTTCTTCTTCTTGCTGCTTGGCAACGGCCTGCTTGAGCTGTTGTGCTTGCTCAAATTCAGCTTGCCGTGCCTTATCTAACTCAACCTGCTCTTTCAGTTGCTGCTGTTTAGCAGGGAGTGTGACTTTAAATTTATGAGTTGCCAAACTCAAAATAAAATCGCGGCCTTGCTGAGTTTGTCCGGCTAGATCAAGTTCAATTGTATAACGGCCTGGTGCACTGACACTGTCTAAACGTAAAATATGCGTTGGTGCAACACCATTGATACTAAGATGCTCAACGGTGTCATCAGGGTGAGTTATTTTTATTTGTACCGCTAACTGGTCAAGCTTGACCATCTTTGGGTTGCTAAAGAAGCGTATCGCATAATAGCCATCGATAGCGGCAGACAGTAGATCATATTTGACTGGTTTCTTTAACAGCATCAAAGGACGGGTGGTTTCACGCTCAAAAACTTTATTACCTGCCCTTACCATTAAGGTGTAAGTCCCGACCGGCTTATCTAAATCAAGTGCACCGGTAAAGACGCCATCCCCCATCCGCTCATCAAAACCAATACCGTTATCTAAATATTCACCAACAATAAAAGTACCTGCGCCAAAGTTTGGACTGTTTTCATCATCAGAAGCGCGTAGATACACCTTGAGTTTGATCAGATCATCCACTTGGCCCAGTGATAACAATTTATTATTAAATTCTAATCTAGAGGTTAGTTTGACTTGCTCACCAACAAAAAGCTGCTGTGGAATCTCATCCACTTTTAATTCTAAGGAAGTGGCCAAGCGGATTTCACTACTTGGCAGGATATCCCCAATAATTTGCCAAGGGCCAAGCATTGGTTGCGTTATCTCAATCATATCGCCGGTATTACCGTCCATCCACTTCACATGGTCAACGGGTCTATTGGAATATAATTTACTGCCATCCGGGCGGACTAAAATAATCGGTGCCGAGTTAGGCTTACGCTCAATGATAAATACAATTTTTTCAATGGCCTGATCAACGCGGAATCGATTGGAGAGTAATTTTATTTTCTGAGCAGCGTTGTCATCATCAGCCGCATTAACCGGTATATTAGCCCCAAACATCATTAATAATATCAATAACTGTAAAGCAAATTTCACTATATATTCCCCAAATTATCACACTAACTTATTGTTGCGGCTCATCTAACCATAAGCAACTGCCACCTTTATCTTTGACGATGGCTAGTCGCTCGGCGTGTGCTTCCTGTTCTTGTGCATTGGCCATTAGGCTTTTCAACGCCAAAGAGCTATCAACAGCAAGCCTTTCACCGTCCATTGTATTGTTATCGGCAGCAAGTGATAAATTTAAAGAAGTTTGTCCACCTGTCATCGCCAGATAGACATCAGCTAGAATTTCGGCATCGAGTAATGCGCCGTGAAGGTCACGGGAGGAATTATCAATACCGTAGCGTTTACACAGTGCATCAAGACTATTTCGTTGCCCTGGATGCATTTGCTTGGCCATGACCAAGGTATCTAAAATACCACTCATCTGTGCAGTTTTTGGAATTCCTTGGCCCAACAGATCAAACTCATAGTCCATAAAACCGACATCAAAGGGCGCATTATGAATAACGAGCTCTGCCCCTTTAATAAATTCGATAAAATCATCACTCACTTGAGCAAAAGTTGGCTTGTCTCTTAAAAACGCATCGCTAATGCCATGAACTTCAAATGCTTCTTCATCGACTAAGCGGCCCGGATTAACATAGACATGGTAGTGACGGCCGGTTAAACGGCGATTAATGACCTCAACGCAGCCAATTTCAATAATCTTATGGTTTAAATAAATTGGGCCACCAGCTTGGTTCATCCCCGTGGTTTCAGTATCAAGAACAACTTGACGGTGATAAGTAGGTTGTGTCATCTAACGCTCATCATTTGTTATCATCTGCGGTTATGGTAACAAGCCAAGTGCAATGCTGAAACCAATTCATGAATTTTATTTATTTACATTACCCATTGTAGCGACTGGATTAAGCAAGGGTTTTGGTTTCATCACCCAACGCGGTTTGACTGGTGTTAATGGGCGCACTAATTTTTTGGCCATGAGGCAGTAAAAAGAACCAAAGCTTGGAATGTTATTACCTAATAACGCTTGAAGGTATCGTGTGTAATGGGGCTGAGTTAACAAGCTGCTATAAATAAGCTTTTGATTCGCAACCACCTTAAAACCGAGTACGGCTAGCCAATCTTTCATTCTAGATTGAGTAAAAAATCGTCCATTATATGGGTACTTATGGCTAAACTGTGGGTTCAAGCTCGCAAGACCTAATGGACTAATCGGATTCAAGCCAACAATAAGCACGTGTCCGCCAGGCACAGTTACCCGATTAACTTCCCGCAGGAGTTGGTGGGGGTTATGGTGAAAATTTAAGGTCAAAGCCAGCACACAGCCGTCAATGCTAGATTCCTGAAAAGGCAACCGAGCAGGATCGGCAATCACGTTTGCGCCAAGCTCTGGCGCCAAATTAATTTGATGACGGATAGCACAGTTGCTGGTGTCTAACTCGCCACTTAAGGCACCAATTTTTAATAGATGATAACCAAACATGCGCGACAACCATGGTTCTATCGCTGATTCCACTTGTGTTTGAACCCACTTGCCCTGAGCTAATTCGCTCCATCCTGTTGGGGCAAGTACGCGGTTATTATTAAATGCATTTTTATAAAACACGATAACGCCTTAACGATTCAATACCCTATAACTTACCAAAAAAAAGGCTACCTAAAAAGGTAGCCTTGGCTTTTTCTCTCTCTATAGCAAGAGTTACGTCAATTAATTACGACATAACCATTAACATTTTTGTCGGATTTTCCAGGTAAGATTTCCATAGGTTACAAAAACGAGCAATGGTCCCACCATCAATCACCCGATGATCTCCCGACCAGCTGACTTGCATAATCGAACGCGCGACAACCTCACCATTAGCATCAAAGCGTGGTAGGTTCTGTACCTTGCCCAGTGCCACAATGGCGACTTCCGGTTTATTTATGATTGGCGTGGCTGTGGTACCACCTAACGCGCCAATATTAGAAATCGTAATGGTGCCTTCACTCAGATCATCCATTGATAAGCGTCCTGCTCTTGCCGCATCAGTCAAGCGAGTAACCTCATTGGCTACATCAACAATTGAACGCTGCGCGACATTTTTAATGTTTGGCACCAAGAGTCCAATTTTGCTATCCACTGCCATGCCAATATTATGCGCATTTAAATAATGAATTTCGCTCGCATCATCATTTAATTGGCTGTTCAAAATAGGGAACTCTTTTAGCGCTAGCGACATTGCCTTAACAAAAAACGGCATCATCGTTAATTTAACGCCCTGCTCTTTGTAGGTTTCTTTGAGACTCAGGCGCAATGCAATCAAGTCCGTCATGTCGACTTCTTCACTGTAAGTAAAGTGTGGAATGGTTGCTACTGACTCAACCATCTGCTTAGCCATTGCTGCCTTGATCCCTTTAATTGGCTCGATGTGGGATACTCGTTCTGTGCTTGGCATGGCGACAGGACTCGCAGCAGCAAGGCTTGGCGCAGCAACCGGCTCTACAACAGGTTCTACATCAGGTTTAACCGCTGGTGTTATATCGCTATCAAGGTCGGCCTTAAGCACACGACCGTTCTTGCCAGAACCAACAATAGTTGTTAAATCAATATTACGCTCGCGAGCAATGCGGCGCACCGCTGGGCTGGCAATCGCTTTTTGATTGTTTGCTGTAACATCAGGCTCAGCGGATGAGCCTTGCTCAACGATAGAGAAGGACTGCTCTGTTGCATTAACACTTACTTGAGGCTCAACAGCTTGCCCCTCAACGCTATAAGCAAACAGCGGCGCATGAACTTTTGCCACGGATCCTTTTTTACAAAACAGCTCAGTAATAACGCCAGCTTCAATCGCCGGAATTTGCACTAATGCTTTATCCGTCATCACATCAGCGATGGGTTGATCTTCGACGATACTATCGCCGACTTCAACAAGCCATTCAACGACTTCACACTCAACAATTCCTTCACCAATATCCGGCAAATCGAATTCTTTAATTTGTTTACCAGACTCTATTACTGGCTCTTGCTCTTTAACCGTCGGTTCAATCGCAAATAACGGCGCATGCACCTTAGCTATCTCACCTTTTTGATGATAAAGCTTGGTGATAACGCCATTGTGCATTGATGGGATTTGAACCAAGGCTTTGTCTGTCATCACATCAGCCACGGGCTGATCTTCTTCAACAACATCACCCTCTGCCACTAGCCACTCTACTAGTTCACATTCAATGATGCCTTCACCAATATCTGGTAATAAAAAATCTTGTGCCATTTTTAATCCTTACTTAACAAGTCACGATTAGTGCCTTGCTCTTTAAAAGTTAACTGATGCTTTTATCGCTTCAAAAATTTTCAAATGATCCGCTATGTATTCTTTTTCTTGGATTAGCGGATACGGCGTATCTAAGCCACAAACACGCGAGATTGGTGATTCTAAATGCAAGAAACACTTCTCACTAATTGTTGCACTTATTTCACCAGCAAAGCCGCCGGTTAACGGTGCTTCATGACTGATAATTAAGCGACCTGTTTTGGTTACCGATTGTGCGATTGTCTCAACATCCCATGGCAGCAATGTACGTAAATCAACCACCTCACACGATATACCAATCTCTTTAGCCATATCGCTAGCTTTTTCAATATACTCCATCTGTGCGCCCCAACCTAGCAATGTAACATCGCTACCAGCGCTAACCACTTCTGCTTTGCCTAACTCAATTTCATACGCTTCTTCAGGCACTTCGCCAATTGATGCGCGGTATAATCGCTTAGGTTCAAAAAACACCACCGGATTATCATCATTGATACTGGCTAACAAGAGCCCTTTTGCTTGATGAGGGTTTCGTGGAACCACAACTTTAATTCCAGGGGTACCAGTAAAGTACGCTTCTGGTGATTGGGAATGGTATAGGCCACCGGCAATACCTCCACCATAAGGGGTGCGAATAACCAACGAACCAACGTTAAATTCATTACCACTACGGTAGCGAAATTTTGCCGTTTCATTAACAATTTGGTCAAAGGCTGGGAAAATGTAATCGGCAAACTGAATTTCAGCAATTGGAACACTGCCCTGGGCCGCAAGGCCGTTAGCAAACCCAATAATCCCTTGCTCAGTTAATGGCGTATTAAAACAACGCTCTTTACCGTATTTGTCTTGTAGGCCACTGGTTGAGCGGAATACGCCGCCAAAGTGTCCAACGTCCTCGCCAAAACACAGCACCTTGTCATTTTTTTCCATCGCAAGGTCAAGGGCATTATTAATCGCATGTAATAAGTTCATTTGTGCCATTAGTGCGACTCCTTTGCTGCCGGGTAATGTGCTGGATATTTAGCTATATGTTGTTTTAATTCGCTAAGCTGTTGCTGCAGGTGCGTAGGGACATCGCTATATACGTCACTAACTAGCTCATTTAGTGTAGGCGGGGCGACCTTCTCCGCGACTTTAAGTGCATTGAGTACTTCTTCACGATATTTGGCATACAATGCATCGTCTTGTTCTTGAGTCCACCAGCCTTGGGCTTGCATCCACGCTTTAAAACGTAATACACCATCAATCTTTGCCCACAACTCTTCTTCTTCTTTAGAGCGATAGCCACTAGGATCATCAGAGGTAGAGTGCGCACCTAAGCGATAACTCATTGCTTCGATAAGCACAGGCTTATTGTGTGCTAATACATACTCTCGAGCAGTTTGAACCGCCAATAGCACAGCGAGGCAATCATTACCGTCAACGCGCATCGTTTCAATGCCATAACCGACGCCACGAGGGGCAATCCCATCACCAGCGAACTGTTCATCTGTTGAAGTGGAAATAGCGTAGCCATTGTTACGACAATAGAAAATGGTTGGCGCCTTTAATACAGCCGCCATGTTAAGGCCCGCATGAAAATCACCTTCAGAGGCCGCACCTTCACCAAAATAACACATAGTGATGGCATCACGACCTTGCAATCTTTGCCCATACGCATAGCCCGTTGCCTGTGGTATTTGTGTGGCAAGTGGAGATGAAATCGTCATGTAGTTCAGTTCGTTTGAGCCGTAGTGAATTGGCATTTGACGACCTTTACCAAGATCTTTGCCATTAGAGAACAATTGATTCATAAAGTTATCACTGGTAAACCCGCGATAACGTATGGCGGCATGTTCACGGTATTGAGCCATGATCATATCATCATCGCTAAGTCCAGCAGCACTGCCAATAATCGAGGCTTCTTCACCTTTACAAGTCATATAAAAGCTTACACGCCCTTGGCGTTGTGCCGATACCATACGCTCATCGAGTACTCTGATATATGCCATGGTGTCATAGATGCGAAGTGCCAGTGCTTGGTCGATTTGTGGCATTTGAGCGCCATCAATCACAACGCCATCATCATTTAATACTCGCAGCGTTGGAATACTCAGGGCTTGTCCACTAATGAAACTTGCTTGATGGATGCTCGTGCCAGCATTATGTTCAGGTCTATTCATGATTTTCCTTATTGTTGGTTTAACCGCGGTGGTTAAAATTATTCTTCATCATGAAAAGCACTAAAGGAAAAATCCGCTTAATGCTTTTAGGGTATCCCTACACTTTACCTCCACGTCAACTAAGAGACAATCCCTGGCTCATTGTTAAGCGCATTTTTGTTTGGGCAAAAAAAAAGGAACTGTAATTATTAATTTACAGCTCCTTTATTTTCACTCGCACCGTTGTTATTTTGGCAGTTCGGTGGGAACAACCATTAATACCGCACGATTACCGTTTGCAACGTTTGCGTTGGGGAAAACAATTGCCTCGCCCTCTTCGAGTATTTTATATTGCTTATCGTTTTCACTGGCCAATAAAAAGCCAACAGGAAAGCTGGTAAAATTAACCACATCATCTGCAAAATAAAACTGAAAGCTATCATCAGTTTTATCAATCGCACGATTAACCTTAAAAAGATTAAAATCGTCGGCGTTATAGTCTGACAGAGCCATATCTCCACCAGTGATTAGCGCCTTTAACGTCTGTTTTACTTCAATAAAGCGGGTCATATCATTCTGACCGAAAGGTCTTACCTTTCCTAGCTCTACCGTGAATGCATCAGCACCAAACTGGTCACAAGAAAAGTAACTAAAGGTGGTTGTTGGTGAATGGGATAACAAGATGGTATTAACCCCACAAGCCAGCATAATTTGTAATTGCAGGGTACTGTAAGGACGCCCTTTTAAATGAGGGTATACTGCAAACTTTTCATTTTTTGAACCGCGTATTGCCGTGTGCAAATCATAATGTGTACGTTGACGACCTTCTCCAGCTTCTTTATAAAATCGCTCAACATACCCCTCAAGCTTTTTCGCACGAACGCGTTCATGGTTTGTCAGGCCAGGATCTTGAGAATGAGCGCCACTAAACAGTCGATTCATATTTTCTTGTACAAAACGCTCACCAATATTCATTGATGCCGGATTACCAAAGATAAATAAAACGCGCGTAGTTAATACAATTGTGCCGGCTAAAATATCAGTGACAAACTCATTACATAGCTCAATTGGGCCAGTCTCATTGCCGTGGATACCACAAGACAAAATAATATCATGACCAGTAGTTTGCTCTGGCACAAACGCAATCACGCCCGTATCCCACACTTCAACACTGGTACCATTGCTTAATGTAAATGCACTTTGTTGGTCGATAGACCATTCATTTGCACGAGTAAAGGTCAAAAAATCTTGTTCGGGTGAATAAACAGCCACACCAACTCCTAATAAAAATACAAATTATGTAAGGTCGAGTATACGCACTTTACGCGGAGGTTAACATGAGATAAATAAAAGAAATAGGCGATTACTGACGCTATTAAAAACTATTTAGCGTTTGCGCTGATCTCATTGTGTATATCATTAACCGCCAAAATTGCTGCACTGCCATACCAAGGTTTTAGCTCTAGTACTAAGCTACCTGCTTTAATCGCGGGATCGGTCTCTGTCCATTCCCTTGCCTGTTCAATTGATGCGGTGTTAAAAATGTAGATACCACGCAGGTTTCCATCATCAAGAAAGGGACCGGCTAACACCAATTGCTGTGCTTTGGCCATGCGAGAAATATTAGCCATATGCTGTTGTTGCAGCTTAACGCGCTGCTCCTTATTTAGCTTATCTCTATGGGGCCCTCGCTTGAGAAATGCCATAACATACTTTTTCATCCCATATTGATCAGCGCCATAACGATTTCCTTTATCTGTTGATTGCTGAGCCGATACCTGAAAACTGATGACAAGTATTATTATTGTGATTAAAGTGCCAATGACTCTCATGTTATCTCCTCTTTTACTATGCTTGTATAGTGATAATAGATGTTCCATTACAACCACTTAAGACTTAAAAAACAAATTCAAGCTAGCTCTCGCATTTCATACTATCGAGCAATTCTTGCTTGGCTTGCCAGCGCTGATTTAGCCATTGTTGAATATTGGCTTTAAAAACAGGATCGTTTTCATAATCACCAATAAGCGATTGGTCAATCTTATCCAGGGCAACATTAACCTTAACCTGTTTAACCTGCCCGCTAATAAACTGCCAAAAGCTTGGTACACCATCGGGATAGACTATAGTAACGTCCACTATATTTTCCAAGGTACCTGACATTGCATTTAGTGCAAATGCGAGTCCTCCTGCTTTAGCCTTAAGCAAATCTTGATGTGGCGATTGCTGCTTTTCCCACTTTGCTTGAGTAAAGCGCGTACCTTCAACGAAATTCATCACACTCACAGGTTTAAGTTTAAACTTTTGACAAGATTTTTGAGTTGACTCTACATCACGCCCCTTTAAATGCGGGTTTTTACTTAAAAATTCTCTGCTATAGCGCTTCATAAATGGGAAGTCTAAGGCCCACCAAGCCAAGCCAATAATTGGAATGTAAATAAGTTGCTGTTTAAGAAAGAATTTAAGAAAAGGGATTTTTCCATGCAATAGTCGCTGCAAAATTAAAATATCTACCCATGACTGATGATTAGAAATCACCATGTACCATTGCTTAGTCGACAATGCAGGCATGTTTAATACATCAATTTTGGTGCCACTAAAGATATTCTGGTTAATACTATTTACCCATATCCAACCACTGGCACAGCCATCGATAAGGTAACTAATCATTTTTTGCCACAGCGTGACCGGTAATAATTTTAAAAATGCCAACAAGACAATCGGTACGGTCCACAACACAGTGTTAATAAAATAACCTAAGCCCGATAAGAGCCCTTTTATTAAATTCATCTTAATTCTCCATCTGATGATGGGAGCATTCTAACCAACACGGCGAGCAACTAACAAGCACGTTCATTCAAATATCACCACTTTTTAGCGATTTTTATCGCAAAGTTAGGGTTTAGCCCCGTAATGATATTTCAAGCTACAATAATGTTCCCCATAGCTGAAAGTAAAAAGCTTCTTGTTAGCTGATAGAGGGCTTGCTTACCTCTTATCGTTTCTTTTCTTGTTTATGTTTATACATTCGTTGGTCGGCTAGCGACAAACATTCTGACTGATTTAGGGTTTCAAAGCTCGTGGCGATACCAAAACTAAGGCCAGCGTGTTCCCAGCCTATTTGTTGTAATTCTTTTTCTGTTTCTTTTATAAGATCAGATAATTGTGTTACTCGCGTTGCTGCCTGTTGTGTATTTTGAATATCAGCCACTAAAATAAACTCATCACCACCGCAGCGGAAAATGGCCCCTAGTCCATGTAGTTTCTTTTGTATGATATTTGCAGTCGCTATGAGGAATTTATCGCCTTCATCATGGCCTAGGCTATCGTTGATTTCTTTAAATCCATCAAGGTCAATAAAAGTGAAACAATAATGCCCTGTTAAATTGGCCAGCATTTCATTCTGAGCGAAACGATTACCAATTTGTGTCAATGGGTCAATGCGAGAAGTTGCATAGCTACGATTAAATTCTTTTTGCTGTATTTGCAACCATTCAGAAAGTGAAAGCAGAATGCATATGCAATCAATGGTTAATGCCAATTGAACAACAAGTTCAAGAGAAATGTCGCTATTAAGTTTATAAGCATGAGATATGACGTATACCGCTAAGGTAACACCATATAGTAGGTTACCAGTGAGATAATATTTCGCTCTAAAGTCCTTTTTAGCAAGCATAAAAAATCCGGTACCAATGCACAGCGGGATCCATGCTATCGCAATAACGTGTGATATTAGGTAACTCACAGAAAACGGTAAAAAAGGCATTATGATGCCCAAGCTTAATGTAACTAATGACAATAAGTTAAATATTTTCGCTAATTTATAATGGTCTCGCTGACAGTTAAATAATAACTTAGTGAACTGGCTGGCGGCAGCAATAGCAAACGGAAAAATCATGATACCGGCATAGACTGGGTTAAATGCCGACAAACTAAATAGATGCCCCAGGCTACCAGAGGCGGCAAACCAGCCGACCCCGTGTAAGCCTATATAACCAACACAGGCCAATGTAACTAAATACTTGGTTCTGATATAGATAAAGAACGCGATTAACGCGAGCGTCATCATTACTGTAAAAGAAATTGAGGTGAGACTATTAACAAAAAACTGGTTGTTATTAAACGCTGTTTTACTGTAAATATTGATGACAACAGGAGTCGGGAACATTTTAGCTTGAATAAAAATCCAAAGCGTACCACTTTCTTCATGACCTAGGGGTAGAGAGAATACTTGTGAATGTGCCAGTTTGGGGCTTTCGCTTTCAATCTGGCCAAACTTTTCCAAGTGAGTCAGTTCACCTTGCTCAGGCTGCCAATAAGCCGCTCCTATATCTAAGTAATTTGCCTGAAGGTTTACAAACCACGTATCCATCATACCTTTGACATTAGTTAATCTAATTTTAGTAATATAAGCACCACTACCGCCAAATGTAGAAGTAACTCGATTAGCGTTTTGATACAGTGAACTTAGCTCTGCAAAAGTAGGACTTGAATCTAAAGAAGGAGTCTGGAGCCAGAGGTCTTGTTCGCTTAGCTCAATTTTATTAAGGCTATCCAATTTCACAAGAGGTTGTGCATTAACCAAAGAAGAGAGTATTGAAAAGCTAAATAAGGCAAACAGCACGGTATGTTTTATCATCGTGTGAGCATATTTTTGAATGCCAATACAGAATTGAACGCTGCACATAAAAATTTTTAATGTCCTTATAAAGAGTTAAACCTCCACACTGCATATTATGTAATGAATTAGCGCGATATAACAAGAACAATGAGGCTTTGGTGTCAAATGAATCTAATGAAAGCTAATTTATAACTGAAGCCTTTGACAAAGAAGTACAACACAAGCAATTAACTAAGATTGAGCTATCGGTTATTGAGCTTAGGAAGAGGCAGCGCTAGCCAATGTTGGAGATATTTATCAGTTTATTTGAAGGCAACAAAAGCCGCTAAAAGAGGTAAGCCTTGCTGTGTCAAGGTTACCTCTGGGGAAGTGTTAAACGCTATGCAACTTTTAATGTCTTGATGCGGTTTGCTAGGTACTCATCATAAGTGCCTTTGAAGTTAACAATTTCTTGGTCCTTCACTTCTATAATACCCGTTGCTAATGATGATACGAATTCTCGGTCATGGCTTACAAAAATTAACGTGCCGTCATAGGCTTTAAGCGCGGTATTCAATGATTCAATGGCTTCCATATCCATGTGGTTAGTGGGTTCATCCATGATTAAAACATTGATGTCTTGCATCATTAACTTTCCAAATAATAAGCGGTTCTTTTCACCACCAGAGCAATTTTTCGCTTTTTTATTGGCATCGTCAGCGGTAAATAACAAACGTCCTAACATGGCACGAACCATCAAATCGTTATGTTTAGGTGTACGCCATTGTGACATCCAGTCAAACAGGCTTAAATCATTGTCGAAATCACGACTGCTGTCTTGTGGGCAATAACCTATCTGTGCATTCTCAGACCACTTGACCACACCTTTATTCGCCTGAATCTCATCGACTAAGCAGCGTAAAAATGTTGTTTTACCCACGCCATTTTCACCGATAATGGCAAGTTTCGCGCCAGCCTCCAAAATAATATTACCGTTTTGGAATAATGTTTCACCGTCAAAACCATGTGACAACTCCTCTAAAATCAACGCCTGACGGTGCAGTGTTTTACTCTGTTTAAAAGTAAGTGACGGTGAAATTCGACTTGATGCTTTGACCTCATCTAGCTTAATCTTATCGAGCTTCTTAGCGCGAGAGCTCGCCTGTTTTGCTTTTGATGCGTTTGCGCCAAAACGGTTGACGAAGGCTTGAAGCTCGTCAATTTCCTCGCTCTTTTTCGCGTTTCCTGCAAGCAATTGCTCACGGATCAGACTTGAGGCCTCTAGGAAATATTCATAGTTCCCTGGGTAGATGCGCAATTCACCGTAATCAATATCAGCCATGTGCGTACAGACTGAGTTTAAGAAATGGCGATCATGGGAAATAATAATCATGGTTGCTTTACGCTGGTTAAGCACCTCGCTTAGCCAGTTAATGGTATGAATGTCCAAGTTGTTGGTAGGCTCATCAAGCAGTAAAATTTCTGGATCGGCAAACAATGCTTGTGCCAGTAACACCCGCACTTTCCAGCCCGGTGCGACTTGCTTCATTAAACCATAGTGAAACTCTTCTTCGATTCCGGCTTCCAGAAGAATATCACCAGCACGGCTTTCGGCACTGTAACCATCCATTTCAGCAAACTGACTTTCAAGTTCAGCAACCCGCATACCATCTTCTTCAGACATCTCAGCCATCGCATAGATACGGTCGCGCTCTTCTTTAATCTTCCATAAAGCAACATCGCCCATAATTACAGTATCAACAACACTATATTCTTCAAATGCGAACTGGTTTTGACTCAAAACCCCCACTTTATTGCCTGGCGTAATAGATACGTTACCCGCAGTAGGTACTAACTCACCGCTTAGGATTTTCATAAAGGTCGATTTACCACAGCCATTAGCGCCAATCAGACCATAACGGTTGCCGTGACCAAATTGTGCAGAAATGTTTTCGAATAAAGGCTCAGCGCCAAATTGCATAGTAATGTTTGCAGAAGTAATCAAAGAAATGTCCTAGAAGCGTTATATTAGGCTTAATTACTGGATAAACCAGCATGTGTATAAATAAAGAGCGGCACTATAGATACTTTAGGCCGCAATGTCGAGCTATCTCGCGACTTATTCCATGGTGAGGGAAACTATGTGACCTCTAAGGCATTGCCTGATACAAAGAGCCTGACTATAAATTATCTACAGAGCCCATTCACCCTGTACATAAGCGAGATAGTCAATTATCAAATCGTTCTCCTTATTTTGCTGCTAAACTTATTTAAACCACATGATTAGCTCGACTCCAAGGGAGAGTTCCGATGAAAAGGATGTCTAAATAATTCTTAGCTGTAGTGTTCGTTTTAATTTTTCCGATACTAAACGCTGTTGCAGCAAATACCCCCTCCCCAAAGAAACCATTCCCCAAAATTGAACTCTCAAACCGAATGCAAGGTAGTTCGGCGATAAATGCACTGGGCGCAAGGCTACCAGAAGTAGCTGCCTGGTATGGTATGAGCACACCAGAATTTGCCAAACTGCTACGTACTGACTCTAGTGCTTGGCTAGATAAGCAAGCGCGTTTGTATTTCGTTGACCAATTCCCTGAGCCCGCTGAATCAGAGCCTCAGGGGCCAGCTGAAGCAGCGCCTTTTCCGCTTGAAGATACTTTTACTCTTAACAGCCGTCCAGGTTCAAATCGTGTTATCTATCTAGATTTTAATGGCCATACATCAATTGGAACGGCCTGGAATAACGGCAGCAGTGAAGCTATTGTTTCTCCCCCTTATAGCAACGACGCTGACTCATCGACGTTCTCAACGACAGAGCTCGAATATATTCAAAAGATGTGGAAACAGGTATCAGAAGATTTCGCCCCATTTGATGTTAATGTAACGACACAAGATCCTGGGCAAAGTGCCATCACCCGTAGCGATAACAACGATCAAGTCTATGGTACTCGGGTGGTCATTACCGATGATATATCCAATCTCTGCGGCTGTGGTGGTTATGCTTATATCGGGGTATTTGACCATGTAGGTGACTATTACCAGCCTGCTTTTGTATTTAATAAGGGATTGGTTGGTGCTGGAGAGGCTATTAGTCACGAAGTAGGTCACAATTTGGGCTTACTTCACGATGGCCAAGAGCCCAACACTACTTACTATCAAGGTCAAGGCAGCGGCAACACGGGCTGGGCTCCAATAATGGGCGCTGGATACTATAGAGATTTAGTGCAGTGGAGCAAAGGAGAGTATAGCGACGCCAGTCAAACCCAAGATGACATTGCCCTAATTCAGTCTTACGGCGCTTTATTGATGCCAGATGACCACGCCGATGTTGAAATTGGGGCGAGTTTGCTAGCCACTACTGTGATCAATACCAACTTATCCCTAAATGGCAGCGGCTTGATCAGTCATCAAAGCGATATTGATGTTTTTAGTTTTGTTGCTGGAGCGGGAAATTATACAATTAACGTTAATCCTGCCTCCTTTAGCCCTAACCTGGATATCCGAGCGCAATTATTTGATAACTCAGGTACCAACATTGGTAGCGCCAATCCAATAGGTGAATTATCAGCGACATTAAGCGGTACATTTAATACAGGCGGAACTTATTTTCTTAAAATTGAAGGTGTCGGCGAAGGAGAGTCATTAGCAACAGGTTATAGCGACTATGGTAGCCTCGGTCGTTATGACATCGACGGATTGATTCCTAACGCGGGTAATTTACAGCCTCCATTAGCATCGGCATCTGTTTCCTATGCTCCAGGCTATGCGCCATTGTTGGCAGAATTTGATTCACAAGGCTCTACTGATAGCGATGGTACGATAGTTGGCTATCAGTGGGAATTTGGTAATGGCAGTACTGCAACTGGGCAAACAACAAGTCATACTTACAATGCTCCAGGGGAATATACAGCAACGTTAACGGTTACTGACAATGATGATTTAAGTAGTACTGAGACAGTTAATATCAGTGTACTTAATCGCTCACCTATTGCGCAGGCTTTGGTTGACCAGACTGAAGGTACGTCACCTTTAACTGTAAGTTTTAATGGCAGCAGCTCCTATGACCCAGACTTATCAGGGGAGATCGTTTCCTACCTATGGGATTTCAAAGATGGAACCACTTCTAATGAAGCAAACCCAGTACACACCTACACCGCAGCAGGGGATTTTGCCGCTTCGCTGACTGTTACCGATGATCTGGGCGGCACTCATTTGGCCATTGCGCCGACAGTGAGTGTGGCTGCCCCGCCATATGTCGATCAGTTTGCTGTTGGTGAAACAGCGGTGGCAGGCACGATAAGTGGCGCTTATGGCAATACATTCACTGATGATAATGTTGTCCAGTCCATTACTGAAAGAGAATCAGGAGGAAGAAAGACTCGCCGATACAGTTATCTAGAGCATATTTGGCATTTCAATGTGCAAGCAGGTAACGCTGTTACTGTGTTCCTAAAAGCGTGGCAAACAGAGTCAAGCGATAATGACCAGATGCAACTCTCCTATTCGGTTAATGGTAATTCGTATCAAGACTTAGTTTTGATAAATAATAGTGGTGATACAGGTGTTGTAATGGTGTCTTTGCCGCCTAGTACTTCTGGACAGGTGGATATCCGAATTCGAGATACAGACCGCTCGATAGGCAATCGTTCACTCGACTCTGTGTATGTTGATTTACTATACATTCACACGGAGAATCAACAAGGTGGAGCGGTACCAGATGCTCCGATATCATTATCTGCGTCTGCTTCTTCGGCAAGTCTAGTCAACGTCAGCTGGGCTGATGTTTCCAACGATGAATACGGATTTACAATCGAGCGTTCCATCGCCGGAAGCGGGAATTGGCAGGAGATAGCGACAACTGGAAGTAATGTTACCAACTATCAGGATTCTGGATTAGCAGCAGCCACAAGCTATTCATATCGAGTGGCAGCTTATAATGCCGCCGGTACGTCGGCCTTTTCCGCTTCTGCGACAGCAACGACAGATATTGCAAGTGCAATAACACTCTCTGCCAGTGGCTATAAAATCAAAGGGGTGCAGCATGTTGATTTATCATGGCCAGGTTCACTAGCTATTGAAATTTATCGGGATGGCGAGATAATTGACTCGCTAACTGGGTCATCTTACACCGAAAATCTTGGTGTAAAAGGTGCTGGGAATTATACTTACCAAGTATGTGAAGCCAATTTGACCAACTGCTCTAATGAAGTGACCATTGTATTCTAGAAAAGTGAGTTTGGTTGGATAGTTACACCTGTCCAGCCAAACTAAACCTGTAAATTCAAGACGCTTTTGTTCTTTCAAAATGGTTGCACAGCAACGGAACATAAATCAACAAGGCTGAAGTGACGCTCTTGCGCGCAAATTTATGCCTGCCCTGTATTTGTTTTGCTAAAATTTGTAGTAACAACCTTCTTTCGGTTCCTTTATTATGACAAAGCAATTGATTGATCAACGAGTCATTCTTGATAAAGCGCTTGAGCTTGCACTCGATAGCTCATGGCAATCATTTACTCTGCTTCAACTGGCCTCTTCCCTCAATTGTTCGATGAACGATATAAGAGTAAATTTTCGTTCAAAAGATGATATTGCAGAATCCCTCTTTGGTCTGGCTGACCAAGCGATGTTAGAGCTCACAGCGCAGCAATGCTACCTTTCACTAACAAGTGATGAACGCCTATTTGAGTCAATTATGTGCTGGTTTGAAAGGCTAGTCCCCTACAAACGATTAGTGCGTGAAATTCTCGCTTATAAATTAGAACCGGGGCATTTTCATTTGCAGGCTCACGGTATTACCAGGATCAGTCGAACTGTTCAGTGGTTTCTCGAATCAGCTGCTCGCGAGCATACAGGTCTGTGTAAAATCGCCGATGAGGTCGCGGTGACAAGTGCTTATTTAGCTAGCTTTTCATATTTTTTGTTAGACTACAGCGAAAACCATGAAGGTACACGCGCGTTGCTCAAACGGCTGATTCGAAACATTACTAAAGCACAGCGCTGCGTTACTGGCCTCACCAACAAGCAAAGATACTAACCCTGTGCTATGGATATTGTTACTCACATGCTTATCGGCGCGACGGTTGCGCAATTACCGAAGCAATCAACTCAATCACAATCAATAGCCACATTGACCTGGCAATCACGCGCGACAATAGGTGCTTTTTCAGCAATTTTCCCCGATATAGATTACATCCTGTTTTTCTGGAACCCTTTAGAGTTCTTAGCGAATTGGCACCGCGCTGAAACACACTCGCTGTTATTATCACCATTATGGGCGTGGCTACTTTCACTGGTATGGCAACGATATTATCATCGCTATCAAGATATCAAGCTCTTGTTCAAGCTATCGCTTGCAGGCATTTTATCTCACATAATTAGCGATAGTTTCACCGTATTTGGCACCAAATGGTTCGCACCTTTTAGTGATTATCAAGTGAGCTGGGATCTACTGTTTGTGGTGGATGGCTATTTAACCTTGACTACATTAATCGCGCTAATCTTACTTATTTACATGAGGAAAAATTCCTATCGGATCTTTTCACTTGCATTGCCTCTTGGCTATCTGACGTTAATACTAATTGTTAAGCAAAATGCAATCGTTCAGACCACCGCTCGGGCAATCGACGTCGCCAATCCCCCTCCCCCCAAAATCCTGTTACCACAACCGTTTTCGCCCTTTTATTGGCAAGTTATCGAACCGACAGACACCGGGTTTAATCAAGCCTATTTAAAGTTGGCCAATGATGTTATCGCCATTAAAGCTAGCGAGTTAATGGGGCAAGAATCCTATCAGGATAGTTTTCAGCTTGCCCATCAACTTAGTTGGAACAGCTATTCAGTTGCGCCCAAGGACAGTCATCTGCAACAGGAGGCTAACCAAGTTTGGCACCACCAAAAATTTAGCGCTTTTCGACAGTTCGCAAAATACCCGGTATTTTATGATTATACAAAGTCTTCCAGCCGCACTTGTGTATGGTTTAGCGATTTACGCTACCACTGGCCTAATATAATCCCTTCATTTCGAATTGGCATGTGCCGAGAAGCAGGTGCATTCTGGAAGCTCTATCGCAAGAAATACTTTAGCAGTGAACAAATTGAAATCATCGACAGGTAAAGCACAATTTGTGTCGCTTC
>CAKZQF010000107.1 GCA_937139475.1 uncultured Gammaproteobacteria bacterium | reverse complement strand
GCTGCGTTTTTTTATGGCTGTCAGGCAGCATAAAAAAAGCCCCACTCAAATAAGCGGGGCCTGACGTAATACCGGTTGCCTAACTTAGAACGTGTAGCTTACTTCGATACCATAAGTTGCAGGATCACCGTAGTAGTTAATACCTCCGATGAATGCACCAGTTGCATCCCCCATTGGTACACCATTAATACGGTATTCCTCATCTGTAATATTCTTACCCCAGATCGAGGCATTAAACTTACTACCTGCAATCTCTTTTAACGAGACGCGAGCATTGAGCACACCGTAGCTTTCAATACGGGTAAAGTCAGCCGATGGCTGGTTATGGAATGCAAAGTGATCATCAACATAGCTATAGTCACCGCCTATACTCAGTTCACCAAAATCTGATTCAGTCACATAGTTCAGTCCTAGCGACCATTTATTGTCAGGGCTATACGGAAACTCTGCTTCATCGGTAATATCATTTGGCGCGCCAGTATAGACGTTATAAGTAATAAACTCGTCATACTCTGGATCTAACATGCCGTAGTTAAAGTTCAACAACAAGTCATCGGTTAGCGCCGCAACGAGTTCAAACTCAAGACCCGTGACTTTGGCCGCACCAGCATTTTGAATATCAGAATAAGCACCCAAGAATTCAGACATTTGCATATTTTTGATGTCATTGTGGAAGACTGCTACGTTGGTTTGAATACGCTCATCTAACCAACGGGACTTAAGGCCCCATTCATAGGCTAACACTTCTTCAGCATCATAAGGTTTAACCGCTATGTCCGCATTTGGCGCTTCGCCGTTAAATCCACCAGCTTTCCAGCCTTGAGAGATTTTACCGTATGTTGTTACATTGTCTGCCAATTCATAGGTAAGCGATGCCATTGCTGAGGTGTTATCCCAAGTGTCTTTTGCCGTTGTCCGTGGCAATGGGAAAAAGAACGCGAAACTAAAGTCATCAGGATGTTCAATGTAGAACTCCTTCTCTTCAGTCGTCCAACGCAGGCCACCAGCAAGCGTTAATTTGTCACTTAGTTGATACTCTACATTGGCATAGGCTGCCACAGAAGTAGACTCAACACCGTAGTAGTTATTAACCGTGGCAAAGCTCATAATAAACGGGTTAGTGACATCAGACTCTTCTTTAAAGTAAAACAAACCAGCAACATAGTTTAAGTTCTCGGCGTTTCCGATAAATTGGATTTCTTGCGAGGTTTGCTCATGCATTACTTCACGAATGGTGTGGAAACCGAGTAAATCAAAACCATCGTAGTCACTACCATCTTCATAATCGATTTCACGCACAGCGCTAATTGATTTGATGGTTAAATTTGGACTTTGCTGCCAGGTGACAGTCAGCGCATGGCCAGAGCTTTCAGAGCGGTCAAACTGAACACCATCTAGTGCCGCAGTTTCTTGGCGGCTTTTCGTATCATCCGGCATGATCGCCGCAATATTTACCTGGCCCATTGGCGGCGTATTGTCTTTATCACTGTTGTCATAGGTGTAGTAGAATTCAAGCTCGTCGCTGTGCTCATATAGCGCACCAAAACGCATTGAAGTTGACTTAAGTTCCTTGAATTTTTTTACGTCTGAAGTAACCGAAAGATTGTCATAAAAACCGTCACGATCCTTCTTATTCGCAGTGAAATTAAAACTTAATTTATCGTTGATTTGGCCCGAATCAGCGGTTACGTAAAAATCTGTCATGCCATAATTACCAGCACCGACACGAACTTCACCGCCTAACTCTCCGCTGGGCTTGCGAGTTACTATACTAAGAGCGCCACCCAGAGTATTTTTTCCATATAGCGTGCCTTGTGGCCCACGTAATACTTCAACACGATCAATTGCGGCAACGTCAAATAAGCCGCCAACATTTTTAGAAACAAACACACCATCTATATATACACCCGTGGTTGGCTCCCATGTTACGGCTGGGTTAATGGTTACCGAACCACGAATTGCAATGGTTGCACCAGTACTGCCGCCAGGCGTTTCTGATATTTGCATATTAGGAGTGTAAATACTGAGATCTTCGACATCGGTAATCCCTTTGTCATTAAGAGCCTTAGTATCGAACACGGATACTGCAGTAGGTAACTCTTGAAGATTTTGAACACGTTTTTGAGCTGTAACTTCGATAACTTCCAAGCCTTCTTTCTTGCTGTCCTTTTGAGACTCAGCAAGTGCAACATTAGTCATAGAGATTAATGCTAACGATAAAGCGATGTTTAGTGGTTTTTTATTATAATTCACTGTTTAATCCTTGTTTCAAAATTAACTTTACTTAAATTAACCTAAATGCCCCAAATATGACTGTTACATTCAGGCTAAAAGGAAGGGCTTATTCGCGTCGGTTTTAACATACGCACCCTGATGTAAATCTAAAATGCTTTAACTCTCAATTTTACAACTGCTAATTGCGGTATTTAATCTTTGGTTAAATTACCAACAATTAATGTAAGGTTTTATCCTCGCAGACAAAAAAAGAAACCACATAGTCCACATGAACGAGGATTAATAAGTAATCGATTTTTCAGTAGAAATGACTAGCTATATAAAATAACTAAATGAAAGGAGGGAAAGAACGAGGCACCGCTGGCGATGCCTCTGCAAGATTAATCAGCAGTAACCTGTGCTGCCATGGCCTCTTTAAAGCCTTCATAATGTGGTGGCAACATGCCCCACTCTGCGCGCGGGTCGTGCACTGGAGCAACAAAGACCGTACGCATGTGGCTGAACGATAAAAATCCTTCACGGCCGTGGTAGTGTCCCATGCCAGATGCACCGACACCGCCAAATGGCGCATCATGCATTGCCGCATGCATTAGGCAGTCATTAATTGAAACGCCGCCAGAGGTTGTATTGGCTAGTACGTTTGCTTGTTCAGCTTGATCTTCGCCGAAGTAGTATAGCGCGAGTGGTTTTTCACGGCTGTTGATGTCATTAATCACTTCTGAGATATCATCGTATGGCAGTAATACAAGCGCAGGACCGAAGATTTCTTCTTGCATGATGCGCTCATCTTTACTTGGCGAAATAACCAACTGCAGTGGCAGACGCTTATCTTGCGCTGCAATGTCACTTAGGCTTGCTACGTCATGACTGCTACGCACTTCAACCCCGGCGGCTTGCGCTTGCTCCACCAACTGAGCAACGCGGCTGCAGTGATGTTGATTTACCACAGGCACAAAGTCAGGGTTGTCGCTCATTTGCGGAAAGAAGGTGCGGAAATTTTCCAGTAATAAATCAGCCGCTTGGTCTAGCTTAGCCCGCGGGAAATAAATAATATCTGGGCTTACACACACTTGACCACCATTGTTACTTTTTGCCAAAGCCAAACGCTTACACGCTTCGGCCAAGTCAGCACTTTCGCTGACGACCACAGGTGATTTACCACCAAGCTCTAAAGTCACAGGTACGAGGTTGTCTGACGCTGCCCGCATTATTTTCTTACCAACCGTTGTACTACCGGTGAACACCATGTGATCAAACGGTAGCGCACTAAAGCTCGCGCTAACATCTACCCCACCAGTAACCACAGCGACCAGCAGTGGATCGATATGCTGACTAAAGATACGTTCAATTGTCTCAGCCGTTTTCGGAGTCACTTCAGATGGCTTAAGGATAACGCGATTACCAGCACCCAGTGCACAAGCCAGCGGTGCAAGCAGTGTATAAAGCGGTGCATTCCATGTACCGATAACCCCAACACTACCTTTTGGCTGATATTCAACTCGTGCCGTGCTACCCAGTTGATCATAAGGTGAGAATACATCGCGATTTTCATTTTGCATCCACGGCTCAAGGTTATCTCTGGTATATTTTAAACACGCTAAAGAACCTAATATATCGTTCATGATAGAGAAGCCCTGGCTACGACCACCAAAGTCCGCTTCCATTGCCTCAGCAAGTGCTTGGTGGTTCTCCACCACTACGTTAATAACTTGTTGAATTCGTTCGCGCCGTTGTGCTGCACTTACGCTCATTTGTAGTGTGTGTGCCGCTTGTTGGCGCTCGAGTAAGCCAGCCATAGAATCTGTCATGCGATAGTTCCTTAATTGATTGATAAGATGCCAGCGTTAACTAGCCTTGGATAGTTTGTTATTTATATTCGTTGTTGTTAGTGACAACAAACTACCCCACTATGTCTTTTTTATCTGATGTCATCGGCTTTTTCCTCGTCCAATTGGACGAGCGTGCTAGACATTAGGTGGCACAAGCACGCCCACCAGGCTATCGATTAAGTTTTCGGTGAACTTGGCTTTATCGCCCAACGGATTGCGACGATTGGTTTGCTCAAATCGAGAGTACGCAGCCAGTGAATGGAATAACAAGGTGGTGTAGAGCACCATCCTTATTTCAGTAACATCCGCAGGTAACGCTAAATTCTCACGCCTAAATAGCTTAACGATGCGCTCACGCGCCACATCATCACGCCCTAGCCGCCCTTTTGCTACCCAATCGGTACTTACACTAAGTTGCTGCGCCATAATACGTAAGTAGTTGATACCACGACTATCATCGAGTTTATCAACATAAGGCGATGTCATGGCAGCGACGATATCTCGGCAAGTAAGGGTAGGCTGTGCTTCGAGTGTATCTAAGGCAAGGTTGATTTTTTGTTCGACGCTGGCGTAATGCTCAAACACGATGGCATCGAGTAAGCCGCCCTTACTGCCAAAGTGATAATGCAGTGCTGAGGTATTTTTCTGATCCGCCGCTTTATTAATTTCATTAAGCGATACAGCATCAATGCCACGTTCACCAAATAACTGCTCAGCGGTGACTAATATTTGTAAGCGTCGCTGATTGGACGCTTGTGCTCTTTTTGAAAGGGGTTGAGACATGTATTACTCAATCGCTAAAAAACTATTAACAACAACTTTATCATCGCCACTTGCACTTCTAAAGAAACTTCTTTAATTTATTAAAGAGACCTCTTTACTTTAAAATCGGAGACCGACCATGACCACCAAAACGCTACCATCACAACCGCGTAAAGCCTCTACTGTCAGTCGTTGGGATAGAGAAACCGATGTTGTCGTGATCGGTATGGGCGCGGCTGGGGCCAGTGCAGCCATTGGTGCGCGAACCCATGGCGCAGAGGTCTTAATCTTAGAAGCGGCAAGTGGCGCAGGGGGCACAACAGCGATGGCAGGCGGGCTGATTTATATGGGCGGCGGCACGCCAACACAACAAGCTTGTGGCTTTGAAGATGACACCGAAGAAATGTACAAATACCTGATGATGGCCAGTGGCCCCAATGCCGATGAAGCCAAAGTGAGGCTCTACGCCGATGGCAGTTTAGAGCATTATCAATGGCTAATTGACCATGGCATGGAGTTTAAACCTGAATATTACGCCAGCAAAAGTACCAACACACCTCGCGACGAAGGGCTCATCTACTCAGGTAACGAAACATGCTACCCGTTTGACGAGCACTCAAAAGCAGCGCCGCGCGGACACAAAGGCAAAGTACATGGCGAAGGCGGCGGAAAGATGGTCATCGACAAGCTAAGTGAGAAGGCTATAGCGCTTGGTGTCGAAGTCGAGTATGACGCACGGGCCCTCACCGCCATTATTAATGACGATAACGAGGTCGTTGGCATTGTGTCGCGCATCGATGGCCAAGAGCGCTGCATTAAAGCTAACAAAGGCGTCGTTTTATGTGCAGGCGGCTTCATTATGAATCCAGAAATGGTGGCCAAATACGCCCCTCGTTTAAGTCTTGGCAACATTCCAAATGGCAATCCCAATGACACAGGCATAGGTATTAGAATCGGCATGGGTGTTGGTGGCAGCGCCATTAATATGAGCGAAGGGTTCATCTGTTTACCATTTTACCCGCCAGCGAGTTTAGTTGAAGGCATTATGGTCAACGGCAAAGGCCAGCGATTTATTAACGAAGATTGCTATCATGGACGTATGGGTGAAGCGATTTTAAGTAATCCAGAAGATAAGCACTATCTGATAATCGACAGTAAAAACTTTGCCGCACTCGACCGTCCGCCTATGGGCGGGTTTAAGGTAGCCGAAGTCGGTGAAACCATAGCAGAGCTCGAACGTGATTTAGGTTTAACCGAAGACACGCTGGTTAATACACTTGAGGTGTTTAACAAACATGCCAAAGACGGCCAGGATCCACTTTTTCATAAGCGCACTCCTTACCTCAAACCGCTCGATGAACCACCTTATGCTGCCTTTGATGTGTCTTTAAATGGTGGGGCTTATTTTCCAGTGTTTACCCTCGGTGGATTAAATACCTTACCAACTGGTGAGGTGTTATCGGAAGATGACCAAATTATTAAAGGGTTGTATGCTGCAGGGCGAAATGCTTGTGGCCTGCCACGTTGCGGCGCAACCTATAGCAGCGGTATGTCGATTGGTGATGCGACATTCTTTGGTAAGTTAGCTGGAAAATCAGCTGCACAAATTGAACAATAAAGCGCGGATGTCTCCCGTCGTTTATCGCCCTAAATTAGAAATTGTCCAATGAAAAAATCACGGATGATTTTTTAGTATTTGCCGCAGCAAAGGAAGTAACAGGTGTGCGTGTGTGCACTTTCAAATAAAAAGCATAAGCTCAATAGCACATCATGCACTTCACTAAAGCTAGAATTACCAGCCCAACTAGCCCTTTTCCTCCTTAAAGCAAGCGATTAATCAATACGCTTATTCGTTTAGTCCATTTTGACGATGATGATAAACAGCCATGTACGGATACTGGTTCCATACTATAGCGATAAGGCGAGTTAACAATGGCACAAGCAGAATTCGATAATCAAGCATTTAGACAAGCACTTGGCAGTTTCACTACTGGCGTGACGATCATCACCGCAACCGCACCTGATGGGACTCCAGTGGGTCTTACGGCAAACAGTTTTAACTCTGTTTCTCTTGATCCACCATTGGTACTTTGGAGTTTAGCTAAAACTTCACTCAGTGTGGAAGCATTTAACAAAGCAGAACACTGGAATGTACACGTTTTATCGCAACATCAGCAAGATCTATCGAATACTTTCGCTTCTCGTGGCGAAGATAAATTCAGTGGTATCGAGCTTGAAGACGGCATTAGCGATGCGCCATTAATTCCCGCTTGTAGTGCACGTTTTCAATGTCGCAACACAGTAACCCATGATGGTGGTGATCACCTTATCTTTATTGGTGAAGTCGTCGACTTTGACCAACAGGCACTACCACCATTGGTATTCCAGCAAGGTCAATATGCGATGACAGCCCGCAAGCCTTGGGAAGAAGTTGCACTTTCAGCTCAACCGGCAGCGCCAGAGTGTAGCTACAATGAAGACTTACTAGGTTACCTGCTAGGCCGTTCGCATTTCCAAATGCTTTATCGCATGCGCAAAGTGCTAGATGAGCAAGCATTAGAAGACTCTCACTTCTTTGCCCTGTCAGTGATGAATATCCAGCACCAATTAACCATTGAAGAGCTGAACACGCATCTTGACTATACTGGACACAGTATCGGCGAAGCTGATGTTAAGTTCCTGGTTGCTCAAGAGCTTATTAAAGAATTAGACAACGATGTTTATCAACTAACGCCAACGGGTCGTGAAACATCACTGCACCATATTGCCCAAGCTAAAGCGATTGAAGAAGAGTTAATTGCTGAATTAGGCTCTGGCGATGTGATGGCACTAAAACTCATGCTTAAACGCTTAATTCATAAAACGGATCCAGGCCTACCTGACCTTTGGTCAGAACAAGGTGCAAAGTAATGAGCCAGTTACATAGTGAATTAGCTCAAGAGCTATACAGTGCGCAAATAAAGCGCACACCGGTATCTCCGCTGATTGCCCGTCACCGCGAATTAACCATTGACGATGCTTACCAGATATCGCTAAAAACCGTTGCTCTAAAAACTGCAGCCGGTGAGCGCATCATTGGTAAAAAGATTGGCGTTACCAGTGAACCAGTACAAAAGATGCTTAACGTACATCAGCCAGATTTTGGTTTCCTAACCGACACCATGCATCACCCTGATGGCAGCACCATTAGCTTGGCAAAGTCTCAACTTATTCAGCCGCGCGCCGAAGGTGAAATTGCATTTTGCCTTAAACAAGACTTAAAAGGCCCGGGCATTACCGCCGAGCAAGTACTTGATGCGACAGAATGGGTTGCCCCGTGTTTTGAAATTGTTGATTCGCGTATTGAAGATTGGAATATCAGCATTGTTGATACGGTGGCCGACAACGCCTCGTGTGGCGTATTTGTCATTAGCGAGCAACACACCGATCCTAAATCGCTGGATTTAGCCGCTGTAAAGATGGTGGTTAAGCACAATGGCAAAGACGCTGTTGAAGGTGTTGGCGCGGCAGTACAAGGCCACCCAGCGCAAGCAGTTGCATGGCTGGCTAACACGCTAGGTGAGTACGGTATTGAATTTAAAAAAGGCGAAGTGATCCTATCAGGTGCTCTCGCCCCATTGATTGACGCCAAGAGTGGCGACCACTTTAGCATGGAAATCGAAGGTCTCGGTTCGTGCTCCGTCAGTTTCTGTGACTAACAGTTAACCTATAGGTAAAGTAAGATGAAAAAGATTAAGTGCGCCCTGATCGGTTCAGGTAACATTGGTACAGATTTACTGTACAAATTACAACGCAGCGAAATTTTAGAGCCAGTTTGGATGGTAGGTATCGACCCTGACTCAGAAGGCTTAGCACGTGCTCGTGAAATGGGCATCAAAACAACAGCAGACGGCATCGATGGCTTAATTCCACACATCGAAGCAGACGAAGTAAAAATTGCATTCGACGCAACCTCAGCCTACGTGCATGCTGACAACTCAGCAAAAGTTAACGCCAAAGGCGTGTTAATGATTGATTTAACACCAGCGGCTATCGGCCCTTACTGCGTACCACCAGTAAACCTTGACCAGCTAGACTCAGACATTCCAAACGTTAACATGGTGACATGTGGCGGTCAGGCAACAATCCCAATGGTTGCTGCGGTATCACGTGTACAACCTGTTGAATATGGAGAGATTGTTGCAACAGTTTCCTCTAAATCAGTCGGTCCTGGTACTCGCCAAAACATTGATGAGTTTACCCGTACAACCTCTGGCGCTGTTGAGCAAATTGGTGGTGCCAAACGTGGTAAAGCCATTATTATCATCAACCCAGCCGAGCCACCGCTATTAATGCGTGACACTATTCACTGTCTAACGGAGTCTGAACCTGATCAAGCCGCTATCACAGAGTCAGTACATCAAATGATTAGCGAGGTACAAAAATACGTACCGGGCTACAAGCTAAAAAATGGCCCTGTGTTCGATGGTCGTAAAGTATCAATTTTCTTAGAAGTTGAAGGTCTAGGCGATTACCTACCAAAATATGCAGGTAATCTTGACATCATGACAGCCTCAGCTGCTCGTACCGCTGAAATGTTCGGCCAGCAGATGCTAGACGGTCAATCTTAAGGAGTAAAGACATGAATTTAAAAGATAAAAAAGTTACCCTACATGACATGTCATTACGTGATGGCATGCATGCAAAGCAGCATCAAATTAGCCTGGATGAAATGGTTGCTATCGCTACCGGATTAGACGAAGCAGGCATCCCACTGATTGAAGTGACTCACGGTGACGGTTTAGGCGGAACATCGCTAAACTACGGTTTTCCAGCACATTCAGATGAAGAATACCTAAGCGCTGTTATTCCTAAGCTTAAACAAGCTAAAGTTTCTGCACTATTGATTCCAGGTATCGGCACCGTCGATCACCTAAAAATGGCGTATGACCATGGTGTAACCACCATTCGTGTTGCAACCCATTGTACTGAAGCCGATGTTTCAGAGCAGCATATTAAAGCCGCCAAAGCAATGGGGCTTGATACCGTTGGTTTCTTAATGATGGCTCACATGATTAGCGCTGAAGAACTAGTTGTTCAAGCTAAACTAATGGAATCTTACGGTGCAAACTGTATTTACTGTACTGATTCAGCAGGTTACATGCTTCCAGAGCACGTGACAGAACGCATTGCATTACTGCGTAGTGAGCTTAAACCTGAAACAGAAATTGGTTTCCACGGTCATCACAATCTAGGTATGAGTATCTCAAACTCACTTGCCGCTATGGAAGCAGGCGCGACGCGTATCGATGGCTCAGTAGCTGGTCTTGGCGCAGGCGCAGGCAATACGCCACTAGAGGTATTCACTGCAGTACTTGATCGTATGGACGTTGATCATGGGATTGATTTATACAAAATCATGGATGTTGCAGAAGACATCGTCACACCAATGATGGACCAACCAATTCGTATCGATAGGGACGCTCTCACCCTGGGTTACGCTGGTGTTTATTCATCATTCTTGCTATTTGCTCAGCGCGCCGAGAAGAAATATGGCGTACCAGCACGTGACATCTTATTAGAGTTAGGTCGCCAGAAAACAGTTGGAGGTCAAGAAGATATGATTGATGATACGGCAATGACCATGGCTAAAGCGCTCAAGGCGAATAAAGCTTGAGTCTAACCAAGACTAATTGGCACCAACACGCTTTGTTGTTGGTGCTAACACTGTTTTATATTGAAACATTTGTTGGCCGACAAATTATGGCGGTGATGATTGAACCCATCAAAGCTGAGTTCGGCGCGACGGATGCGCAAATGGGCCTACTCACCGGCCTTGGTTTTGCCATCGTATTTACCCTTACCGGATTGTCTGCAGGACGCCTTGCTGATAAGGTCAACCGGACCAAATTACTTGCCGCCAGCGCACTCGTCTGGTGCGTTATTACCGCCATAAGCGGAATCGCCACAGGCTTTATTATGTTGCTGATAATGCGCATGATGATAGCCGTTGCTGAAGCCCCTGTTACCGCCGCCTCGCTCTCACTACTAGCCGATAGCTACCCAATTGAACGCCGGTCATTTGCGATCAGCTGCTTTACCTCCGGCGCGACATTCGCCGCAATCATTGCACTAACCATAGGCGCGCACTGGGTTGAAGAGTTCGGCTGGCGCAACACCTTTTTTATTATTTCAGTACCCTCACTGCTATTTGCGGTATTATTTTTCTTTATTCTACCCGAGCCTAAACGCGGCCAATATGACGCGCCCGCTAGCGCCTCATCGGCAATACCAGAAGCCACAGGGTTTCGCGAGTCAGCAAAGAGTCTGTTAAAGCGTAAGGATTACCGCTTATTAGTGGGTTCAAGCGCCATCGCAACCCTTGGCGCCAACGCATTTGGTATGTGGAATGCTGCTTTTCTGGTGCGTAGCCATGATCTTACCCTTACTCAAGCGGGCATGATGGCTGGTTTTTTTGGCGGCGGCGCCGCCGCTATCGGTATCTTACTTAGTGGCTACCTGGCCGACCGTATTGCACGGCGCAAAGGTGTTTTATGGTTACCATTGCTTGGCCACTCACTGGGCTGGATTTCCATCGTAATTTATTTTCTATGGCCTAAAGGGCTAGGCGATCAATACCTATTCGCCGGTATTCCGTTTGCCATGCTATTTTGCACCTTAGCCAGTTTCTTTTCAGTGTGGTGGGTTAGTCCTTGCCTCACCCTATTAACCAGTATCGTATCTGGCAGCCAACGAGCGCTGGCGATATCGATGCAAACTGTATTAATTACCTTTTTAGGAATTGGCGTTGGGCCGATGCTTGTTGGTGTGCTTAGCGATGCCTTTAGCGGCTTTGCTGGCGAAGAATCATTGCGTTATGCGCTGATTATCAGCAGCAGTACCACACTTATTTCTATCGTATTACTCTTTAGGTTAAAAATCTATCGAGACCAAGAGGCGCTAAAAAGCGTATCGCGAAATAGCCTCTAATAATTATTTTAACTAACAATGTCCAAGGAGTTTATTATGTCAGTTACTGCAGTCACAGGTTCAGCGTCAGGTATCGGCGCAGCAGTGTGTCAACAATTACGTGAAGCAGGCCACACTGTGATCGGGATTGACCGTCAACAAGCCGAGGTCGTTGCCGATTTATCTACCCCACAAGGTCGCAATGATGCCGTTGCTAAAGTACTTGAATTATCGGGTGGCAAACTAGACGGTTTAGTCTGTTGTGCCGGTCTTGGGGTTACTGCGCCAAGCGCCAGCTTAGTGACATCTGTAAACTACTTTGGCTCAACTGAGCTTATTGAGCAATTACACCCGGCACTTGCCCAAGGCACAAACCCAGCAATCACCGTCATTGGTTCAGTTGCTGCTAGTCAAATGGCTGCGCAACCCCATCCAATGACCGAATTAATGCTAAGCAATGACGAAGAAGCAGCCCGTAAAGCAGCCGACGAGGCAGATGGTCCACACATCGCCTACGCTGCGTCGAAATACGCGCTCACAGTACACTGTCGTCGGCTAGCCGTTAAAACAGGTAGCACAGGGGTTCGCCTTAACATTGTTGCACCAGGCGCTGTTGAAACACCACTACACGAAGCGTCTAAAAATGACCCGCGCTTTGGCGAAGCTGTTAAAAACTTCGTTGCCCCAATTGGCCGTAACGGTGAACCAAGTGAAATTGCCGACGCGGTGAGCTTTCTACAATCCAAACAAGCTTCATTCGTCCACGGCAGCATCCTATTCGTCGACGGTGGCATGGATTCAATGATGAGAAATGGTGGTTTTTAAGGGAATAAACCCGCTAGATTAAATCGAAAAAAGCACCGCAAGTTCGGTGCTTTTTTGTTTATCCAAGTTAAAAAAGGCGAATTGATACCATAAGCCTTAATGCAGTTATATCAATCCGATTAAGTAGCTTCTCACTCAGTGGGAACAAACTTAGTCAGATTGGTATTAGACTTCCCTAACCAACACTCATTGGTTTTTTATCCGCCCATGGCGCAACTTTTTCAAGTTGTGCAGCGATAGAGATAAGCTGTGATTCGCCGCCAAAGCGCGTAGCAAATTGAACGCCGATTGGCAAACCAGCTTGATTCCAATGCAGTGGTACTGACATGGCGGGTAAGCCTGTCATGTTAAATAGTGAAGTGATTGGCGACGCTTTGAGTACATGTTTGACGAATGACTCGTACGGCTGCCCTAAGGCCAACTCGCCAATTGGCGGTGGTGGCGCAATGGTTACTGGCGCTAGAATTAAATCATAATCGTTAAAGAAGCGATCAAATATCTGCCCGCCATTATCAAAGGCAGAGCGCGCGGCAAACACTTGTTGTGCCGTGTAGCCTTTGGCTCTTTGCAGATGGCCCCAAACAATAGGTTCAAACTCATCTTCACGTGCAGCGCGGCCGAGCTTTTTCTCGTGTGCTTGCACTGTGCTAAGCAATCCACTTGAAGTGGTAACCCCCATGCCTTTAAACATATCCTCGAGTGGCAGTGTTGGTTGTGCTACCTCAACGATATGCCCTAAACGAGTTAATAGGTTAACCGTTTTAGCCAACGCATCTTTACAGTCTTGATGTACAGGGTAATTAAATGGATGGTTTTCCATTACCGCCACCTTTAAACGCTTTGGCGTGGCGGTTAGTGCCGCCAGCATATCGTCATTTGGCAGGGTAACACGAGAGCCAGCTTCTGGGCCTTGTGACAGTTGCAGTAGCATCGCCGAATCGCGCACACTACGGGTTAGCGCATTGTGCACTGACAGCCCCATCCAACCTTCAAGATGTTTAGGGCCAGTAGCAACGCGGCCACGGCTTGGTTTAATACCAAACACACCACAATGAGAAGCTGGAATACGAATAGAGCCACCACCATCACTGGCATGCGCCGCCGGTAAAATACGTGCGGCAACAGCTGCTGCGCTGCCGCCGGACGATCCCCCCGTGCTATAGCGCTTATCCCAAGGGTTAAGCGTATCACCATGTAGGCTTGATTCTGTGGTGGCGGTTTGACCAAATTCAGGGCTGGTTAGCTTAGCCATGATATTGAGGCCAGCCGCTTGATAGCGATTAACTAAGGTAGAATTTTCACTGGCGACGTTGTCTTTAAAAAAACGACAGCCGTTAGTGGTGATGGTGCCAGCAAGGCTAACACCTAAATCTTTTAAGGCAAAAGGAACCCCGAGTAATGGCGCATGCTCCATGTGTTTAGCGCGCTGTGCGACACTTGCTTGACTAAGCTTGTTTGCTTGCTCACGAGCTAAATCAAAATGGTTAACGGCCAATAGATTTAACGCTTTATTGGCTTCAAAACGAGCAATCGCCGCATCGGTTAGCTCCAATGGCGATACCTCACCCTGGCGCAGTTTCTCCGCCATGGTGGACATGTCCCAATCATCGTATTCCGCAAGCGGTAGTGATGATTTGTTGGTGGCTGCCTGACCGCTTAGAGATAGCCCTAACATAGATGCACCGCCTACGGCGCCACAGGCTTTCATTACGCGACGTCTATCTAGATCTATCTCTTCCATGGCCATTGCCTTTTTAATTTATAAGCGTTTATTCAAATGTTAATGACGGCGCTAAGTCCACCTGGCTATTTAACACGTAATCTTGCACTCGCGCTTGATGGAAGGTTGCATCGCCCCAAGTGTTATTTAGTGCCCAGCTACGCTTCATAAACATTTGTAAATCAACTTCCCAGGTATAGCCCATTGCACCATGCACTTGAATACCATGGCGAGCGGCTAATAATGCTGCTTCGCTACAGAATTGGCGCGCTTGGGACACATGAACACTAGCCAATGGGTGATTGGTTTCCAGTGAGTTTGCGGCGCGATATAATACCGGCTTAGCAAATTCAATTTTCCCAGCAACATCAGCAAGGTGATGCTTAACCGCCTGGAAGCTACCAATGGCTTTGCCAAATTGCTTACGTTGCACACTGTAATCAACGGTTAAATCGAGCATCCGTTGTGCGAGGCCAAGCAACTGACCAGCAACGGATAATGCGCCACGATTTAGTGTTTCATTCCAAATTGCTGCCCCGGCTTCGCCACTGGCGATACAAGTTTCTGGCGTAGGTTGCCATGTCACTTGCGATAGGCGGCGTGATGAATCTATACTTGGATTGGCTACGTCGCTAATATCATCTTGTGATACTAAATGCACTTCATCGCCGTGTTGTAATAACAACACCTCGGCAAGGTGTGCATCAGCCACCATAGGGCTGCATTGATGACCAATAGCTAAGCGTAATTCGCCATCGCAAATTTGGTTTAGATATTGCCCTTTCTCGGCAAAACTATCATCCAATGCTGAAAATAGTCCAGCGCCGACATAGGCAGTGTCTGCCAATGAATCAGGAATACCGTAATAGCCAAGTTCCTGGGTCATTAATGACCAGGCAACATCGCCCATTCCTAGGCCACCATTATCTTCTGGAATAGATAAAGCGGTAAGTCCCTGCATCGCAATTTTGGTGCGAAGTTCAGGAGAACGACCTTCATCAGTCTCCCAAATTTCACGTAATTTTTCCGGCGCGGCTTCAGTCATTAAAAAACGACTGATCGCCTCGCGGAACATTAATTGATCTTCTGTAAAGGTAAAGTCCATAACTGCACTCACGATCTAGGTAGGCCAAGCACACGCTCAGCAACAATGTTACGTTGAATTTCGTTGGCGCCGGCATAAATCGGCCCAGCTTGCGCGAACAAGAAGCCCTCAAGCCAGTATGCATGCTCTTCAGCCAGCGGTGCGCCAGCTAACAGCTCACCGGTGGTGCCAAGAATTTTCATCGCCGTTTGATGTATTAGTAGATCCATTTCAGACCAAAATACTTTATTCAAACTAGACTCAGCACCAATTTTTTCGCCGTTGTTTAAACGGCCAACCGTGTTGTATGCAGACAAAGCATAAGCCTCAGCATCAGACCAACACTTAGCGACATCAACACCGATAGACGGGTCACGATCAGCACTTGCCTTGTTGTCACGATATAGCTTAACCAGCTTGCGTACAGTTTGCTGGAAACGTGCTGGCGAACGTAACAACAAGCCACGTTCAAAGCCTGCGGTTGCCATGGCAACATGCCAACCTTTACCTTCATCACCAATGCGATGGGCAACAGGTACTTTCACGTTGTCAAAGAAGATTTCAGCAAATGCGTCTTCACCATCAAGTGCTTTAATTGGCTGAATGGTTACCCCTTCAGCATCTAGCGGCACCATTAAGAATGACAAACCGTGATGACGTTTTGACCCTGGTTCAGAGCGAAATAGACCAAAGGCCCAATCAGCATAGATAGCACGGGTAGACCATGTTTTTTGGCCGTTAAGCACATAATGGTCGCCATCGAGTATCGCTTTAGAGCTGATGTTAGCCATATCAGAACCAGCATTTGGCTCTGACCAAGCTTGTGCCCACATGTCATCACTTGACGCCATGCGTGGTAAGAACTGGGCTTTTTGCTCCTGCGTACCAAACTCTAATAGTGTTGAGCCAAGTAGCAGCTGACCATTGAGGTTAACGCGCAATGGCGCGCCGGCACCATAATACTCTTCTTCGAAAATAAGCCATTCAATGAGGTCGCAACCGCGACCACCAAATTCTTCCGGCCACATCACCATCGATAGGCCAGCAGCGTGTAGCTTGCTCTCCCATTGACGATGTAATTCAAAACCTTCCTTGGTGTCATAGGTCGGTAGCTTTTCTTTTGGCACATTGGCCGCCAGCCACTCACGCACTTCCAAGCGGAAAGCTTGCTGGGCTGGAGAATAAGTTAAATTCATTATTGCTGTCCTACTGAGAAATCATGTCCCCATAAGCTCACACGGTTAAATTCGAAGGCACAATGCTCTTCCCAATCAACTTGCAAGCCACCAAATCCGAATTCAAGATCGAATCCTGATGGGGTTTTCATATAAAACGAGATCATCTTGTCATTAAGATGCTGGCCTAGTGTGGCCGATAAATCAACGCCGTGTGCCTGCTGTCGGTCATGCGCGCGTCCGACTTCTGTCATGTTTTCCACCTCAACCATGGTATGAACACAACCACTTGGTACGGGGAAACCACAAATAGCCAAACTATGATGACGGGCATTGCCACAATGTAAAAAGTAAATTGGTAGCGGATCGGCATCTGGCGCTGGCTTAAAGTTAAATAAGTCAGATAAACCAAAGCCTAAAACGTCTGTGATAAATGCATAGGTTTCATCAAAGTTTGGCGCCGGTAATACGGTATGGCCAAGGCCCATATCACCCGTAACGAAGTTTGGAACACCTTGTGGTGAAACGAATGGCTGACAATCTGAAACATGTCCCCAATAAATTTCGTGACGGTTACCGGCAGGGTCATTAACGACTAAAATTTGCTGAACCTGACGCAGTTGACACAGCTTAGTGTCCGCCTCTTCAAAAGCAACGGCTTTGTCGATTAGCTTTTGCTTTGCGTCGTTATACGCTTGCTGACCAGATAGCTCCCAACCAGAAGCGAGGTAGCGTTTTTCATCGCCAGGCACAATAAGCATTCGATATGGGCGCTCATCCATTTTGATATAGAGTCCACCTTCCTCAGTCGGTGATGTCATCATCCCCAAAACATCTTCAGCATACTGCTTCCATTGTTCTGGCTTGTCAGTTTGAGCAACGAAATAACCTAGCGCGCGAATATCCATAGTGCCTCTCCTATACAGTTGTAATTGTGTTTAGTATCGGAGCAAAGTGCCAGTGCTTCATCGTCCATTGAGACTAAGATAACACTGGTATAAGACCTGTTAGTGGTATTACTTTTAACTATAAAAAAGCCGCAGGGCACTGGTTGTGGCCTGCGGCTTGATAGTTGGAGTGAAGTTTAACGATATAAAATAACTAAGTCATTGATCACACTTGGACGATCATTTCCTTCAACGTGAATGTGCATTTCTAGAGTCACTTGAACCCCTTTGTGTGACACACTCACATCTTGCACCTTACTACGACCTTTAATCACAGAACCTGCTGGTACAGGCGCAGGGAAGCGTAGCCGGTTAGAACCGTAATTAACCATGGTTTGAAAACCGGTGATTTCAAATGGCAGCGCAATCGTTAGCTTTGATTGCAACACTTGCACTAACGAGCCATGCGCAATGGTTGTCTTAAACGGGCTATCAGTTTTAGCGCGTTCAGGGTCGGTATGAATCCAGTAATCATCGCCAGATAGCTCAGCAAAAGCGTTAATCAGCGCTTGATCAACAACAATGCTGTTACTCCATGGCGTGAACTCATTATCAGCCAAAGCGTAAAGCGCAGCGAGATTGCTTACTGGTACTTGTACCTGGCCTTTATCGTTGCGCTCAAGACCCTCTAATGGGTCTTTGAACTCACGCACACCGCCATCATTGCTAACAGAAGTAAAGCGCAATAAGGTCTCGCCATCTTTGCTCACTTTGTCAAAAACAGCCTTAACCGGCATCCCCACTTTGATGTCTTCTTCAGCAACATCAATTAGTGTGGTATTAACGCGAACGCCTTGAGCCAGTTCAACTACGGCTAATGCTTGTGGCATTTCGTCGGCAAACTCAGGCATGGTTGGAATACGGGTTAGCGTGTAAGAATATAATGTTCCTTCGCCACTCACTTCTTTCCAATCTAAATCATGCGATAAACAATGGCTACAGTGGTTACGCGGGAAAAATACCCAACCATCACAGCTGTTACATTGTTGAATCTTTACTTGATTCTCTTTAAGCGCCTGCCAAAACGGCGCAGAAATTTTTGTTGCTTGTGGCATCGGTTTTAAAGTCGCCATGTTAGCCCCCCTGTAATATCAATGCGCCCTGCTCACTCATCACGCCACCTGTGCCGCTGACAAATACATTGTCACAGCCTTTAAGTTGACGCCCTTGTGCAGAGTTGGAGATTTGATCAAATGCCTCAATAACTTGTGAGAAACCACCAGCAGAGGCCGCTTGACCAAAGCTCAATTGTCCACCGTGGGTATTGAGTGGGAAGTCACCTTTCCAGGTGAGGTTATGCTCTTTAATAAAGCGTTGCCCTTCACCTTTTGGCACGAAGCCAGCATCTTCAAGCGATAGCAATACCGTGATGGTATAACAATCATAAATCTGCGCTGCATGCATGTCTTTAGGCGATAAACCGGCCATACCAAAGGCGCGTTTTGCTGCTTCTGCAACAGGCGTTACTGTCATATCGTTAGCATAGCTTGGTGATTTAAATGATAAACGCTCACCAAAACCAGTCACAAATGCTGGACGTTTTTTAGCGCGTGCTGCCACTTCTTTTGAAGCAACAATGACCGCTGCGCCACCAGCAACCGGCATTACGATTTCGAGTACGTGCAGCGGATCAGCAACTAACTTAGAACCCAAAACATCTTCAATTGATAGCTCTTTGCCACGGAAGATTGCATCTTTGTGGTATTGCGCGTTGAAGCGCTGGTCTACAGCAATTTTAGCCATTGCTGATTTGTCATATCCGTATTGCGCCGCATAACGCTGAGCAATCATCGCATAACCAGTATTTTGCCCCATGTGACCGTAAGGCAAATCAAATTCAGCCTCTGGCGCGCCATAGGCTGTGCTGTGACCGCCATAACGCATGGCTTGTGCCATCCACGCAGGATCTTCATTGGGCGCTAAAGGCGCCATACGTGCTGGAATAACACAAAGCACCGCCTGACAAAGTCCCATTTCAATGGCTGCTGCCGCACGCCAAATCTGTGCAACCGCCGTACAGCCACCTAAATCAACAACTTCAGCAAAGTTTACTTCAATGCCGAGGTATTCAGCAGCCATTGCTGGAACAAAAACTGATGCTTCATGGAACTGAGGGCCGTTGATAACAAGGCCGTCTAAGTCATCTTTGTGTAAACCAGCATCTTGCAACGCTTGATGAGCTAAGTCAGCAACCTGTTCCAAATGGAACATCTGTGGCGCTGTCTGGTATTTTTCGGGTTTGTATTGTGCCGCACCGACAATCGCGGCATTTCCTGCTAATCCCATTATTTCTCCTTGGCGCTAGCGAACGGAGGGAAACCTACCGCTTGCAACACGCTGTCACTATATTCTTCGTAAGTACCTGATTTATCATTACGCACAAATAACGGCTCATCACAGGCAACAGGATCGTATCCTTGTTTCTGTAAATCAACTTTACGTAGTTTATACGTTGAGGTCATATCCGCAGCTTTGCTTACGCGTACAAACTGTGGCGCGGCATAGTTAGGTACTTTTTCTATGGTTAAGGCATAAAACGCATCAGGGTCAAACTCACACCCATCTTGCATCACAATGGCGGCCATACCTGCACGGCCTTCATGCTCTGGCACTAACACACCGTAAATATTTACTAGCTCTGCCCCGTTGTATTCGGCCAATGCGTTGGCAATTTCTTGTGATGACACGTTTTCGCTCTTCCAGCGATAGGTATCACCGATACGGTCAACAAAGTAGAAGTAACCATTCTCGTCATAGCGTAGTAAATCGCCAGAGCGCCAGTAGGAATCACCTTTTTCAAACACATCGCGAACAATTTTTTGCTCGGTTGCATCTTTGTTGGTATAGCCCTCAAAACGGCCACCGCCAAAATCAGGGTGATTAATAATAAAGCCTAAGCCTTCACCGACTTCACCTGGCTGACATAAGATGTAATTACCATCAGCATCTTTGATATGACAATCAAGCTCAGTATCATAACGTACAAGGCGGAAGTTAGTTTTCGCCCAGTCAGGCACACGACCGCAAGAACCGATATGGTTATCAAGATTAAGCAGATTGGTGTTCGCTTCTGTTGAACCCCAGCCTTCTAGCACGTCCATATCACCGAAATATTCAATCCAACGGCGCCAGCTAGTTGCAGTTAACCCCGCGCCTAACATGCAACGCAATTTATGATCTTTTGGCTTGATACCAGTGGTTTCAGCACGGTTAAGCAGGTAACGACAAATTTCACCAATGTACTGACACACTGTGATGCCATTGTTTTGAATGTCATCCCAGAATTGGCTGACACTAAATTTGCGGCGAACCACGATACTCGATCCAGCTGCTAGCGCAGTTGAAGTCACTGATGTTGCAGCAGCGCCATGATATAGCGGCAAGCAACAATAAAATACGTCATCAGGTGTCGCATCAACAGTCACTGACATCACATCGCCAGACGTTAGCCAACGCATATGACTATAAATTGCCGCTTTAGGCAGACCGGTAGTGCCTGAGGTAAATATAAGCAAGGTTGGTGTTTGCGCATCGGTGCTTCCGCGCGCCAGCTTACAAGAACCGCTGCCGTCGCGTGAAGCTACATCCGCGTCAAATGTGGTGTCTATCCAGCTTGGTAACTGACTGATATCGCTGTCACATTCAGCATCACCAACCAGCCATAATTTTTTGTCTGAAAGCTCAGGTGTTGCTAAGAATAAATCAACACATTCCTGACCGACAATCACAACATCAGCACCGGTAGTGTTAATTGCGTGCTCAAGCACATTGCCTTGAACTTGCGAGTTAATGAATGCCACAACGACACCCATTTTAGCCAAACCAAACCAAGTAAAGAAAAACTCTGGACGGTTTTCCATTGCCATTGCACAAACATCACCTTCCATTAAACCGCGCGCTTGGGCGGCTTTGGCAAACTGACTCGCTTTGGCGTTAACTTCTTTGTAGCTTAGGGTTTGTCCCTGATAAATTAGAAACGGGGCGTCACCATACTTTTCGGCTTGCTCTTCTAATCTGTCGCCAATCGTGTAGCGCTGAGATGGCTTGACGTTCATCGCTGCTGCGGAGCGTCTGTCCATCTTAACTTGCGTATCTGCTCGTGTGACAGGAGCGTTATCGCTAGTACCCGATTGAACCACTGTGTTATTGCTCACGGTTTTTTCTCCTAAATCTTAACTTAGCGAACGCGAATTTTCGGCGCCGGTGTATCACCGCGCATCGTTCGAAGAAAATGTTCTAGTGGTGCTGGTTCGGCAACCTCTGGTAAATCATCATCGCTGGGTCTGTTTTGCCAGAATGACTGCCATGATGGAAATAAGTCATGGAAAGTCCCCGTGTATGGTTCGCGCCCCGGCCAACGCATTTTCATATCACCAATTGGTGCCGAGTTAATATCGCTGGCATACCAATAACACGGCAAACGACGGCGGAAGTACCACACGCCATCAACACGCTCGTAGTCATCCCAATACAGCATTTGCATCAAGACCCACTCGCGCCCCGTTTCATGTTCATTTTTTGAGTAAACCACACCAATGGCATGATCTTCATCGACCATCTCAATGATGTGCTGACCAAGATGATGGGAAGTGCCAGTGAATTGATCACGCAAAGTTTTATCAACCCACGCTTTTAGATGAGAGCGGCCAGTTCTGCCACCACCAACGCGAACATCAGGGGCAAACAGGCCAACATGGGCATCAATATCTCGCATGTCTAACGACAATGAATATTTTCCTGCTAATTGACGAATCGCTTCAATGGATTCCATACGGTCAAGGCGTTGCTCTAACGTCATGCTTTTTAAATCACTCATATCAGTTCCTTAAATAAACGACATGCCGCCGTTAACCGCAATGTTCTGCCCTGTAATAAAGCTAGAGTCATCGCTGGCTAAGAAGCTTGCTGCTTTGGCAATATCTTCACTCTCTCCCATACGCCCCAATGGAATGGCAGCAATCATTTGTTGTGTCCACTCATCGGGAATATCAGCCATCATTGGCGTGTTTGTTGGGCCAGGAATAATAGTATTTACACGAATACCGCTAGCGGCTAATTCACGAGAGATACTGCGTGTTAAGCCCATAACACCAGCTTTAGATGCACAGTAGTGACTTGGGCCTTCACCAGTCATCGCCGCCGTACTAGAAACATTAATAATGATGCCAGAACCTTGCTCGGTCATTACTTTGGCCGCTTCACGACAACATAAGAAGGTACCTTTAAGGTTTACACCAATAACTTTGTCCCAGTGCTCATCAGGGGTATTGATAAATTCATCGATAGAACCAACACCGGCACAGTTAATAATTACATCGAGTCGACCAAATTTTTCTACAGTAGTAGCAACCGCAGCGCGAACTGATTCGCTATCTGCGATGTTGGCGGCAATGCCGATCACGTTGCCAGTTGTATCACCATTAAGTGCTTTAGCTGTTTCTGCTACGGCTTCAGGGTTAATATCTACCGCAGCAACTTTAGCGCCAGCATTAGCAAAGTGACCCACTATCGTTTCACCCATTCCCTGACCAGCGCCAGTTACTAACACTACTTGATCCTGATGTTTCATATTTGTCTCCCGATGAAATCGGTAGGTTTGATGCGTTGACACATCGCCACCGATATTAATAATTAGCTCATATTGGAATAGGTAGTGAAAAGCAGCATCGTCCAACAAGACTAACAATTGTCGAAGCGGTTGTGGTCTATTTGGACGATGTATTTGAGTCGATTGAAACGCAAAGTCACAATAGAAAAATTGTATTAATAAGGGATGGCAATGGCAAAGCAGTCATGGCCTTGGAACCAAGCCCACCTAAATCAGGAGTATAAATTTTGAGTCAACAATCTAACAGTTCAGAACAAGCACAAGACCTACCGTTACCAACAGGACACTTTGTTACCTTAGATAGCGGCCTTACATTACATTACCTTGATAAGGGCCAAGGGCCAGCAGTTATCTGGTTGCACGGTAGTGGACCTGGCGCCAGTGGCTTTAGCAACTTTAAAGGCAATTTCCCAGAGTTTGTCGAAGCGGGTTATCGCAATATCATTCTCGATTTACCGGGTTTTGGTCGCTCAGACAAACCTGATGATGTGAACTACGATCTGGCATTTTTTGTTGAGGCATTAAATGGTCTTATCGAAAAGCTTGGTTTGAGTGATGTGACTTTATTAGGCAACTCACTAGGTGGCGCTATCGCACTCGGCCAAACATTAAAGTACCCAGATACCATTGCCAAGCTTATCTTAATGGCACCGGGCGGTGTAGAAGAGCGCGAAACTTACTTTGAAATGGAAGGTATCGCACGCATGGTTGAAGTTTACGCTCGCGGTCCTATGGGTGTTGAGCAAATGCGTGAAGTGATGTCACTGCAATTATTTGATTCATCTGGCTTAACAGATGATATTCTAGCGGAGCGTTCTGCCGTAGCGGTAACTCAGCCTGAAAACTTATTTAGCACCATGCTAGTACCAAACATGACCGAGCAATTAAAAGATATCGACGTTCCTGTACTTGGTTTCTGGGGGACTAACGATATCTTTAATCCACCAGCGGGCGTACACAAGTTCCTGGATAACATGCCATCGGCTCGCTTTATTTTGCTTAACCAATGTGGTCACTGGGTACAAGTTGAGCATCAACGCCTATTTAATACTAGCTGTATTGATTTCTTACAAAACGATTAATCAACAATACAATTAATAGTCGAACAATAATAAGAGATTGCATCCTATGTCAGAATATCAACACCTATTAAAACCAGGGAAAATTGGTGGCCTTGAACTGAAAAACCGCATCATTATGGCCCCAATGGGCTCTAACTTTGCCGAGTCTGATGGTCACTGTGGTGAGCGAATTCAAGCCTATTACGAAGCGCGCGCCAAAGGCGGCGTTGGCTTAATTACCATGGGGGTAGTTTCTATTGCATTCCCGGCGGGTACTGCTGAACCCTATCAGGCCGGTATATCCAAAGATGAGTTCATTCCTGGATTAAAAGCGTTGACTGACCGAGTTCACAAGCATGGCGCTAAAATTTCACTGCAACTGCAACATGCAGGTAAAACCGCAGTTCGTGATTTAGCTGAAGGACGTGAATTGTGGGTGCCTTCTATACCGTCACCACCACCGCAAAGTGATATTATGCAGTCGGTAACGTTCGAAGAAATGAGTACCTTTATTCGACCAGCTAAGGGTGCGGCACCCAAAATCAGGGTAATGGACAAGGCTGATATCGCTCAAATGGTTGAATGGTTTGCAGCCGCAGCTAAACGGGCGCAACAAGCTGGTTTTGATGGTATCGAAATCCACGCTGCCCACACCTATATTATTGCTGGCTTCCTTTCTGCTCATTCTAATAAGCGTGACGATGAATACGGAGGCAGCTTAGAAAACCGAGCGCGTTTATTACTTGAAGTCATCGCTGCAATTCGCGAACGTGTTGGTGAAGACTTCCCGTTATGGCTACGCCTTGACGCTAAGGAAATCGATACCGAGGGAGGCATTACCATTGAGGACTGCATCGCTGTTGCCAAGATAGCCGAAAGCGCAGGCTTAAATGCAGTGAGTGTTTCAGCATACTCCAGTACCGTTAACGGTTCATCATTTACCGCTGCACCTTTAGTGCATAAGCCAGCAGGATTCCTGGACTGGGCGAGTGAGGTTAGTAAAGCAGTCAATATTCCGGTTATCGCTGCGGGACGTTTAGAGCCTAAAGTTGCCAACGAAGCAATTGCTGCTGGAAAATGTGATTTTATTGCGATGGGGCGTAAGTTACTTGCCGACCCTGAACTACCAAACAAACTCTCCGAGAATCGTGCAGCCAATATTCGCCCGTGTATCTATTGTTATGTGTGTGTAAGCCAGATATTTATTAACAAGCGCGTGAAATGTGCGGTTAACCCTTGCACAGGCCACGAGTTTGAGCAAAACGTCATTATGACAGATAAGCCAAAACACATTGCTGTTGTCGGCGGTGGCCCCGCGGGAATTGAGGCAGCAGTCATTGCTAGTCAACGTGGCCATAAGGTGACGTTAATTGAACGCAGTAAGCGCTTAGGTGGCACCTTGTTCTTTGCCGCACTGGCTTACCCAGCCAATGGTAAGTTACTCGATTTCCAACTAAACCAACTGGCACAGGCCAATGTTGATGTGCGGTTAAATAGCCAAGCCACGCCCGAGTTATTAAAATCATTAGCAGTGGATGAAGTCATTGTCGCCACGGGCGCAAGCCGTGGTATGCCAGATGTTAATGGCGCCGAGCTACCCCATGTTTGGTCTGGCGAGCAGCTAAGGCAGTTACTCACAGGCGAAGCGAACGCAGAAACCAAAGCGCAGTTATCACCATTACAAAAGCTGATGGTTGGAACAGGCAATATGCTTGGCCTAACGAAGCAGCTTAGTATGCTTGAGAAGCTATCACACTATTGGATGCCTCTTGGCAAGCAAGTCACTATTGTTGGTGGCGGGCTTGTTGGCCTTGAGTTAGCTGAGTTTTTAGCTGAACGCGGTCGCCAAGTAACGGTAATTGAAGAGGGCCGTGACTTAGGTAAAGAGTTAAGCATTGTTCGCCGTTGGCGCGTCATTGATCAGGTAAGAAAGCTTGGCGTTACTCTGGTTAACAACGCGCAAGTAGCGACAATTGATAGCAATGCTGTGCATTATAAAACCGAAGATGGTGAGCACACTGTTGGCAGCGATACGGTGGTGATGGCAAAAGGCATTAGCGCCGATAGTACGCTGGCGAATAAGCTAACTGAGGCAGGACTGACAGTAACCGAAGTCGGTGACGGTCAAGAAGTTGGTTACATCGAAGGCGCGATTGACTCAGGTTACCGCGCGGGTTTAGCTTGCTAGCAGGTTAAAGCTCCCTTAGCATAAGCCGGTTAATCACCGGCTTATGCTAAATTAGGGGAATACTATCGAAGCCTAAAATAATTAATAGAGCAGAAGAGATCCACCTTCTAAAGAGGGTTAATCTAAACTCCTAAGATCATCAATTATTTTGCCGTCGTTGGCTAAGTTTCCTGATGCTACGATCTCAACTTCACCATTTAAATTACTTGCCACTTGTAAACTCGAGGCGACGTCCTTGATTAACCCTGCAAGCTTGTCCTGCGCAACATCGCTAGCTAATTCACACTGTAGCAGCATGTGGTCGTTGCCATTAACGCGGCTAATGCTTAACCTCAACTTAGCCAACTCAGCATGGGATTTTAATACCCGTTCGATTTGTACCGGATGAACAAACATCCCTTTTATCTTTGCCGTTTGGTCGGCGCGTCCAAGCCAGCCTTTAATCCGCATATTGCTGCGCCCACAGGGACTCTCACCTGGCAATACCGCAGATAAATCACCGGTAGCAAAGCGAACCAAAGGATAATCAGCACTAAAGTTAGTAATAACCACTTCCCCCACTTCACCTGGCTGAACTGGTTCTTGGCTTCCCGGCCTTACAATTTCAACAATAATGTCTTCTGCTACGATAAGTCCTGATAGTGCATCACTTTCATAGGCAATCAAGCCAACATCGGCTGATGCATAGGCCTGCAAGACACTAACCCCTTGAGCACTAATTTCATGGCGCAAACTTTCAGGCAAGGCTTCCCCCGTTACCAGTGCTTTAGTTATTGATGAAATATCCCTGCCTTGTTGCTGTGCTTTATCCAGCAATATTTTCAAAAATGATGGCGTGCCACAAAAGCCTTCCGGCTTAAGGTTTTCAATCACATTAAGCTGCTGCTCTGTTTGTCCCGGTCCAGCCGGAATAACAACACAGCCGCAGGCTTTAGCGCCTGAGTCCATTATGAACCCACCGGGGGTTAGATGGTACGACAAACAGTTTTGTACCTTGTCCGCAGTTCTAAACCCTGCCGCATAGAATGCCCTGCCCATGCGCCACCAATCATTTCCTTCGCCTTCTGGATCGTTGATCGGGCCTGGTGATTGAAATAACCGTCCAATGTTTGCGCATGCGGCATCAACCCCAGCAAATAGAGGTGTATTGCGTTGCATTTCAATCAGATCAGACTTTCTTGTGATAGGTAATGTCGCTAATAGTTCACGGCTGGTAATCGACGCGACTTCCAGATCAGCAAGCAACTGCTGGTAGTAAGGGCACTGCACTGTTGCATAGGCCAGTTGCTTAGGCAAGGCGGCTAATAGTTTTGCTTCTCGCCCCTCTGGCGCTTGGCATTCTTTTTCATCGTAATACGGTTTCATAATATGACTCTTAAGCTGTGAGTGGGTTAATGAATTTACAACCAGCGCTTGCGGCGCTTGTAAGACTTTAAGTTTTTGAAACTTTTACGTTCCTCGTTGCCACCACCCAAATAAAATTCTTTAACATCTTCGTTGTTAAGCAACTGCTCTTGAGTACCATCAAGCACTATTTTTCCAGACTCCATAATGTAGCCGTAGTCTGCGGCTCTAATAGCGTAGTTAGCATTTTGCTCCACCAGCAACATGGTAATACCTTGATCTTTATTGATTTTACCAATTATTTCAAAAACTTCCTTAACGAGTAGTGGCGATAGCCCCATTGATGGTTCATCAAGACAAATCATTTTAGGACGCGCCATTAGTGCACGGCCAATTGCCAGCATTTGTTGCTCACCGCCGGACAAGTACCCTGCTAACCCCGTGCGCTCTTTAAGGCGAGGAAAGTAGTTAAACACCATCTCGATGTCTTGATTTATTTGCTTGTCGTTACGGGTGTATGCACCAAGTTTTAAGTTTTCAATTGAGGTCATATCCTCGATAATACGGCGCCCTTCCATCACTTGAAAAACACCGCTGCGCACAACATCTTCGGCATTCTTACTATCGATTCGCTCGCCCATAAAGGTAATATCGCCACGGGTCACTTCACCGTTTTCCGTTTTAAGTAAACCGGAAATTGCTTTTAGTGTTGTTGACTTGCCTGCCCCGTTTGGTCCTAGCAGGGTGACAATTTCCCCCTCAGGAACATCAAGGCTTACGCCTCGTAATACTTGGATCACTTCATCGTAAACAACTTCAATATTGTTTACTGATAACAAAGGTTTGGCGGGTTCTATTTTTGTTGCAGCTTGAGACATGAGTACTCCAATTTAGCAATGGGGGAGCAATCCCCCATATGTATTGATACCATCCCACATTAAAAGTAGACCTGTTACGCTTGTTTGAACTCTCGCCTAACATGGCCTCCCCTCAATGCGCAATAGCATGACGAATAGTATCGGCTATTAATAACCTAACCAGTCATCACGACGTTTTAAGGTAACCTGAGTTACTTTTTCAACTTGTACATCGCCACCGTTATAGTTGCCTTTATAGATGTTGACCTGATTAATGCCGCGGTGATCTTCATTAGTCCAGTTAGCGGCTAAACAAACACCTTCCAGGCCATTAGGAACCCAGTCTTTTTTGGCGTACATACCTTGCTTAATGTTTTTACCGGTAATACCGCCATTGTCTTTGGCCCACTCCATTGCTTCTTTCATAAAGAAGGCAGAGCAAACACCACGCATATAATGGTGAGTTCGTGCTTTTGTTCCAGTTTCATCAGACATTTTCGATACTTCACGCACAAGCTTCATACCCGGTACAGCGTCAGTCCAAAATGGAGTCATGGTCGGGAAAATGTAGTCTTTTATCCCTTCACCTGCCGCTTCGAATACCTTTCTATCACCGCCCCAGATGTTGGCCATAAACTGAATTTTAGTGCCAACGGTATTACACGATTTCACTAGCGATTGTACTGAACCACCTAAGTTACCGATGTAACCATAGTGAGAACCTGAGCTTTTCAGACTAAGACATTGCGCTTTAAAATCACCTGGTTTCATTGAGATAACAACCGGTGATTGCACGTCAAAGCCTAATTCTTCGGCATATTCGGCACAGGCCGCTTTAGGTGCATTCGGATAAGGATGGTTTGCGCCTATATGAGTGAACTTAGGTTTGCCCTTACCACCTTTAGCTTTCCAGTCATCTGCCGCCCATTGCACTAAACCACGGCACGAATCAGAGTAAGATGCGCCGTAGAAAAAATTATAAGGCGCTGGCTTTTTGGTGTGCGGGTTTTTACCGGTTGGATCGGTTAAATGGCCAGAGTATGACGCTGAAAATACAGGTGTTTTATCTTTTGCAACAAATGATATTAATGCTTCAGTGTCGGCGGTACCCCAGCCTTGCATCGCGACCATTTTTTTACGGGATTTCCATTTTTTGTAATTCGAAATGGCTTGTGGCACTTTGTAAGCGTAATCAACCGTTTCAAACTCAAGCTGAGTACCTTTAATGCCGCCATTGGCATTGATATAGGCCAGTGAATCACGCACGCCATCGGCATATACCTTACCGACAAAGGCGGTAGGCCCAGACATATCCGCCAAGTGACCAACGAATACTGAATCTTTTGCCATTGCCTGACTACTTGCCCCTACTGCCAGACAAGCCACAATTGTTTTTGCTAATAACTTCTTCTGCATTGTAATAATCCTTCTAGAGTGTTGTACCAATCTGGCAAAGTTATTGCTCACTTGTGCTGGTTAAAATTAACGAAAGCCGCGTTGCTTTCATTTATTTTTACTTCGCACAACAAGCGCACAAGCTTAATCAAATTGGTAAGATTGGCTCAAAGCCGTTTATTGTTTTATTTACTTACTCTCAACAATTACCCTTAGTAAGCAAAAGGGTAAAATTTCCAATAGTTCTTAATTTGCTTCCAGCGATGCGCCAGTCCTTCAGGTTCAAAAATTAAGAACATGATAATGACCAAACCGATTGCCATTTCTTTGATATACGCCAGGCCATCAACCACCATCGGGATATTTCCCCATTCGGTTTCTTGCATCATGCCCACACCACCCGATAACACTTCAGGGAGTAGAACCATGAAAATAACCCCCATCATGGTGCCCTTAATTGAGCCTAGGCCACCGATAATAATCATGGCTAAAAACTGGATAGACATGAAAATGGTGAAGCCTTCTGCTGAAACATAGCCCAGGTAATGCGCATAGAGCGCGCCACCAATACCAGCGTAAAAAGATGAAATACCAAAGGACAATAGGCGATACTTATTAAGCTTGACGCCCATGATTTCGGCAGAAAGATAGTGATCGCGAACAGCAACAAACGCACGTCCGTCACGACTTCGCATTAAATTGCAGCCCCAAATGAACATAACAACAAAGGCAAATAACGCGATGTAGTAAAAGCTTTCATCGGTATCAAAAGCAAAGCCAAATAGATTAATAGGCTCAGCCATCGACCCTGATGAGCCACCAGAGAACCATTCTGCGCGAGCAAAAAAGTCCTCAATAATAAATTGAGCTGCAAGTGTGGCGATTGCCAGGTACAACCCTTTAATCCGGGCTGCAGGCATACCAAACATCATGCCTACCGCCATCGTTAAAAAGCCGGCTAAAGGAATACATAGGAACACGGGGATCCCCATTGATATATTTAGCCAGGCTGATGCAAATGCACCAAAACCGAAAAATGCACCATGCCCTAATGATATTTGTCCCGTATAGCCTACAAGAATGTTTAGCCCTAAAGCCGCAATACCTAAGTAAGACATTTGGATAAATATGCTAATAAAGTAACTATCTAAAAATAGTGGTGCCGCGCATAAAACCAAAACCGATAGAATGGCCATCATTCTGATTGTTTTTGTTTCAAAAATCGTATTATCTTGAGCGTAGCTGGTGCGAAAATCTCCACACGGACGCATTGTTAAACTGGACATAAATAGCTCCTAAACTAGATTAAATGCGTTCAATATCTTGGGTACCAAATAAGCCATAAGGCTTGAACCACAGGATAATTAACAAGACATAAAATGGGGCGATGTCGTACATATTACCGACATGGAAGTATTGACTATCAAAGAACTCAGCTAAGTTTTCTAAAATACCAATGGTAATACCGCCAACAATTGCACCAACGATAGAATCCAGACCGCCTAAGATAACGGCAGGGAATACCTTAATCCCCATTATCGAGAGTGAATCAGATACCCCGTTAACCAGTCCAATTACCACGCCAGCGGTAGCTGACACGGTTGCAGCAATCCCCCAACTCATGGCAAAAACATGCTTAACCGATATGCCTAAGCTTTGTGCCACTTGCTGATCAAATGCTGTCGCGCGCATCGCCAGACCGTGTTTGGAATGCTTAAAGAAGAAGTAAAAGGCTGCCATAATAAATAGCGCAATAGCGGTACTCATTAAGTAAGCGACTTCGACATTGAGCCCCATAATTTGCACGCTCTGCGTATCAAACACTTGCGGATAGCTTTGTGGGTCGACGCCAAAAATCCATTTCATTAATGCCTGGAAAAAGATTGATAGGCCAATAGTGATCATGATCACCGAGATAATCGGCTCACCAATCATAGGTCTTAGCACGATCATTTGCAGTAGCACACCGAAAGCAGCCATAAATGCCAGTGTTAATAAGAAACCGACAAAGAATGGTAATTCCATATACACCAGAAATGCCCAACACACCCACGCCCCAACAAGCAAGAATTCACCCTGGGCAAAGTTAACAATTTGCGTTGATTTGTAGACCAAAACAAAACACATTGCGATCACGCCATATAACAAGCCTACGATTAAGCCGTTAACGAGCAACTGTATTAAAAGTTCAAAATTCATGATGCTTTCCTCTCTGTCGGCATAGCTAAATTCTCTTTATCACCTTCAATTAACGTCGCCACCTTGAGTTGTGTTTGAATGCGGGTTTTTGTTCCGTCTTGGAAGGTAATAACCGTATCGATATCAACTTGTTCTTGGTTGTCGTAAATCGAAGAAATGATATCGCCATATTTTTCAGCGATAACCGAACGTCTGACTTTACGCGTGCGGGTTAGCTCGCCATCATCAGCATCTAGTTCTTTGTAAAGTAATAAGAATTTATTGATTTTTTGCGCTTCAGGTAAGGTGTCATTGACCTTACTGACTTCTTCTGTCAACTTTTGGTAAACCTCAGGGAGCGCAGCTAGGCTGGTATAGTTGGTGAAAAGTAAGCCTTGTTGCTCTGCCCATTTGGACAAGATACTAAAACGGATACAAATAATGGCCGACAGATAAGGTTTGTCTTTGCCAAGAATAACCGCCTCACCAATAAACGATGAAAACTTCAGTTTGTTCTCAATGTATTGTGGCGAGTATTGAAAACCATTGCTGGTCTTAGCTAAATCTTTAATTCGGTCAATAATCACCAAGTGGCCAGATGGCTTAAAGTAACCAGCGTCACCGGTATGCATCCAGCCATCTTTAACATCTTCATCATAAGCTTCCTGGTTATCCAAATAACCGGTAAACATACCGACTGTTTTACCCAGCACCTCACCAACGCCCTGATCGTCGGTATTAATGACTTTGACTTCGGCACAATCAAACGCAACACCAACACTGTCATAATCAACATCACCTTCTTTGTGTACGGTGTAGGCACCACACAATTCCGTTTGTCCGTATAACTGACGTAACGGCACACCAATGGTTTGGAAGAATCTAAAGGTGTCCGGCCCCATTGCAGCGCCTCCTGTTGCGGCTGATTTTAAGAAGGTAAAGCCTAAGCGATCACGCAGGGCTTTCATCAAAAGGACATCCGCTAACCAAGAGGTTTTGCCTTGTTCTTGAGCCTGCTCAGCCAATTTCATCGCATAATTAAATAGCTTCTGTTTGAGTGGCGTTGAGTCCATCATTCGGGCTTTTACATCGGCTAAAATACCTTCCCAAACGCGTGGTGCCAATAGAACAAAGCTTGGTCCAATTTCGCGCAAATCAGCCATTAGGGTTTCTTGTTCTTCGACAAAGTTAACAATTTGGCGAGCAATTAATGCCTGACCTACGGCATAAACCTGCTCCATAATCCACGGCAGAGGCAATACTGAAACATAATTATCACCAGGCTGTCGCGGATCAGCTCGTAAATACGAAGAGCAATGTTCAACGAAGTTGCCACCGGCCAACAATGCAATTTTTGGTTTAGAGGTAGTGCCTGATGTGGTGCAATAAATTGCGGTTTTTTCTGGTTGAGTCGCTTCAACCATTTCATTGTATTTATCGCCATTTTTAGCGTCTATTGCTTGCCCTTTAAGGTAAATATCTTCGATACTAATTAAGCGAGTGTCTTTGTATTTTCGCATGCCACGTGGGTCGCAATAGACAATATATTTTACATCTGGAATTTCATCACCCAATTCCAGGAGCTTGTCGCACTGCTCTTCATCTTCTGCAATAACGACCGTTGCATTACTTTTATTGAGCAAGTAGACCACTTCCTCATGTAGTGAATCTTGAAATATACCAATGGAGTAACACCCCATTGCATGCGCAGCAACCTCACCCCAAACCCATTCAGGACGGTTATCCCCTAGCAGCGCAATGGCATCGCCCTCACTAATAGATAACTCTTTAAGCGCCAGAGAGATCCACTTCACCCGATTTTGGTAATCAAGCCAGCTAAACTCATTCCAAATACCAAACTCTTTTTCTCGCATCGCGATTTCATTTGGCCAGTGATTAGCATTGTGTTGCAGGATTTTGGGGAACGTGTTTTTTTCGCCCATATCAAAGTTATTTTTTAGCGCATTCATTAGCTCACCTCCTCTAATTCAGCGTCATCTTCAACACCTAGATAAGCGCGTTTTACGTGCTCATTAGCCATCACTTCATCAGGTAGTCCGGCAATTAGTTTTTTACCGAAGTCCAGCACCATCACTTGATGAGAAATGTCCATCACCACTCCCATGTCGTGCTCGATCATAACCACCGTAATACCAAACTCTTCGTTTAGGTCTAAGATATAGCGCGCCATATCTTCCTTTTCTTCCAAGTTCATACCTGCCATCGGTTCATCAAGTAAAATAAGTTGCGGGTTGAGAGCCATAGCACGCGCTAGTTCTACGCGCTTTCGCAAGCCGTAAGACAGGGTGCCAGCAACAGATTTTCTGATATGTGATATTTCTAAGAAATCGATAACTTCTTCAACATAACGACGGTGTTCGAGTTCTTCTTTTTGTGCTTTAGATGCCCAATATAACGGACCACTTATCCAGTTATTTTTAAGCAGATGATGACGACCAACCATGATGTTATCGAGCACTGACATGTGGCCAAATAGTGCTAAGTTTTGAAAAGTACGCCCCATGCCTAGGTCGGCTCGGTCATTTGGACGTAAATGGGTAACATTCTGATTATTAAACGTGATAGACCCACTATTAGGTTTATAACGTCCAGAAATACAATTTAGCATTGAGGTTTTACCTGCCCCGTTTGGGCCGATAATGGAAAAAACAGAACCTCGAGGCACTTCAAAGCTAACGTCGGTCAGTGCCTTAACACCACCAAACGCGAGTGAAATTTTATCAATTTTGAGTATTGGTTCAGACATACCCACTCTCCCACTTTATTTTTCTTAAGCTTGTAACCAATCAATAGAAAAGGTGTTGCTCAACCGATAAAGCAAGTTGAGCAACACAAGAAACGTGCTATAGGGTGTATCTAAAGGATAACTGTGCGTAGTCCGAATCTTTACCAAGCTCATCAATGGAGAAGTTGCCCACCTCAAAACCTATCGCAAGCTCTTTGGTGTAATTTTTAAATAAGTTAACACTCCACTGGCTACGTTCAGCACCGGACTCATCAGCCTCAGCGCTACCGTATAGCACGGTAGTTCTTAAGCTTTCGTCCCAGAAATGACGATAAGCAACTAGGTATGAGGTGGTGTCCTCCACTTTTTCACCATCTAGGCCCTTAGCAAAAGCAACCCCGACGTAGCGACCCACTTCCCCTTTGTGAACTTGAAAACGCAAATCATCTTTGCCAATCGTGTTAATTCGACCAGCAACCGAAAGTCCTGCGGCACTTTCGGACTCGCCAGAAGCGGTGGTTAAGCTTCTTGCCAACCCTGCGACCGACACGTTGCCCCAATCCCCTTTGAAGGTGTATTTAGCAATCAAATCTGGGGTATCATCATTTGCAGGATCGCCACCCCAGCTCTCTGGGTTTTCAACAGCAATTTGGAAATTATTATAGGTATAACGAATTTGCCCTTGGCGGATAAACGCTAGACCCACAGTAGCACCCGCAAAGTCAGCAGACTCTGGAATTGCACTGGTATTCATGATGGTTGACCACGTTTGACCAGCAAGAATACTTTTATATTTGATAAACGCATGGCGTAGACGAGGATGGGCTGAGTTAGAAACAATTTCATTGCCTCCGCCACCTAGGAAATCCAGTTCAATGAATCCCATGACATCGCCATGAACATATTTAGTATTAAAGCGTGTTTCATTGGCAAAGATTCTAAATTGAGAATTGCTTTGCTCTAAAGGAGCGCCAGTACCTATCCAAAAATCTCTATACCCAACATCACCATCAACATAGCGAGCATCGAGCTTAATGTAGCCACCGAATGATAATTTGTCGGTATCAGAAAGTTTTATTTCATAACCTGCATTTGCCACACTCGTTAACGAACCAAACAAAGCCGCCAACATTACTTTCTTAGTATTTAAAATTCCCATCTGCCTGTATTCCTCATTTACTTATTGTTTTAATTTCTTGATAAAATATGGACAAAAAACAAACGTCAAACAATCGATAATAAGCATTAGGATAAAGGGGGTAATCCTTTAGGATTAATCCGAAAGCCGCAGAAAGCAGGCATACTTTCACCATTTATTAATAAGTTAACTGTGGTAGATTATTAGCCTGAATAGAGAGTTTCTAATTGAATATACCCGTGACCATTGGAAATGCGTGACTTTAGCAAGCCCTGAAGCGTGCCAAATGCTAGGCATAAGATGTATCTTTTAGTCATTCTAAAAAAATCTTTGTAACGACGCAGTTGGTCACTTATCGCCTTGCCCTTCGGGAGCTCGGGTAAAAAGCTATTACGGCGTTATGATTCATAATCAGGGAATAACCATTAATTAGGAACCGTGCCTTGTACTAGCATCCTATCCGATCTCTAAAACCTGCATTTTCGGTGGTTACGGGTATATAGGGAACTTTTAGGCGAGTTATTGATACGTTTAGTGGCTAAATTTTAAATATTCAAATCAACCAAAGAAGCGTGAAAAGGTAGTTTATGTTCCCCAATTGGCAATTGGTTATTATTAGTATCGGCTATATCAGCTTGCTTTTCTTAATCGCTTTTATGGGCGACAAATTTCGTCATAAGCTAGCATCAAAGCAACATGCGATTATCTATGCCTTGTCATTAGGTGTTTATTGTACCTCGTGGGGTTTTCTTGGTACGGCGGGGCAAGCAGCAAACTACTCTTTTTCCTACCTTTCAGTGTATATAGCGCCAATACTTCTGTTTATTTTTGCTTGGCCGTTTATTCAGCGCATTATCAAAGTCAGTTTGCAGCTCAATATTACCTCTATTGCTGACCTTATTGCCTCTCGGTTTGGTAAGTCTCAATCCCTAGCCGTGGTCATCACCTTGGTTACACTAATTGGCACGATGCCCTACATCGCGCTGCAACTTAGGGCAATCATTAGTTCCTATAGCATCTTACAAGAAAACCAGAACCTGATGCCTTGGCAACTCGGCTTAATTGTCAGTGCAATTTTGGCAGGTTTTACGATCATCTTCGGCATTAGGGCAATAGATGTCACCGAGCGCCACCCCGGCGTAATGATTGCGATTGCATTTGAATCACTAGTCAAATTAACAGCCTTTTTGGTGATCGGACTCTTTGCTCTATTTTGTATTTACGACTCGCCAATGGCCGTGTGGCAAATCGCAAAGCAAGATATCAACATTGAACAGCAATCTTCATTCTTTAACATCACCTCGATGTTCGGCCTTTTACTGATCGGCATATCAGCATTTCTTTGCTTTCCAAGACAATTTCAAGTCATGGTTGTTGAACTAAAAGAGCAGCAGCACGCTAAGTTAAGCCGCTGGCTATTTCCGTTATACGTGTTGGTTTTTGCTTTTTTTGCAATGCCTATTGGACTGGTCGGTAAAGCGCTTTATGGCAATTCGCTAGATGCCGAAGCCTATACACTGTTTCTGCCCGTCTTTGATGGGCAGCTTTGGTTGACCTTGTTTGCCTTTCTTGGCGCCGTTTCAGCCGCTAGTTCCATGGTTATTGTCTCTACAATTGCGTTAAGTACTATGCTCAGTAATGAACTTGTTTTCCCGTTCTTATTTAAACATTCAACCATCCAACAGGCCGACTTCAATAAATTTAGCCGACGCTTATTGTTCATCAGAAAGTGTTTAGTGGTATTTATTATCTTCTTAAGTTTTGGCATGTTAGTGACTGCGCCAGAAGATACCTTAGCATCTTTGGGAGAGGTTGCTTTTGGCGCAATCGCGCAAATAGGGCCACCGCTATTTGCCGCCTTTTATTGGCGAAAAGCCAGCCAAAAGGCCGTATTAATTGCTATTTCGTCTGGCTTTATGATTTGGTTATGCCTAAACCTCTTACCGCAATTAGGTCTATATGCTCACCCAATGGAAAACTGGGGCATATCAAAAACCACAGCAGCAACATTACTCGGGTTGACCGTCAACATCGCTATTCTATGGTTTGGCTCTAAGTTATTTAGGCCAACTATTCAAGAGCAATCCCAGTTGGAGCACTTCATCCAGCGACCTAATCTAGACAGATTAACACCGACGATTCAGCGAAAAATATCAGCCAATGAGCTTGAACTGTTACTGACTCGGTTTGTTGGCACACAAAGAGCAAAAGAGTGTATTAACGAATTTAAACAACATGCTAAATCACAAGCTCAATCAAAACAGGATTACAACAATGCACTAATCTTTCACACCGAGAAAACGCTAGCGAGTGTGATGGGCTCGGCATCAGCCAAATTGGTTATTTCATCCGCCATTGAAGGTCGTGATATGGCGCTTGATGAAGTCGCGAAAATAGTCGAGGACGCTTCAAGCCAACGCATTGAATTCAGTCGCACGGTGCTATCAAGTGCGATTGAAAATAACAACGAAGGGATATCGGTTATTGATAGTAATTTAAACATGGTGGCATGGAACGAGCCATATCTAAAACTGTTTAACTACCCGCAAGAGCTAATTTATATTGGCACACCGATTAAAGACCTTATCCGTTATAATTTAAAAAACAGACCGGAATATACAGGCTCATTAGATTTCCAGGTAGAAAAGCGCTTACAGTTTTTTAGGGAAGGTAGCAGGCATAGTGTTGAGCGCGAACAACCTAACGGGCAAGTTATACGCATTGAAGGAAATCCGATTCCGGATGGTGGCTTCGTGATGATTTTCACTGACATCACTATGTATAGAGAAGCTGAAAATTTATTAAAAGAGCAGAACCTTAGCCTTGAAAGCCGTGTACAAGAACGGACAAAAAAGCTGGAAGCAGCCAACAAGAAATTGGCTCAAACCAATGCAGAGTTAGCCATTGCAAGGCAAAAATCAGAACAAGCCTCCTTTGAAAAAAACCAGTATTTAAGAGCATGTAGCCATGACTTGATGCAGCCACTATCTGCGGCGAGACTATACTGCTCAACGTTAGCACTAAGTCCGGTGCTTGGGCGCAATGAGAAAGATAACTTGGCGTCGATAAACAACTCCCTTAACAGCGCCAATGACTTGTTGGCCGATCTGAATGAAGTTACACGTATCGAGAGTGGCAAAATATCGCCCACCATCGAACCAGCCTCACTACATGAAATATTTAGCAGTTTGGGGCAGGAGTTTGCTCCGATGGTTAATCAATATCAGATGCAGTTTAGCTGGTTTAAGACGCGCTATTGCGTAGCGACCGACAAAAAGTTATTACGTCGTATACTGCAAAACCTACTCACCAATGCATTTAGGTATGCTAGCCCTGGCAAAGTTTTACTCGGGTGTCGAAAGGTCGGCAATAGCATTGATATTCAAGTGATTGATAACGGGCCAGGGATTGAAAAGAGCGAGCAACAGCTTATATTCAAGCAATTTACTCAATTGAACAATAAAAACCAAAAAGGCGCTAAAGGGCTTGGTTTAGGGTTAAACATAGCACAAAGCTTAGCGGCCTTATTGGAGAGCAACTTACAGCTATCCTCAACGCCCGGTAGCGGTTCGCTATTCTCATTCAAACTGCCTATTCATCAAGCGCCAATAGAAAAAACCAGCCAGCAGACAGTAGAAGCAAGTATCACGTTAGCTGGTGTTACCGTGCTATGCATTGATAACGAACCGGAGGTGCTTACTGGCATGGAGAAGTTATTAACAGCCTGGGGCTGTCATGTTGTAACGGCTAGTAACTCGGCGCAAGCAACAGCGCAATTTAAACAGCCGCAATATCAGTTCGATATTATTCTTGCCGATTATCACTTAGATAATAATGAAAACGGCATCAGCCTAATTAATACGCTGCAACAAGTTAATAGCTACCCAGTGCCAGCGATCTTAATCACGGCAACAACTGATAGCGAAGTATTGGAACAATGCCAAGAACTCGGCATTGGCTACTTAAGAAAACTGATTAAACCGGTGGCTTTGCGTGCATTAATGAGCTCTATGCTGGCTAAAGCGTTGCAACAAAACTACACCAGCAAACTCTAAGAAATGCCCAAGGTTACTCGAAGGCTTGGGCAAATGATTGCAGTTTGTTTTCACTTTCGTTAAGCATAATCACCGCTTGGGTTCTGTTTCGCACACCAAGTTTAAGAAAAATAGCACCGGCATGCGATTTAACAGTGGCCTCGGATAGCGACAACTGCGCCGCAATTTGCTTATTAAGTAAGCCATTGGAAAACATCATCAAAATTTTATATTGCTGCGGTGACAAGCTGGCTATCTTTTTACTTTCTTCAGAAAGCGGTACTTCTTCCTTAAGCTCTTCAAAGTTTGGCAGCCAAACTTCACCAGATAGAATACTCTCTATCGCCTGAATCATCGCTGGAATACTAATTGATTTAGGAATAAATCCGGCAGAGCCAAATGCGACCGCCTTATTAATTGTTTCCTTATCCTCATAACCGGAGACAATAGATACGCCCATTTGAGGATACTTATCACGCATATTTATAAGAGTGTTAAAGCCTTGGGCACCGGGGATATTTAGGTCAAGCAGCAGTAAATCAACATCCTGCTCTTTGGGTAATAGCGCCTCTAATTCACTAACATTCTCAACTTCAAATACTTTTACATTGTCAAAGTGAGCCTCAAGCATCAACTTCAATGCTTGGCGAAACAAAGGATGATCATCAGCTATTATTATTTTTTCTGGCTGGTACATTTATTAACCTCCTTGAGTGTACTGGCATTCTAACTCAGGAAAAAATAATTATATATAGCTGCGTAAATGCTACAGATTATCAAGGTGCTTAATACTGAGTTGGGTGTAACGATTGATACACACCCTGTTGATTTAGGGCCCCTGGGAAATTTATTGCTTAACGGGTGGCTTGATTACAAACCCTTTTTCAATGCCACCTTTAAAGCCCACTGATTCATATAAAGCGTGAGCCCCAGTTAACTTCTCACCTGATAGCAACATAATTTTATAACAATTACTTTGCCATGCCGTTGATATGGCAAACTCCAATACTTGTCTGCTCAGCCCCTGCCTGCGAAATCTGTTAGAGGTAATTACGTGCTCAATGATGCCAAAGGGCCTTGCTCCGTTAGCAATACTTTTATTGATGCCTAAAGCACAAGTTGAAGCTAACTCACCATTTATTTGAGCAACAATAATAACGGTTGCAGGATCATTGATTATCTCAATCCACTTTTCCTTTGCAAAATTGAGTTCTAGTTTGGGATCATGTGGGCGAAGTTCTTTATATAAACTAAGAACTCCCTTTAAGTCATCGACATTGGCAACTCTAATCATAAATTATAAAATCCGTTTAACACCTTGTTAAAAGCAAGAAATTGTTGGCTAAAGGAGCAAAGTCAGTTGTTTCTGTCCCTTTAAGCGACTTGTTCTGTTTACCTATTACCTGAATCTTTAATTGTTATCTGGTATATCATTGCAAACTGCACATTTGATGTTTTTACGATAGAAATAGAAACGCCTAAGCGCAAAAATTGCTACGGATATTAACGACCACATCACACCAAATTCAATAGCATACTCCAGGCTCCTTCCCTTTAGATATTGAATACCAGCGAGTAATACAAAGATGATTGGCAGCGCTATTAAATATTGAAAAACCCATTTTTTTATTGGCATATTACTTCCTTAGCATTCCGAATTAAAAGTAAACACATCAATTTAATTATTAAAATTAGCCATTTAAAGGAATTTATTCAAGCCTTGCCAAGAATGAAGTGCACCAAAAACCAGCTAATCAAGCACATTTTGCTGTCATTCCAAGGCACAAAAGCAAAAAACGGCAGCCAATGTTAATTGACTGCCGTTCTATCATTTCGCTTGTTCAGCACTAAGCTAGTTCAATGCTGAAAATCGCGCTTGGTGGAAATCCATATCACCTAGACTCATTTGCGCAACGCGAATGCGTTTTAGGTAGAGGCCAACATCTAGTTCATCGGTGACACCAATGCCGCCGTGCATTTGAATCGCCTCGCCACTAATAAGATCGGCGACTTTCGATAGCTTCCATTTCGCTAAACTTACACTTGCTGCAAAATCATCGGCGTTGCTATCAGCTTTTGATAGGGCTGAGATGATTGTTGATTGGGCTAATTCAAGCTCAATAAAACATTTTGCTGCGCGATGCTGCAGTGCTTGGAAGGTACCAATTTTAACTGCAAATTGTTCACGCACCTGCAAGTACTCAACCGTCATGGCGAAAATCGCTTTACTCGCGCCCAAAAGCTCACTACTTAAACATAAGCGGCCAAGGTCAAGTGCTTTATCAAGCGCTTCTGCACTTTGACCTGCACTGCCTAGCAGTGCTTCAGCAGGAACTTTAACCTGATCGAAGCTTAGGTTCGCATAGTTACGAGAGTCTACTAACTTAACGCGGTTCACTTTAACACTATCGCTAAATGGCACGATGAATAAGCTCACACCGCCTTGGTGTTTTGCTGCAACAATCCAGCCATCAGGGCTAACGCCATCAAAGACCATCGTTTTGCTACCATTTAGTACAAAACCGTCACCGTCTTGGGTTGCCGTTGTTTCAATTGCTTCTGGCTTATGGCGAGCTTGCTCATCAACGGCTAGTGCTAAACGCTTTTCACCAGTAATAATGGCGCTAAGCCACTCTTTCTGCGTATCATTGGCTAGCTGTTGTAGTAATGAACCACACAGCACTACTGAAGATAACATTGGTGAAGCGCTTAGGTGTTTACCCATCGCTTCAAATACTGCGCCCAAGCCTTTGTAACCAAAGTCCAGACCACCCAGCTCTTCAGGAAAGGTGATCGCGCCCCAACCCAATTCCATCATTTGTTGCCAAATTTCAGGATCGAAGTTTAGTGGCGCTTCGTTGTCACGCAATGCGCGCTGTGCAGAGACAGGGCTTTGTGCGGCAAGAAATTCTTCAGCCGTGTCGGCGAGCATGCGATCGTCTTCGCTATATACCATACTCATTAGCTTGTTCCTTTATTTTCAGGTAGTTGTAAGACGCGCTTCGCGATTACGTTCAGTTGTACTTCTGACGAACCACCAGCAATGGTTTGGGCAAAGCTATTAAGCCACGCGCGGGTTATTGACTGCTCTTGATCGCTAAAGCTGTCATCTTCCCAGCCAAGGCCACGATAACCCATCGCATCAAGTAGCAATTCAAATTTAATTTTTTCCTGTTCGGTGTGAACAAACTTCATTACCGACATCAGGCCAAAACAGTTTTGCCCTGCTTGCATTTCTTGCGTTAAGCGTTGCACTGTTAAGTTGTATGTGGCTTCTTCCATGTTAGCAACTGTCGCGCGGTCAATTAAAGCCTCTTCACTTTTACTATGTGGCGCAGGCATGTAATCATTAACTAATGACATCAGGTCAAAGTGCGTTGGCAGCTGGAATTCACCAAATTTAGACATTGCACTACGTTCGTGTTGCAACAACTCTTTTGCTAGCTTCCAGCCGTTGTTAAGCTCACCGATAAGGTTTTCTTTTGGTACAACAACGTTGTCAAAGAACACTTCACAGAAGGTCGATTTACCGCTAATCAGGTCAATCGGCGCCGCTTTTACACCTTCACTATGCATATCAAGCAATAACAGGCTAATACCTTGATGCTTAGGTGCGCTAGGATCCGTACGCACCAAGGCATACATCCAATCTGATTGATCGCCGTAAGATGTCCAGATCTTGCTACCGTTCACTAGGTAGTGGTCGCCTTTGTCTACTGCGCTAGTGCGGATACTAGCAAGATCAGAACCCGCATTTGGCTCACTAAAGCCCTGACACCAGCGAACTTCGCCACGAGTCATTGGGGTTAAAAATTGTTTCTTTTGCTCATCACTACCGTGTTGAAGTAGCACCGGGCCAAGCATCCAAATACCTAGATTAATTTGCGGCGGACGACATTTAAGGCGGCGCATTTCACTTTCTAGTACGCTGTTTTCTTTAGCGCTTAAACCGCCACCACCAACGTCAGTTGACCATGTAGGACAAAACCAGTTTTTGTCGCGCATGCGTTCAAACCAAAGGCGCTGATCTTCAAAGGTAAAATTAACTTTGCTACCACCCCAGATAAGTTCACCATCTGGCGTAGGTGTGCGTAATGACATGGGGCAGTTTGCCTCTAACCATGCGCGGACTTCTTCGCGAAATTTTGCTAAATCACTCATACTCTCTCCAATTTAATATACCCAATAGCATTGGAATTGCAGTACAGCCGCCAAGTATTGAATAGCATGAGCTTATATTTCATAAGTGATTGTTATTCAATACGCCGGCAATAAAACTGCAGTTTCAATGATGACGGGTACTAGCGCACGGCGCGTGGCATGCCAATACCAAACTGAGCAATCAGTTCACGCTGTATTTCATTTGCACCACCACCGAAAGTTAGTGTTACCGATGCGCGCACTTCATATTCAAGTTCGCCCATCAAGAATGACGCAGCGGAATCTTCACGTACCATGCCGTTCATACCAACGATATCGATTAGCTTACGCAAAATCTCGATTGCTGATTCAGAGCCATAAACTTTAGTTACCGACGCTAGCGCGATATCCATTTGGCCTTTATCAAGGTCAGCAGCAATACGGAAGTTGATTAAGCGCATTGCTTCAAGTTTGGCGTAACACTCAGCCAGTGCACTGCGAACCCAAGGGTTGTCGCTAGCACGTCTGCCTTGCTCGTCTTTACGGTTAGCCCACAAGTACACGCGGCCATATAAGCCAGCGACTTTGTCTGACCATGAACCTAAGCCTAAACGCTCATGGTTTAACTGTGCTGTGATCAGTTTCCAACCACCATTTAGTTCACCAACTAGCATTTCTTTTGGTACTTTTACGTCATCGTAATAAGTCGCTGCTGTTGGGTTTGAACAGGTTGGGATAACCGTACTGCTAAAGCCTTCGCTTTTGGTATCTAGAATCATGATTGATACGCCTTTATGACGTGCCAACTCTTCATCTGTGCGTGCAGCTAACCAAATGTAATCGGCAGACTCAGCACCCGACGTCCATAGCTTGTTACCGTTAACAATGAAGTTATCACCTTCAAGCTTTGCTTTAGTTTTTAGCGTCGCTAAGTCAGAACCGGCATTAGGCTCTGAATAACCAATAGCGAAATGAATTTCACCATTTGCGATACCCGGCAAGAACTTCTCTTTTTGCAAGTCAGTCCCGTATGCCATCAATGCTGGACCAACTGTACTAATGGTTACAAAGGGTAATGGCGCGCCAGCAATGTTTGCTTCTTCAAAGAAGATTAACTGCTCAGTCGCTTGGTAACCTTGGCCACCATGCTCTTTCGGCCAACCAACGGCCAACCAGCCATCTTTACCCATTTGTCGAACGACATTGCGAAAATCTTCGCCGCCTTCTTTACCTCTAAGCTTATTGCGTAGCTCAGGAGTCATTAATTGTTGGAAGTAATCTCTTACTTCAAGGCGCAAGGCCCTTTGCTCTGGAGTTAAATCAACGAACATAGTGTGCTCCTTACTCTGTGCCTAAAATCAGGCCACTGGTTGGTACACCCGTTCCTGCAGTGACTAACACGTTTTCAACATCATCAACTTGGTTAACCGCCGTACCACGTACTTGTCTTACGGCTTCAGCGACACCATTCATACCATGGATATACGCTTCACCTAGTTGACCACCGTGGGTATTAATTGGCAACTTACCGCCACGCTTATGGTGACCGGCACGGATAAAGTCTTTCGCTTTACCACGCTCTGCAAAACCAAACTCTTCAAGTTGTGGTAGTACAAACGGGGTGAAGTGATCGTAAATAATCGCGGTTTGGAAATCATCTGGGCCAAGACCAGACTGTGCATAGAGCTCTTTCGCCACAATGCCCATTTCTGGCAAGCCAGTAATGTCTTCGCGGTAGTACGAGGTCATGATTTGCTGACCTTCTGCAATACCTTGTGCGCCACCTTTAATGATGACCGGCTTTTGTTTTAAGTCTTTTGCACGATCAACGCTGGTAATAACCATAGCAACCGCACCATCAGATTCCTGACAACAATCAAGTAGATGTAAAGGTTCACAAATCCATTTAGATGCTTGGTGATCTTCTAAGGTAATTGGCTTTTCATAGAAAAATGCCGCTGGATTGGTCGCTGCAAAATCACGTGCTGCCACTGCAACTTTACCGAAATCTTCAGACGTTGCGCCAAACTCATGCATGTAACGCTGTGCAAACATGCCTACCCAACCAGCAGGAGTATGGAAGCCGTGTGGCATATACCAACCGTAGTTAGTATTTTCAAAAATTGGTGTAGAGGCGAAACCGTAGCTACCTGTTCCAAAACGGTACCAAGAGCGTTCGTTCATCGCGCGATAAACCACTACGGTTTTCGCAACACCGCTAGCAACAGCCATTGCTGCGTGCATGATTGGAGCACACGCTGCGCCGCCACCATGGGGAATTTGCGAGAAAAATTTAACTTGGTCACAACCAAGTAAGCGCGCAATTTCGTACTCAGGCACTTTGTCTACTGAATAGCTACAAAAGCCATCCACTTCACTTGGATCGATACCAGCATCTTCTAATGCCGATAGTGTTGCTTCCATCGCTAAGCGTATTTCTGTGCGACCAGAGTTTTTAGAAAACTCGGTGACACCTAGACCTGCAATGGCGGCCTTACCGCTAATTGACTCATTCATCTTGTATCTCCTAAGTTTATGGTAGTACTAATCGCACTGTGCCAGTTACATGAGGACCATATTGATTGATACCAGCTAGGCCAACATCTACTGTCCGTGTTGCTTCATCTTTTGCTATCACTTCACCCTTAAACTTCATCGTGTCACCTGGGTAGTTCGGCATACCAAGCTTAATATCTAAATCAAGAAAACGACTTTCTGGACCAGACCATTGCTCAATAAAGTTTTGTACTAAACCATTAGTCGTTAAGATATTCATAAAAACGTGAGGCGAGCCAAGCTCAATAGCCGCGTCTTTATCATGGTGTCCCTTAAAGAAATCACGTGTTGCAATAGCACCGCCAGAAATTAGCGTTACAGTGATCGGGATATCTAAGCCAGGTAATTTATCGCCTACCTGAACTTCATTAAATTGCATTGTTTTAGATTGCATCGTTTTCCCCAAGGTCATATTTCCATCCAAGCTTATCGTTTTCAGCCAAGGCATCGCCAAGCTTCGCCAGTAATGCGGGACTACCGCCTAGGTTAAGGCTGATAGCGCGGCTCCAGTATAGGTATCGGTAAATGATGTAACTTACGTCTACACCAAATCCACCGTGAACGTGTTGTGCTTTGTGACCAATCTCATGGCCCGCTTCACATGCCTGCCACGCCGTGGCAAAGGCTTCATGATCACAACCTAAGTCGTTATCAAGGCGATAACACAGCTGCCATACACTACTGCGCAATGCTTCTAGCGCAATTTTGGTATCAGCCATTGTCATTTGCACCGCTTGGAATGTACCAATGGTGCGATCAAACTGCTTACGTTCGCTAACGTATTCAACCGTCTTTTTAATTTGTTCTTCACTCACACCCAATTGCAGAGATGCAAGTGATGCCATGATGCGTGGCACTAACCACTTATCCGCACCCGCTTCAAGTAAAGAGGCTTGAGCAACGGTGACATTGTTTAGGTGTAAATCAGCGACTTCTTCACCTTGGGTCATTTGACCTGTGGTTAGGGTTAAACCTGACGCTTTGCTATCAAGCACTACCCAACGAGTTTGCTCGTCTACAGTCACTGACAATAAGATGTAATCCGCCAGACCAGCCACAGCCGTTGATTGCACCAGGCCGTTTAAGTTTAAACCTGCATCGGTTTGCTCAACTGTCACTTGCGCTTCATTAGTGGTGCTGACTAAATTGAATGCCAGTGTTAGTAGATTGCCCCCTTCAGCGGCAGTTTGCGCAATTGACTGTAGGTCAGCACTACCAAACTTAGCGATAGCCGTTGCAGCAACCTGATGACGCCATAGTGGCACCTGTGCCAATGCGCCGCCTTGGGCTTGTAACACTAGGCTCAACTCGGTCATACCAAGATCGATACCGCCAGCCGCTTCCGGGATAATCACCCCTTGCAAGCCAGTTTCAATACAGGCTTGCCATAGTGTCGACATCGTACCTTGACCCGCTTCATCGTAATCACGCAGAAACTCATCGGTACAGGTATCTGTAAACAGGCTGTTAGCCATATCAGCAATCGCTGATTGTTCTTCAGTTAGATTAAAGTCCATGACTACTCCTTAACGGCTCTGAACTGCGGCAGCGTTAATTCACCATCAAAGGTATGGAATTCCACTTGCACAGCTTGACCTATTTTTGGTGACTCACCCTCTTCAAGGCCAATTAAACCAGCAGCTAATCGAACACCCTCTTCAAGCTCAATCAAGCCAATTGGATTAGGCGTTTCAAACGGTGGCACATACGGGTGGTGCATCACAACAAATGAGTAAATTTCACCTTTGCCGCTAGCGAGTTTGTAACCCAAGTCAAACGAGTGACAATGCATACACACTGGCCCCGGTGGGTGTTGTAGTTTCTTACAGGCATTACACTCTTGAATGCGCAGCTCTTTTTCTTCACAACCATCCCAGAAGAAGCGGTTATCATCACTGATACCCGGCTGAGGACGCTTCATTTTAGGCGGCTCTGCACTAGTGCTTTCTGCTTTTTTCTCACGCTTAGGCGCTTTAAATTTGAACACACGGAACATCAGCTCGCCCACTTTCTCATCTTCAACACCTTCTGGCTGCTCAGAGAAGTAAGTCATTTTTAATGTCACGAAGAAACCTGTGCCTAATGCCGTGGTTTTCTCTTCACTGTAACTATCAAAGATCGTGGTGTAATAAAGGTTTTCACCCATGGTGACGTAGCGATCAAAGTGAAGGTTTGAGTTAACCGCAACAACTGACGGATAACCTTGTGCTTCCATGATCTCAAGTACACCGTATGGGTTGTCTGTGGTTGAGCCAGGAGCAAGACTTTCATCATCAAAGCCTGCTAAACACCAACTTTGTAACATCGCCGGGGGAGCAACAAGTTGCCCGTGCTCAGTTGTTGCAGCATATTGGGCATCTGTATACAGTGGGTTATCAACACCCATCGCTTCACACCACTGCCTAACCATCGTTTCGTTAACGTTGTCCCACGAGTAGATACGACCGTACTGCTTTCCGACTATCGATTCGACTTCGGATAACCATTCATATTTAGCCAATGTTCGTCTCCCTGCATTTCTCAAAGATAAATTCTAAAAATTGAAAGCAAAATTAATTACTTATCGTCGCCTGCGCTTAAAAAAGCGGGCATTTCACCACCACCATTAAGTAGTAGGTTGCAACCACTTGAGTAGCTCGCTTGCTCAGAGGCAAGGAACATACAAGCATTTGCGATGTCTGCTGGTTCTGCCATACGTTGGGCAGGAATTGTCGCGCTTACTGCCGCGATACCATCATCATCACCATAATGAAGATGCGATTGTTCTGTTTTTACAAGACCCGGGCTTACGGCAACAACACGTACTTTAGGTGCCCATTCAACCGCTAGTGATTTAACTAACGATAAAACACCTGCTTTAGCCGCGCCGTAGGCCGCTGTGCCAGGGGAAGCACGCATTGCACTAATGCTCGCGATGAACACGATGGTTCCGCCGCCGTTTGCCTGCATAATAAGGTTGGCTTGCTGCGCAACATTTAATGGCGCAATCAAGTTCAGCTGGAGAATTGCTTCGTGGAAGCGCGGCGATGCTTTGTCAGCTAACGCAAACGGGCTACCGCCAGCATTGTTCACTAGTACATCTAACTTGCCGTAGTCTTTTTCAATCGAGGCAAACATAGCGGTGATGCTATCGATATTTTTCACGTCGGCCTGAATAAAGCGAGCCTGATTCACTTCACCATTAAATTGGGCTTGTGGCAGTTGTTCTACTTCTTTCCTGCCACAGACGACAACAGTTGCACCAGCGGACAAGAATCCTTGAGCAATACCAATACCAATACCTTTAGTACCACCAGTAACTAGTACTACTTTGCCTTCATAATTATCGCTAGCCTGCATGTTTGTGCCTTTGTATTAAAATTATTTCCATGAAAACAGTTTACCTAGGGAATCGGATAACCAGCTTCGTCTAAATGGACGATGCTGGTTAACAGGACAGAAACCACAATGAGTCATCAATTAAATTATTGCGATGCAGGATTTTACGAGTCCACTGCATTTGGAGAACCTCATGACGGATCAAACTGAGCCTAGCGTCATCTTAAGCTTTCCAGAAGAAGGCGTAGCAGAGTTACGGTTAAACCGCCCTCATGCAACGAACGCATTAAGCCTTGAACTGCAAGATCGCTTGTCCAATCACTTTATTGAGCTTGCTGCCAATAAAGAAGTGCGCTGTATCTTATTAACTGGTGGCGACAAAGTATTTGCCGCAGGTGGTGACATTAAAGGCCTTATAGATGCGGATCCTATCGAGATTCTAAATCGCCATACCGAGCGTGTTTGGGCCCCGATTGAACAGTGCCCTATCCCTGTTGTAGCGGCAGTCAATGGCTATGCTTTCGGCGGTGGCTGTGAACTGGCCATGCTAGCGGACATTATTATTGCAGGTAAGGGGGCGAGTTTCTGTCAGCCAGAGATTTCCATCGGTATCATGCCCGGCATCGGTGGTACACAGCGCCTTGTACGAGCAGTAGGAAAGTACAAAGCAATGCAAATGGCATTAACAGGTAAACCAATCACGGCACATGATGCATGGATTGGCGGCTTAGTGAGTGAGCTTTGTGAAGACGAAGATGTATATGACGTTGCCCTGGCTAACTGTCGCCGCATAGCACGCATGCCGCCACTAGCTGCAGAGCAAGTAAAAGAAGTTATTTTAGCTGGTATGGATGCCCCACTGGCCAGTGCCATGGCATTAGAGCGTAAAGCCAATCAAGTATTATTCGCTTCTAAAGATCAACGAGAAGGAATGCAGGCGTTTATTGAGAAGCGTCACCCTAAGTTTACTGGGGAGTAATTAGTTACTCTCTACAATCAGGTTCAGCCTTTGCCAGCGCTACGCTGGCTTTTTTTTGTCTTTTTATTGAGGAGTAGCATTAATAGTAACTTCCAAGCGCAGGGTTACATGCTTACAATTTTTTACTGACATATTAAAGCTTGGATCAGTTTTGACATGCAATTGAAGCCTACGATAAATTCGGCATCAATGATTGCATGCCAGTTACTTTTCAATATGAAATACCTCCATGTATTTCACCCTTCGGGCCAGCCTTCGGCTGTTCAAATTGGTTCCAGACCAATTTGTGCTTCGCCACTAGGATGTCTGGAACATTCTAGGGCAGCTTTAGCTGGTCGCGGAGCGATAAACCTCAGGACGAGGTTTACAAAGAAAAGTAACTGGTGTGCTCACGCTGTTTTCGATTAATGAATTGACGCCAAATAGCACATCATATATCCGCATAACTCAAATTGGCGATTTAATAGAAAGAGTCCGATATCAGCCAACAACCGGCTCACTAATCACTCGATGCTGTCGCACCGCCAAAGGTCCCATAAACATCATCACAGCCACCACACTAGTACCGAATGCTAATATCAATACTTGCTCATAACCAGAACCGGCTAACCAGCCGCCTAGAGCAGGGCCTACCATGGCACTGACGCCAAAGGCTGCTGGGATCAGCATGATTGCGCGGCCTTGCGAATCTAAACGTGCAACGGCGGCAGTTTGGAATACACAACCCCAAGTAAAGGCAACTTCCCAAATCCAGGCGCCCATGGCAAAGAGTATGAATTG